>JAIXOF010000186.1 GCA_027486935.1 Cyanobium sp. C1_MAG_00004 | reverse complement strand
TCAAACAATCGAGCAATCCCACCATTCGCAGGCTGGCCCGCACCATCATCATGGCCCAGCGCAAGGAGATCATTCAGATTCGCAAGATGCTCCAGCACGATGGCTTCAACAAGCCGGAGCACTACCAGCACGACCGGCTGTTCGCCCTGAGCTGAGCCTTTGGCCTGGGCGCTGGCCTGCCTGCTGACCTCGGGTTGGCCAGGTGTTGCGTCTCCTGTGCTGCTGAAGCAAGGCGTTGTCACGGTGAGCAACGAGGAGGGCAGAGAGGCTCTCTACCGTTCGGTAGTTGCGCGTCCGGTGCTGGTCCAGCGAAGGTCAGGTGTTCTGAACTGCAGGCTGCATGCTTCCGTGGCTGCTCGCTGCCGCTCTGTTGGCGGTGGTGGTGCTGACGGCGCCAGTGCTGGGCCGTCACCTCTATGCCGTGTTCGACGACAGGCCCCAGCCGGCCTGGGATCGCTGGTTAACTCCGCTTGAGTCGGGCCTGTTGCGTTGGATCGGTGAGACGGGCCGCCCGGCTGATTCGCCCTGGGGGTACCTGCTGCCCTTGCTGATCAGCAATGCGCTGTTTGGCCTGGTGGCCCTGGCGTTGCTGGTGTGGCAACCAACCTGGTTGAACCCCCTGGGTTTTGGCGGTCTGCGCTGGGATCTGGCCCTGCACACCACGCTCTCTTTTCTCACGAACACCGACCAGCAGCACCTGATCCCCGAGCAGAGCCTGGGGAACCTGGCCCAGCTGGGGGCCATGCAGTTTCTGATGTTCGTGTCGGCAGCCACCGGCCTGGCGGTGGGGTTTGCCGTGATTCGCGGCTTCAGCGGCCGGCCGCTGGGTAATTTCTACCGCGATCTGCTGCGCGCCCTCAGCCGGGTGCTGATCCCGGCGTCGCTGTTACTGGCCCTGTTCCTGCTGGTGAGCGGTGTGCCGATGACCCTGGCGTCGCCGCTTGAGATCACCACCCTCGAGGGGGGCCAGCAGTGGCTGCCCCGTGGCCCGATCGCCCTGTTCGAGGCCATCAAGCAGTTGGGTGAAAACGGCGGTGGCTTTGTCAGCGCCAACGCCGCCCATCCCTACGAGAATCCCACCCTGCTCACCAACCTCGTGAGCACCTGGGCGATGTTGATCATCCCGGCGGCCACGATCGACGCCTTTGGGCGCTTTGTGGGCAATCGGCGCCAGAGCAGCCTGCTGCTGGTCCTGGTCTTCGGCCTGTTGATCGCCGGTGCCGTGGTGGCCATGGCCGCCGAGCAGGCCGGCAACCCATTGCTCAGCAGCTGGATCAGCGGCGGCAATCTTCAGGGCAAGGAGCTGCGCTTTGGCACCGGGCTCACCGGGCTCTATGCAACGGTGACCACCGGCACGATGACCGGCGCCGTGAATGGGGCAATCGATGCCGCCATGCCCCTGACGATCCTCACGGCTCTGTTCAATCTGTTCTTGCAGGTGGTGTTCGGCGGCCAGGGCACCGGCATGGCCTACCTGCTGGTGTTCGCTCTGCTGGCGGTCTTCCTCACCGGGTTGATGGTGGGGCGCACCCCTGAATTTCTTGGCCGCAAGGTGGAAAAGGCCCAGGTGGTGTGGGCCAGCCTGGTGCTGCTCATCCACCCGCTGTTCGTGTTGATTCCTGCCGCCCTCACCCTGGCGGGCGGCCCGTCATGGGCAGGCATCAGCAACCCCGGCTCCCATGGCATCAGCCAGGTGGTCTATGAGTACGCCTCGGCGGCCGCCAACAACGGCAGCGGGCTCGAGGGCCTGGGGGACGGCACGCCGTGGTGGAACCTGAGCGCCAGCCTCAGCCTGCTGGGCGGTCGCTACCTGCCGATTGCTGCTCTGGTGGCTCTGGCCGATGGCGTGCGCCGCAAGCCGGCCCTGGAACCCAGTCCCGGCACCCTGCGCACCGACACCGGCCTGTTCACCGGCGTCACCGCCGTGGTGCTGGTGATCCTGGGGGCCCTGACGTTCTTTCCGGTGCTGGCCCTCGGGCCCATCGCCGAAGCGCTCACCCTGGCGTCCTGACATGCCCACTTCCACGCGTGTGTTGTTTCCCCGCATGCCGCGGGGCCCTCGCCAAGAGCGCCGCTACCTCGAGCGTCCCCGTCAGCAGGGCCTGCTGCAACGGGCGATTGTCGAGGCGTTTCGCAAGCTCGACCCCCGTCTGGCCGTCGCCAACCCGGTGATGTTCGTCGTCTGGTGCGGCACGGTGCTGTGCCTGGCGCTCACCATCGAGCCGCGGCTGCTGGATGCGGCGGCAGGGGCCAGGGAGCGCGGTTTCAACGCCTTGATCAGCCTCACCCTGTTGGCGACGCTGCTGTTTGCCAACTTTGCCGAGGCCCTGGCCGAAGGCCGGGGCAAGGCCCAGGCCGATGCCCTGCGCCGGACCCAGGCTCGCACCCAGGCCCGGCGCCAGCTGCCTGATGGCAGCATCGAGCTGGTGGATTCGTCGGCGTTGCGGCGCGGCGATGTGGTGTTGGTGCAGGGCGGCGATGTGATCCCCGCCGATGGCGAGGTGATCGCCGGCGTGGCGTCGGTGGATGAGTCGGCGATCACCGGCGAATCGGCGCCGGTGCTCAAAGAGGCCGGTTCCGATGTGGCCGGGTCGGTGACCGGCGGCACCCGGATCCTGTCCGATCAGCTCACGCTGCGCATCAGCGCCGATCCCGGCAAGGGTTTCATCGATCGCATGATCGCCCTGGTCGAAGGGGCCGAGCGCAGCAAGACCCCCAACGAGATCGCGCTCACCGTGCTGCTGGCGGTGCTGACCCAGGTGTTCCTGATCGCGGTGGCCACCCTGTCACCGGTGGCGGGCTTTCTGCAGAAGCCCCCTTCGGTGGTGACGCTGGTGGCCCTGCTGGTGGCATTGATTCCGACCACCATCGGCGGCCTGCTCAGTGCCATCGGCATTGCCGGCATGGACCGGGTGGCGCAGTTCAACGTGATCGCCACCTCGGGACGGGCGGTCGAGGCCTGCGGTGATGTCAACACCCTGGTGCTCGACAAGACCGGCACGATCACCCTGGGCAACCGGCTCGCCGAGGAGTTTCTGCCCGTCGGCGGCTACAGCTCGGCCGAGCTGGCCGTCGTGGCCTACGGCGCCAGCTGCTTTGACCAGACCCCTGAGGGGCGTTCGATCGTGCGATTGGCCGAGAAACTCGGTGCCGCCTTGCCGTTTGAGCCCGCCAGCGCCAGCGGCATCGACTTCTCGGCCCGCACCCGCATGAGCGGGTCCGACAGCGCCGATGGCATCGAGTTCCGCAAGGGGGCAGTGGATGCGATCAAAGGGTTTGTGCGCTCCCGCGGCGGTGTGGTGCCCGATCAGCTCGACCAGTGCTTCGAGCAGGTGTCGCGATTGGGGGGCACCCCTCTGGCGGTCTGTCGTGGCGCCGAGTTGTATGGCGTGATCTACCTCAAGGACATCATCAAACCGGGGATTCGCGAGCGTTTCGATCAGCTGCGGCGCATGGGCATCCGCACCGTGATGCTGACCGGTGACAATCCGATCACCGCCGGCGTGATCGCCCGCGAAGCCGGGGTCGATGACTTCATCGCCGAAGCGACCCCAGAAGACAAGATCGCCGTGATTCAGCAGGAGCAGAAGCTTGGCAAGCTCGTCGCGATGACCGGCGACGGCTCCAACGATGCGCCGGCTCTGGCCCAGGCCAACGTGGGCGTCGCCATGAATTCAGGGACCCAGGCCGCCAAGGAGGCGGCCAACATGGTCGATCTCGATAGCGATCCCACCAAGCTGATCGACATCGTGACGATTGGCAAACAGCTGCTGATCACCCGCGGTGCGCTCACCACCTTTTCGATCGCCAATGACATCGCCAAGTACTTTGCGATCCTGCCGGCGCTGTTTGCCGGAGTGGGTCTGCAGGCCCTGAATGTGATGCGGCTGGCCTCACCGCAGTCGGCGATCCTGTCGGCGATGGTGTTCAACGCCCTGATCATTCCGGCGTTGGTACCCCTGGCCTTGAAGGGCGTCAAGTTCAGGCCGCTGAGCGCCGAGCAGCTGTTGCGTCGCAATCTGTTGGTGTATGGCGCCGGCGGGGTTGTGGCTCCCTTTATTGGCATCAAGCTGATCGATCTGGCGATCGGTGCGCTGCGTTTGATCTGACCAACACTTTCATGATGACGCGTCTCCTGCACATCCGTTTCTGGCTGCCACTGCTGATCGTTGCGGGCACCCTGGTCCTGGCCCCGCTGTTCCGCAGCGCTCAACCGCCCCTGCAGAGCTATGCCCTGGCCTTGTTGCTGTGCTGCACAGCGGCCATCTCGGTCTATTTGTTTGCTGTGATCGCTCAACCGGAGAAGTTCTGATGTCTTTCACCGCCCAATTGCTGCGGGGGGTGCGCGTCACCCTTGTGCTCTGGCTGCTCACCGTGGTGGTGATCACCCTGCCCATGCTGGGCCTGGCCCGGCTGGTGGCCCCCGAAGCCGCCAACGGCAGCCTGCTGCAGCGCGACGGGGTGGTGGTCGGTTCGCGCCTGATCGGTCAGCGCTTTGCTGCCGGCCGCTACCTGCAGGGCCGGCCGGCCGGGGAACCGAACCTGGCCGCCAGCAATCCGGAGCTGGCCGCGCGGGTGGCCGCTGCAGCCAGCCGGCTGGAGCTCGCCGGCATCAGCAGGCCCGCCCCCGACCTGCTTCAGGATTCAGCCTCGGGCGTTGACCCCCACATCAGCCTCGAGGCCGCGCGGCAGCAGCTTCCCCGACTGGCCCGTGAACGGGGCCTGACGATGGGGCAACTGCAACGCCTGCTGCGGCAAAGCCAGGAGGGGCCTTTGGCCATGCAGGCGATCGAGCCCGTGGTGAATGTGCTGCGGTTCAACCTTGCCCTTGATCAGCTGGCTGCTGCTCCCGCGTCTGAGCCGCCAGCGTCATGATCCGCTCCACCCATCGCCGCGGCCGCCACAAGGTGTTCATTGGCATGGCCCCCGGGGTGGGCAAGACCTGCCGCATGCTTCAGGAAGGCAAAGAGGTCCTGCGAGAAGGCACCGATGTGGTGATCGGTCTGCTCGAGACCCATGGCCGCCACGACACGGTTCGCGAAGCGGAGGGCTTGGAGCAGGTCCCCCGCAAGCGGGTGCGTTATCAGGACGTCGACCTCGAGGAGATGGATGTGGCTGCGGTGTTGGCGCGCCATCCCCAGCTGGTGCTGGTGGATGAGCTGGCCCACACCAACGTCCCCGGCAGCGAACGGGAGAAGCGCTGGCAGGACGTCGAAATGCTGTTGCTATCGGGCATCGATGTGTATTCGACGCTCAACATTCAGCACCTGGAAAGCCTCAACGATCTGGTGGCGGAACTGACCGGCGTCGTGGTGCGCGAACGGATCCCCAACCGTGTGCTCGAGCTCGCCAATGAGGTGGTGCTCGTTGATGTGACCCCTGAAACGCTGCAGGAGCGCCTTCGCGAAGGCAAGGTCTACGCCCCTGAAAAGGTGGGTCAGGCCCTGGCGAACTTCTTTCAGCGACGTCACCTGGTGGCCCTGCGCGAGCTGTCGCTGCGCGAGGTGGCCGACCGCGTCGAGCATGACGTGCTGTCCTCGATGACCCCCCTGCGCGAACGGGTGATGGTCTGCCTGGCGAACTATCACACCAGCAAGCGGTTGTTGCGCCGCGCCGCCAGGCTGGCGGCCGCCATGGATGCACCGCTGCTGGTGTTGACCGTGCAGAATCCCAATCACTTCCTCAGTCGGGAAGAATCGCTGATTCAGGAGGAATGCCGACAGCTCTGCGATGACGTCGGTGGCACGTTTGTCCGCGAAGAGAGTGCCGAGATTCTGCCGACCATCGCCCGAGTCGCCCAGGAGCGGCGCATCACCCAGATCGTTTTGGGCCAGACGATGCGCTCCCGTTTCAAGGCCCTGCTGCGCAGGCCGCTGTCAGAGCGGCTGCAACACCAGTTGCGGGGCCAGAGCATCGACCTGCATCTGATTTCAGAAGGTCTGCCCCTGCAGCCGTCGGATCGCTCTGAGCCATGACGTTCGGGGCGTTGCCGATCGGCCTGGTGTGGGCGATCTGGCTGCTGATCCTGCTGCTGGAGCTGGCCACGCCCCCGGGGGTGGTGGTGGGCATCCTGTTCGTGGTGCCATTGCTGTTGGGGGCATCCCAGCGCAACCCCAGGCAGGCGTGGCGGTTTTTGTTGATCTGCTGTGGCGCCACGCTGCTCAATCTGGTGGTGCCTCTGCCGGTGCAGCAGAACCTCGTCGCGGTTTTGCTCGACCGGTGTCTGGTCTGCCTGAGCCTGGTGGTCACGACCGTGCTGCTGATTCGCAACCGAACGCTGCAGCGCCAGCGGCTGGATCTGGCGGTTGACCTGGCCCAGGCCCAGCTGCGCGGTGATGTGATCGCCACCCTGGCCCATGATCTCAAGACGCCTGTGCTGGGCACCCTGGCCTCGCTGGCTGTGCTGGAGCCCGGCCCTGCTGTCGAGGCGATCCGCAGCAGCCAGCAGCGTTGTCTGCGCCTGATCGATGACCTGTTGCAGGTGTTTCGCGCCGAGCAGGAGGGGCTTGCGCTGCAGCGTCAACCCTGCGACCTGCTCGCCATTGCCCACGCGGCCATCAGCACCGTCGAGCCGATCGCCACGCAACGGCAGATCGCTTTGGTCCTGCGGCAACAGGGCCAGGGCGATCATGGCCTTACGGCCGATGGCCCTTTGTTGCAGCGCTTGATGGAGAACCTGCTGCTCAACGCCGTCCACCACAGCCTGCGCGGCCAGAGGGTCTGGCTGCAGCTCAGCCGGCAGCACGACCACTGGTTGGTGGATGTGCGCGACAGCGGCCAGGGGTTCCCGTCTGTGGATGATGCACGGCTGTTTCAACGCTTTGGCCAGGCCGGCAACGGCTCACGCGGGACCGGGCTGGGGCTTTACCTCTGCCGTCTGATCAGCGAGGCCCACGGGGGCAGCATCAGCGTCTGCAATGCTCCAGGCGGTGGTGGCAGGGTGGTGGTGCAGTTGCCGCTGTGGAGGCCTTAGCGGTGCGTCTGCTGCTCATCGAAGACGACCATGCCTTTCAGTTGGCTTTGGCCAGCCATCTGCGCCAGCTCGCAGATGTGCAGCACGTTGCCGTCGCCAGCGATGGCGAGCAGGGGCTGGAGTGGCTCCAGCACCAGGGTGTTGACCTGGTTGTGCTCGATCTGGTGCTGCCGGGGATCGGTGGGCTCTCCACCTGCCGGCAAATCACGGCAACCCACCATGCATCGGTGCTGATCCTCACCAGTCACGACGACCCCCATTGGCTTCAGCAGATCTGGCAGGCCGGTGCCCGCGGCTACCTGCACAAGGAGCGGGCCTTCGCCCAGGTGGAGCTGGCCCTGCGTTCGCTGCTGCTGGGGGCCAGTTGGTGGGATCAGAAGGCAACGGCTGCCCTGCAACGCCTTGAGCCCGAGGGGGTTGCGGCCGCCGCCGCGTCTAGGGCATTGATGGCTGCGCTCACCCGACGTGAACAGGAGGTGCTCGCCTGCCTGGCAGATGGTGACAACAACCGCACCATCGCTCAACGGCTAGGCATCGGTGAAGGCACCGTGCGCAGCCATGTCCATGTCTTGCTTCAGAAATTGCAGGTGAACAACCGCACCCAGGCGGCCCTGCTCTGGCGTCGCTCAGCCGGGCAGGGGCATCGGTCGTTCAGCACAGATGCGTCGCCTGAGCCCCCCGTCATGCCGGTTCGTGCTCATTACGGTCAGGGCATGCACCCGGAGGTTCCATGACTGACCACTCTCCCCGTTTTGGCTTCGTCGCTTTTGCTGAAACCTGGAACGGCCGCATGGCCATGCTCGGATTCGTGATCGGTCTGGCGACCGAACTGCTGACCGGCCAGGGCATCCTGGCCCAGATCGGTCTGCGCTGATTCGGTCTGCGTTAATCGGTCTGGGCTGATCGGCCGCGGCATCAGCAGACTGCGATGGCCCGGCTGACTGTTGCGGACGATGACCTTTAACCTGCCGCCGATCGCCGGCCGGGAAGCGGCGATCCAGGCTCTGCTGCAACAACCGGTCGCCAAGGTGCTGCCCCATGGCGACCGGAACCCGGCCCGCATCCGGTCGGCCTTTGCCTGCGCCCTGCACATGCACCAGCCCGCGATTCCGGCCGGGGCAGAAGGTGCGTTGATCTCCCATCTGCAGTACATGGTTGAACACCCCGGCGAGGGGGACAACCACAACGCCGAGCCGTTTGCCCACTGCTACCGGCGCATGGCCGATCTGATGCCGGAGCTGATCGGCGAGGGCTGCAATCCGCGGATCATGCTCGATTACTCGGGCACCCTGCTGTGGGGCTTTGAGCAGATGGGGCGCAGCGACATCCTCGAGGCGCTGCGGTATCTGGCCTGTGACCCCACCATGCAGACCCACGTCGAATGGCTGGGTACCTTCTGGGGCCACGCGGTGGCGCCGTCGACGCCGATCCCCGACCTGAAGCTCCAGATCCTGGCCTGGCAGCACCATTTCGCAGCCCTGTTCGGCGATGGGGCGCTGCAGCGGGTCCGGGGCTTTTCGCCGCCCGAGATGCACCTGCCCAACCATCCCGACACCCTGTACGCCTTCGTCAAGGCGCTGCGGGAGTGCGGCTACCGCTGGGTGCTGGTGCAGGAGCACAGCGTCGAGAACCTGGACGGCTCCAGCCTCAGCCAGGACCAGAAGGTGATCCCCAACCGGCTGGTGGCCCGCAGCTCCAGCGGCGAGACGGTCAGCATCACCGCCCTGGTCAAGACCCAGGGGTCTGACACCAAGCTGGTGGGTCAGATGCAGCCCTGTTACGAGGCCTTGGGCCTGGGCCGGGTGGCGCTGGGTGAGCGCAGCGTGCCGGCGTTGGTCTCGCAGATCGCCGATGGCGAAAATGGCGGCGTGATGATGAACGAGTTTCCGCAGGCCTTTGCGGCGGCCCATCGCCGCATCGCCGCCGAGGCTGGCAGCACCGATGGCAGTGGTACGGTCGCCCTCAACGGCAGCGAATACCTCGCCCTGCTCGACGATGCCGGGGTCGATGGCGACTCGGACGGCGACCCGAACGGCGACCCCGGTCGCGACCCGTGGCCGTCAATCCAGGCGGTCCAGCAGTACAAACTGTGGCAACGCGTGGGCGAGCGCCCGACCCCCGCGCAGGTGGAGGCCGCCATCGCCGAGCTGCAGGCCAGTGATCCCGGCTTCTCGATGGATGGGGCGTCCTGGACCAACAACCTGAGCTGGGTCCAGGGCTACGCCAACGTGCTGGAGCCGATGAACCAGCTCAGCGCGCGGTTTCATGCAACCTTTGACCCGTTGGTGGCCAGGGACCCGGCGGTGACCCAGACACCCCGGTACCAGAACGCGCTGCTGCACCTGCTGGTGCTGCAGACCAGCTGCTTTCGCTACTGGGGCCAGGGCACCTGGACCGACTATGCCCGCGAGATCCACCGCCGCGGCGAGGCGGCCCTGGACCCGATCTAGCCCCCCAGCAGGGCCGCTAGCAGGGCCTGTTGGGCGTGCAGGCGGTTTTCGGCCTGGTCGAAGATGCGGCTCGACGGCCCTTCCATGGCGCCGGCGCTGATCTCGAGGCCGCGGTAAGCCGGCAGGCAGTGCAGCACGATGGCGCGGCTGTCGGCCTCGGCGATCAACTCCTCTTCCAGGCACCAGCCGGCAAAGGCCCGCTCACGTTCTGCTTTTTCCTCTTCTTGACCCATCGAGGCCCAGACGTCGGTGTACAGGGCGTGGGCACCCCGCACCGCCGCCACCGGCTCGTGCAACACGGTGACGCTGCTGCCCTGGGCGGCCGCCAGCTGCTGGGAGCGGGCCAGCACCGCCCCGTCGGGTTCATAGCCCTGCGGACAGCCGATGCGCACATGGACGCCCAGCAGGGCGCCGCAGAGCATCAACGAGTGGGCCACGTTGTTGCCGTCGCCCAGGTAGGTGAGGGTGAGTCCCTTGAGGTTCTGCAGGTTCAGCTCACCAGGGGTCGTGGTGGCAAAGGCCTCGGCCAGGGTCAGGTAGTCGGCCAGCGCCTGGCAGGGGTGCTCCAGGTCGGTCAGGGCATTGATCACCGGGATCGAGGCCCAGTGCGCATAGTCGGCCAGTTCGTCCTGGCCGAAGGTGCGGATCGCCAGGGCATCGACATAACGGCTCAGCACCCGGGCCGTGTCGGCCACCGGTTCGCCCCGGCCAACCTGGCTGACCTGGGGGTTGAGATCAAGGGTCTGCCCCCCCAGCCGCGCCATCGCCACGGTGAAGCTGACCCGGGTGCGGGTCGAGGCTTTGGAAAAGATCAGCCCCAGAACTTTGCCCCCCAGGTCGATGCGGCAGCGCCCAGCCTTGAGCCCGGCAGCCAGCTCCAGCAGCGCAGCGGTCTGCTCGGCGCTCAGATCGCCTGACGAAAGAAGGTCCTGGCCGCGCAGGGGCTGCAGTGCTGCTGGCAGGACCTGGGCCCCTGCAGGGTTGGAGGCGGCGCTTGCCATGGGCCGGTCTCAAAGAACCCTTATCCGCGATCAGGGGCCCCTGCGTCAAGGGTTAACCCGCCTCCAGGGTCAATCGGTCAGACCAAGGCTTTCGCTTAGCAGCTGGCGGTCGGGGACCTCGCAGCCGGTGACGCAGAAGCCCAGATGCTGCAGCACCTCGGCACGGGCCGCCTGGTTGGGGGCCTTGAGCACCTGGTCACGCAGGTGGGGGTTGTCGCGCAGCAGTTCGATCAGGGTGTCGAGCTGGGGCATGTCCATGGCTGGGGCGCCGCGGGGCAAAACCAGTTTTTCTGGTCTTACCCCGGCCGGGGTTGGCCTGCAGCGGCTCTGCCAGGGCTGTGCTGCGGATCAGGCCAGGGCTGCGGATCAAGCCAGTGCTGCGGATCAAGCCAGTGCTGCGGATCAAGCCAGGGCTCTGGCCTCTTCGGGCATGACGCTCTCGGCTAGCAGGCCCTTGAGTTCATCGCCCTCGATCACCTCCTTATCGAGGATCTCCTGGGCGATGCGCTCCAGCAGGTCGCGGTTGTGATGAAGGATCGAAAGGGCGCGGTCATGGGCGCGGTCCACCAGGCTGCGCACCTCCCGGTCGATCGCCTGGGCGGTGGTGTCGCTGACGGCGCGGCGGGGATTGTTGGCGCCGCCCAGAAAGCGGCTGCCGCCCTGCTTGTCGTAGGCGAGGGGGCCCAGGGTCGAACTCATGCCGAAGGTGCCCACCATCTGCTCGGCGATGTCGGTGGCCCGCTGCAGGTCGTTGGCAGCACCGGTGGTGATCGCGCCGAACACCACCTCTTCGGCGCTGCGGCCCCCCAGCAGGGTGGCGATCTGGCCTTCGAGGTCCTCCTTGGAGTTGAGGAAGCGCTCTTCGGTCGGCAACTGCAGGGTGTAGCCCAGGGCGCTCATGCCGCGGGGCACGATCGAGATCTTGGCCACCTTGCTGCCGCCGGGCATCAGGTGGCCGACGATCGCGTGGCCCACCTCGTGGTACGCGACCACCTTCTTTTCATCGGGTTGCAGCACCCGGCTCTTTTTCTCGAGGCCGGCCACGACGCGCTCGATCGCCTCGTTGAGGTCGCCCTGTTCAACACTGGTGCGCCTGACGCGGGCGGCCAGCAGGGCCGCTTCGTTGACCAGGTTGGCCAGATCGGCACCGGCAAAGCCGGCGGTGGCCTGGGCAATGCGGTCCAGGTCGACGCCGTCAGCCAGCTTCACCTTTTTGGCATAGATGTCGAGAATGGTGCGACGACCGCTCAGGTCGGGGCGGTCCACCAGCACCTGGCGGTCGAAACGGCCCGGGCGCAAGAGGGCTGCATCCAGGGTTTCGGGCTGGTTGGTGGCCGCCAGCACGATCACCGGCTTGTCCTTGGCGGCGAAGCCGTCCATCTCGGTGAGCAGCTGGTTGAGCGTCTGCTCGCGCTCGTCGTTGCCGCCGACCACCCCCATCGAGCCGGCACGGCTCTTGCCGATCGCATCGAGCTCGTCAATAAAAATGATGCAGGGGGCCTTTTTCTTGGCTTCTTCGAACAGATCGCGCACCCGTGCAGCGCCGGCGCCGACGAACAGTTCGACAAATTCCGAGCCGCTGATGATGAAGAAAGGCACGCTGGCCTCACCGGCCACGGCTTTCGACAGCAGGGTCTTGCCGGTGCCGGGAGGCCCCACCAGCAGCACGCCCTTGGGGATGCGGGCGCCGATGGCGGTGTAGCGCTCGGGGGTTTTGAGGAAGTCGACGATTTCGGTCAGTTCGGCCTTGGCCTCATCGACGCCGGCCACATCGGCAAAGGTGACCCTCGATTCCTCATCGGGGACGTACACCTTGGCTTTGCTCTTGGTGAAGCTAAGGGCCCCCTGGGCGCCGCCCATGCCACTGCGGCGGGCAAAGAACTGCAGCACCAGAATGAAGATCAACGGCGGCACCACCCAGCTCAGGGCTGTGGTGATGAAGCTCGGCTTCTTGGGCGGTGCGGCGGCGAACTCGACCCCGTGCTCCTCGAGCCGCTGGGGCAGATCCATGTCAAAGATCGGCGTCGTCGAGAGCACCATCGGCGCATCTTCAGCCGGCGGGGTCTTGAGTTCGTAGCGAATCTGGTCGCTGGTGATGTAGGCCCGCTTGACGTTGTTGTCGTTGACCTGGTCGATGAACAACGAGTAGGGCACCCGCGGCACCTGGGCCCCCGGGTTCGGCAGAAAGTTGCTCAACAGCAGCAGCACGCCGAAGCCGATCAAAATCAGATTGACGATGCCGACTCGCCGGTTCGGCTGATTTTCGTCTTGGCGGATGGCCATAGCGGGCTGCCCTTGCGCGTTCCAAGCTAGGTCTGCCGCAGGCGGAGCCGATCCGCTGGCTGGGGGGGTATCCGAACGGTGCGCTGATGTGTGGACGGTTTGCTCTTGACAGCTCCCTGGCCTCCCTGCAAGCCCAGCTGAGTTGCCCGTTGCCGCAGGGGCTGGCGCAGCATTACGCGCCGCGATCGCTGATCGCGCCCGGCGAGCCGGTGCTAGTCGTGCGCCAGGAGCACGGCCGGATGGAAGCCGCCCTGGTGTTGTGGGGCCTGGTGCCCGACTGGGTCAAGGACCCCCTGGCCCCTGGGCCTGACGGCCGCGCCCGCCCCAGGCCCTTTAACGCCCGCAGCGAGACCGTGGCCGACAAGGCCACATTTCGCGGCAGTTGGCGGCACCGGCGCTGCCTGATCCCGGCCACGGCCTTTTTAGAAAAGGGGCACCGCATCGCGCCGGCGGCTGGGGGGCCGTTCTGGCTGGCGGGGCTGTGGGAGCGCTGGATCGGCCCCGACGGCAGCGAGCTCGAGACCTGCTGCGTGCTCACCACCCGGCCCAATGGCCTGGTGGCGCGCTTGCATGAGCGCATGCCGGTGCTGATCCCGGCGGGGCTCGAGGAGCCCTGGCTGGCCCCGGCCGATGGCCCGGGGCTGCGGGCCCTTGAACCGCTGCTGGAGCCCTGGGATTCGGCGGGCTGGCATGCCCAGCGGTTAGACCTGGCCCAGCTGAGCCTGCCACTGTGAGCCTGGAGCAATTGGATGCCTTTGTGGCCGCGGCCCGCCACGACCCATCGCTGCAGGCCCAGCTTGAGCAACCCCTCGAGCTGGCCGCGTTTCTGGCCCTGGCCCGCGGCGCGGGGTATGCCCTGAGCGAGGCCGATGTGATCGCCGCGCAGGCGCGGGCTGAACAGGGCCTCAGCGACCAGGAGCTGCAGCGACGGGCGGGCGAAGAGGCCCGCAAGTTGCGCCATTTCATTCGCGCCTGATGGTGGCCCTGCCCGAACGGGTGGCCGAGTACCCGCGGCCGCCGGCCCTGCGGGCCAGCCATGAGCCGGTGCTGGTCGAGGTGGGCGGTCAGGTGCTGTGTGACACCGCAGCGGCGGCAGAGGAGCCGCTGACGATCTGGAAGGTGTGTGAAACCTTCCATCCGCCCACGATCTATTTGCCGCCCCAGGCCATGCGGCTCGAGCTGTTGCAGCCCGCCGCGGGCCACAGCTTCTGCGAATGGAAAGGGGTAGCCCGCTACTTCGATGTGGTGGTGCCGGGCTTGGCAGACCAGCCCCCCCGTCTGCTGCAGCGTGCGGTGTGGCAGTACCCCGAGCCCTCGCCGGCCTTTGCGCCGATCGCCGGTTGGTATGCCCTGTACCCCGCTCTGATGGACGGGGTCTGGCTGGCGGGCGAGCGGGTGATGCCCCAGCCGGGCGGGTTCTATGGCGGCTGGATCACCTCCCAGGTCGTGGGCCCCTTCAAGGGCGACCCGGCCCATCCAGAGTTGATCTGAGGCCCTGCAGGGGATCGGCCAGGCCGGCGCCATGGCGCGCGATCACCGCGCCGATCAGCAGCAGCACCTCCTGTTGGGTGGCGTAAAAGCGCTCGAGATCGCCGGGTACGAACCCCTCGAGCCGCAGGTCCAGGCTGGCGGCCCCCAGGCCGACCACATGCACGCGTCGGGGTTGGTCGTTGGCCAGGTCGGGCCTGTCGCGCAGGCATGCCTGCAGCTCGGCTGCGATCGCTGCCGCCACGGCGCGATCCTGCGGCCGCAGGGGGATGGTCACCAGCAGCCGCCGCAGCTCACGCCGGCTGGCATTGAGGATCGCGAAGCTGGCAAAAATCGAGTTGGGGATGTAAAGCGGTTGTTGGTCGTTGGTCAGCAGCTGGCTGTAATAGCCGCCGATGGCCTGCACCGTTCCTTTCAGGCCTTTGTCGGGCAACTCGATCTCGTCGCCGACGGCAAAGGGCCGGTGCACATAGAGCATCAGCCCGCTCAGCAGGTTCTCCACCAGGGTGCGGGCCCCAAAGCCGATCGCCGCAGCGCCGATGCCGCTGGCGGTCAGCAGCAGCGCCGGCGATACCCCCAGCTGGCGCATCACCTCGAGGCTGCCGACCAGCAGCACAACCGCGGTGATCAATTTGCTCACCAGATCGAGCAAAAAGGCCCGCTCGCGGTTGCTGCGATCGGGCATCAACCGTGGATTGCCCAGGGCATGGCGCAACACCACCTCTTTGCAGCGCAGCAGTGTCCACACGACACCGGCCACCACCAGCGCTTTGGGCAGTTGCCAGGCGCCGGTGGGCACCCGGTGCCCGACGTAGGCCAGCAGCTTGAGCAACCACCAGATCAAACCGGCCAGCAGCAGGCTGGAGCTGAGGCTTGGGCGGGCCCGCAGCAGCACCTGCCGGCGCAGGCCATCGGGCCGGCACCGTCCGGCCAGCAGGGCCAGACCCACCCAGGCCAGCAGGGCGGCCAGAAAGAACGGAGGCAACGGCCACTGGATCGGCAGAAGGGTTGCCAAGACAGGGCCTTGCAAGGGAACCATCATCCCAGTGCCTTCAGGCTCCACAGCAGGTCGGGGCCCAGCTGTTGCAGGCGTTGGGCCGGCCAGGTGTGCACCTGATCCATGCTTTGCAAACCCAGCTCCCCCAGGGGTGTGCGGGCCGGGGTGCCCCCCAGCAGCTTGGGGGCGATCACCGCCGCCACCTGTTGGACGCAGCCTTCGATGATGGCTGCGGCCGCCAGCTCGGGGCCGCACTCCCACAGCACCTGGTTGCAGCCCCGTTGGGCCAGGGCTTCGAGCAGGGCGCTGGGGCTGCAGCAAGGCAGCTCCAGCCGCTCAAGCCCTGGGTGATTGCTGCACAGGTCGTCCAGCTGGGCGTTGGCCGCCGCAGGGGCCTCGGGCCCGTGGGCCACCAGGGTGGGCGCCAGGGTGGTGTCCCACAGCTGGGCGTGTTCGGGCAGCTGCAGGCTGCGGCTCAGCACCACCCGCAGCGGCTCGGGCGTGCGCTGGCCGCGGCTGGTGAGCAGGGGGTCGTCGGTCCGCAGGGTGCCGCCCCCCACGATCACGGCGTCGCACTGGCTGCGCAGCTGGTGCACCCAGGCGCGGGCCAGCGGGCCGCTGATCCACTGGCTGGCCCCGTTGCTCAGGGCCGTGCGGCCATCGAGGCTCATCGCCCACTTGAGCAGGCCCAGGGGGCGCCCCGTGGTGATGCGGTGCACGAACGCCCGGTTGAGCTCCCGGGCTTCGGCTTCACAGACGCCGCTGATCACGGTGAGGCCGGCGGCCCGAAGTTGGGCGATGCCGCCGCCGGCCACCTGGGGATTGGGGTCGCCCATGGCCACCACGACGCGGGTGATGCCGGCGGCGATCACAGCCGTGCTGCAAGGAGGGGTGCGGCCGTGGTGGCAGCAGGGCTCCAGCGTCACCACCAGGGTGCCGCCGCGGGCTCGCTCGCCCGCCTGGGCCAGGGCATGGACCTCGGCATGGGGGGTGCCGGCCTTGGCGTGGTAGCCCTCGCCCACCAGCTGCCCCTGGGCATCGAGCACCACAGCTCCCACCAGCGGGTTGGGGCTGGTGCGCCCGGCGCCCAGAGCCGCCAGCTCCAGGGCCCGCCGCATCCACGGCAGCCATGGGGCTGGGTCCAGTGGGGCTGGATCCGGGGTGGAACCAGGGGCAGGCACAGACTCAGTCGCCGCCATGGCCGCTGATCAGGCCGCCTGCACCAGGCTGCGCCATTCGGCCACCACAAAAGGCGGCACCGGCAGTTCCACAAACACCCCGCGCAGGGCCAGCCGCAGGGGCCTGTCCTTGCGCAGATCGTCGATCAGGGGTTTGAGGTCAAATTCGGCCGCCGCATCGCGGCTGTCAGTGGCGAGCTTGGGGTTGGCGGTGGTGATGTCGGACAGGTCCCAGTGGCGGCGCCCGGCGCTCACTTGCAGGGGCGTCGGGTGATCGAGCCGCACCTTGCCGGGGTAGCCCACGATGCGCAGGGTCAGCGGCGCCTGGGGGCCCGGTGGCCCCGAGCGGTAAGCCACCACCTGCCAGCTCTGGTAGTCGAGGTCGCGCAGGCTCTCGAGGCTGCGCACCACTTCGCTGCCGTTCTCGTCGAGGTGGGTGTGCACCTGGGCCCAGACCGGTGTTGGCGTGCTGAACAGCATCAGCAGGCACGACAGCAGGGCGAGCGACAGGCGTATCAAGGGCCGACCAAAAAGCGGGTCTGCGTCCAGCGTATGGAAACAGGGGCTGCACATGCGTTCAGCGCTGCCGGGGGCCTGGTGCAACGGTGATGGTGCGGCTCAGGATTTGCTAGGCCCGATCGGCTGCCAGCCGGTGTGGGTAGCCCATAGGGCCCAGATCGCCATCGCCCGTAGGTAGTGGCAGGCCCTGAAGGTGTTCACGGCCGTGATTGCCTCCGGGGTCCTGAACTGCAGGCCACCGTTGTAAACCTGGTCGACAACGGCGCCGGTGATCGCCAGGGCGGTGTCGGTCTGCCCCATCAGCCGGTAATAGGCCGCCAGCCCGAAATTGATGCCCGTCCACACCTCGAGCGGGTGGGTGCCGTTGGGATCAAGCGGGGTGCCGTCGCGGCGCAGGCCGTTGGCGACGCCCAGCTTGCCGCCCTCAAAGCGCTCGAAGCAGGCTTCTTTGATCGCATTGAGCGTGGAGTCGGCGCGCGCGTCGGCCACCACCGGCGGCAGGCCCAGCAGGCGCGCATAAAAGTCGCCGCAGAGCTGGTCGGCCATCACCACCGGGGTGCCGCTGTCGGCGTCGATGTTGTAGTACTCGCCGTTCCAGAGCAGGGCGTCAAAGTTGGCCCGGCTCTGCCCCAGCCAGTCGCCAAAGGTGCGCTGCTGGTCGCTGGTGTCGAGACCCAGTTCCAGCTGCAGCCGCTGGGCCATGGCCAGGGCTGCCTCGAGCGCGGCGATCCAGAGGGCGCCGCAATAGGCGCTCACTCCCACCAGCGGCCAGTCATCGAAGGTCTGGTCGGGGGCACCGCCGTTGTCGGGCAGGCCGTCGCCGTTGGTGTCAAAGGTCTTGAGGTAGTGCAGCGCCTCGACCGCCGCCGGCCAGCAATCGGCCAGAAAGCGCACGTCCTCGCCGCCGGGGGCCAGCTTGAAGGTGCGCCAGACCTGCAGCACAAAGTCGCTGGCCAGGTCCTTCCAGAGGTTGCAGTCCTGGTAGGCGGTGTAATTGGTGGCGTCCCAGGGGCGCTCGTTGGGGGCACCCAGGTCGTGGGGGGTGGCGCTGCGCACCTTGCGGGCCGCTTCGACACGCCCCCTGCCCTGGGTGAAATACCAGCCGATCGGCCTGGGGGTCGGGTCGGCCGCCG
This sequence comes from Cyanobium sp. C1_MAG_00004, assembly GCA_027486935.1. Lineage (GTDB taxonomy): Bacteria > Cyanobacteriota > Cyanobacteriia > PCC-6307 > Cyanobiaceae > RGUW01. The sequence goes on along the minus strand of JAIXOF010000186.1, from coordinate 4,710 downwards.
GGATCGCCCGCGCAAAGCTGCGCAGCACCGCCTTGTCGAGCTCGGGCCACAGCTGCAGCAGGGCAAACGAGCCATAGAGCCGCACATCCAGGCTCTCGTACCAGGCGTAATCGAGGCACTCGAGCACCCCGAAGCGACCCACCGGATCCTCGGGGCTGGCGGCACTCCAGAGGCTGCCGCCACTGGCCAGGTCGTAGAGCTCGTTGAGCAGGGCCATGCGCACCTGCTCGGGTAGGTCGCTGCGTTGCAGCACGGGCTGTTGCCAGGTGTCGATGGCGGCGCGCCAGCTGCGCCAGTGCTCCAGGGCTTCGGCGGCGATGGCGACAGCGTTGTCGCCGTTGGCGCCAAAAAAGTCCGTGTAACGGCGCAGCGCCCTGGAGCCCGTGGCAAACGCGGTGACCGGCAGGTCCCAGCTGATCACCATCGGGATCTCGGCGGTGGCGCCGGGTTCGAGCCGCAGGCGTACGGCGACGGCGGCGCTGCTGGGGTCGCCGTTGCGGCTGCGGCGGTCGTTGTTGCTATCGGGGATGGTGCCGCCTGTGGCAAAGCTCTGCCACAGCTCGGCCCCCGTGCCGCTGGGGTCCCAGCGGCTGCAGCGCAGGATCTCGGCGCCGATGCCGGCCGCCGCCAGGGTGGTCTCGTCGGGCACCGCCAGGCACCACTGGCCTTCGCCTTCTTGAAGGGGGTGGGAGTGGTCGCCATCGAGCACAACGGCCTTCATGCCCCCCTGCTGGTGCCAGTGGTTGCGCTGACCCTCGCTGCGGCCGATCGCGGGCGCATAGCGGTGCTCGGGACTGCCGTCGTCCCTGAAGTGCACCGACGCCGAGGGGTCGGTGTTGGTGAACCAACCCACCGTGTTGCGCCAGCTCAGCAGCAGCGACAGCTCCAGGGGCTTGCGGGTGGGGTTGTGCAGCCGCCAGGCAAAGACCGCCACCGGGTAGCTGGTGCGCTGGTAGTCGCCGGGCAGGATCGGCGAAAAGGCTTCGCAGCTGACCTGGGCGCTGAACACCCCGTCGTAGCTGGTGCGGCTGAGCGGGTAGCGGGCCTCATAAAGACCGGTGCTGCGCTCAGGGGTGCTGGCGGGGTACCAGCTCCAGGCGCTCAGCGGTTCACCGGCCTCGGGCCGGCTGGCATCCCGCTCGGGTTTGACGGCCAGGGCATGGGCGCGGCTGCCGCTGCCATCGTGTTCGTAAAGGGCGAACTGGCAGTCCGGCAGGGTGCCGAACCAGTGCTCACCCCCGTCGAGGTGCCACAGGTTGAACGACCCGTCAGGGCCGCGGCCGATGCAGCCGGCGCCAAAGCCCCCCAGCGGCATGCCGTGGTTGGGGCCGTCGTCCAGGTTGCTGGCGTAACGCACCGTGTAGGGCCGCTCCCAGCCCAGGCCCAGGGGCCGGCTCCAGGCGCCTGGCAGCGGTTGGGGACGGGCGGTTCTGCCACCGCCCAATCCCCGTTTCAGAAGCCCTGAGAGCTTGGAAAGGCCAAGGCGCGCCATGAAAATCCAGCCGGCAGGGCAACGGTTGACAGGGGCAGCTTGTCAGAGGCCAGATCAGATCGTTCGAGTCGAGGGGGATGGACCATTCCCCACCTCCTGGTCGATCAGCGCGTCGAGGGTCGCGGCAGTGCGCACCAGGGCCTGATAGCGCTGGATCAGGCGTTGGTTGTGTTCCAGCCAGCTGGCTGGGTCACGCCTGGCCAAGTCCCGCCTGGCCAAGTCGCGGCTGCTTGCTGAGCCGCTTGATGAGCCGCATGATCCGGTGGTACCTCGGGAGCTGCTGGATCCACTGAGGCCGCTGAGCAAGCCCTCACCGTCCAGCAGTTCCAGGTCAGCCTGTTGGGCAATCAGGGCCAACACCAGTTCATGCAGACGCTGACGTCGCTGCCGGTGAGCGGGGTTGGGGCCTGGTTGCTGTGCTGGATCAGGTTCCCGGAATCCTGCATCCATGCCGTTGTCTTGCATCCCTAGGACCCGAATCGTGCCTGAATCACCCCGGATCTGGGCCGGCAGTCTGGTTTTTTGCCGTATGCCGATCACAACACGCCGGCATCACGGCACGAATGAATCACTACACACATTCATCACCGCACTCATGCACCACGGCACTCATGCATCACGGCACGTACGCATCACGGCACGCATGCATCACGGCACGTTGATCGGCATGGGGCGATAACCCTTTGGCCAGGTGGGGCGACTGCGCATCGACCAACATGGGGGACCAGCGCCGCGGCGACCGTTGATTGAGGTGATCGGAACGGATGCGTCCGGCCTGCAGGGGCTGGGCACGCGCCAACGACGCCTCGTTGCGCAGGCCGAGCTGCTCGCAGCCCCAGGCCGGTTGTTGGACATCCTTTCGGCTGAGCTCTCGGCTGAGCTTTCGGCTGAGCTCTCCGCGGTAGGCCGGGACGCAGCTGGGGCTGCCCTGGAGACACCTGGGGAAGCCTTGGAAACCCCGCGGGAAGCCCTGGACAGCGATGAGGTGCCGTCCGTGGTCCCTCGCGTCGTTCTGTTGAGCACCGATCAGCCTGCAGTCCTGATTCCCCAGCTGCAGCAGGCCTTGGAGCAGGGGCTGCGGACCGTGGTGCTCGCCAGTGGTGACCCCCTCTGGTTTGGCATCGGCCGGTTGTTGCTCGACCGTTTTGGCAGGGCTCGGCTGCGGTTTCATCCGGCCCCCAGTTCGCTGCAGCTGGCCTTTGCCCGCATTGGCCGCCCCTGGCAGGACGCCAGCTGGGTCAGCCTCCATGGCCGCGAACCGGAACCCCTGGCGGCGCGGCTGCAGCAACGGCCTGCCGCCCTGGCGGTACTGACCGATCCGTCACGGGGTGGGGCCGGCGCCGTGCGCGTTCTGTTGCGGGCCTCGGGATTGGAGGCGGCCTATGGCTTCTGGCTGTGTGAGCGGCTCGGCCATGACGGCGAGCGGGTTCAGAAGCTGGCTAGCGAGGATCCGCTGCCTGCTGATCTGGATCCGTTGCATCTGGTGTTGCTGGTCGCCGAGACGCCGGCACCACTGCCTGCAGTACTGCCTGCAGCACTGGCTGCACCCCCGTCCCGATCGGTCGATGGCGCCGGTGCCCTGCCCCTGTTCGGCCTGGACGATGGCCTGTGGCTGCAGCACGACGATCGGCCCGGGCTGATGACCAAGCGCGAGGTGCGCATTCAGCTGCTGGCCGACCTGCAGCTTCCGGCTACGGGGGTGCTGTGGGACCTGGGCGCTGGTGTTGGCAGCGTCGGCATCGAGGCCCTGCGGTTGCGGCCCGGCCTGCAGCTCTGGGCCCTCGAGCAGCGTGGTGGCGGCGGGGCTGTGATCCGGGCCAATGCCGAGCGCTTTGGCGTGGGGCAGGCCCTGGCCGCCGGTGGGGTGCTCGAAGGCCGGGCTCCGGCGGCCCTGGCCCAGCTGCCCGATCCCGATCGGGTGCTGATCGGCGGTGGCGGCCGCGAACGCGCGGCGATCGTGGCTGCTGTGCTGCAGCGGCTCAGGCCCGGCGGGGTTGTGGTGATTCCGCTGGCGACCATCGAAGCCCTGGCCGAGCTGCGGCCCCTGCTCGAGCAGGCCGGCCTGCAGGTGGGGGTCTCCCAGCTGCAGGCCTGGCGTGGGGCGCCCCTGGCCGATGGCACCCGGCTGGCCCCCCTTAATCCGGTGCTGGTGCTCAGGGGCCAGCGGCTGCCAGCGGCCGGCTGAGGGGGCTGATCGCAACGGGGGTGCCGGCTTGGATGCCCAGCCGTGCGGCCTCGCCCCCGGCCAGCTCGACCACCCCATCGACCGGCGCGTCCGGGCCATAGCTGGGGCAGGGCAGGTGCATGCAGGGTCGGGCCTCGGCCACGACCATCAGCACCCGGCCGTCGCGCACGAAGATCATGTCGAGGGGTTCTGGCGTCAGGTGCATCCAGAAGCGCACCGGTGTCGGGGTGCTGTAGGGAAACCACATGCCCCGCAGCGGCGCCAACCGGGGGCGGCGTTGCATGCCAAAGCTCTGTTGCTGCATGGTTCGGGCCACTTCGAGGCCGATGCACCTGGATGGGCCGCTCAGGCACCACTGGGCACTGATCGGCAACTGCTGGGGTGGGCGCGCCGGCGAGGTCTCGGCTGCGACGGCATCCAGCACCAGGCCAGCGCCCAGGGCCAGAGGACCACTGGCCAAACCAACACCACTGAGCAGGCCGCGCTTCAGGATGGCGCGCCGGGCCTGGAAGGGGGCTCGAATCATGTCTGCACTTTTTGGGTTGATCAGCCGTTGAGCAGCGGTGGTTTGGCGGCCAGGCAGTAGCCCTGCCCCCGGACCGTGTGGATCAGGCGGCGCTCGCCACCGGCCTCAAGTTTCTGCCGCAGATAGCGCACGTAGACCTCGATCACGTTGCTGGCGGCCCCCTGCTGATCGCTCCAGATGGCCTGCAGGATCGCCTCGCGGCTGAGCACCTGGCCGGCCCGTTCGCTCAGAAACAGCAGCAGCTGGTATTCACGGGCGGTGAGCGCGATCTGGCGTGACCCACGCCGGACCTGACGGCGGCTGGGGCTGATCAGAAGATCGGCCACCTGCAGGGTGTCGACGATCGGGTTCTGGCGGCGCTGCAGGCGGGCATGGAGGCGCAGGCGCATCAACAGATCGCTGGGTCCCTGGCTCGAGAGCCAGAAATCGTCGGCGCCGGCGCTCAGGCATTGGCTGCGGGCCTCGAGGCTGTCGTTGCCCAGGTCCAGCAGCATCGGGATGGCGCCC
>JAIXOF010000030.1 GCA_027486935.1 Cyanobium sp. C1_MAG_00004 | reverse complement strand
TGGTGATCGCCGTGATGTCGGCGTTGGCCCTGGCATCGTTGGCCGCCACCGTGATCGCGCTGCTGCTCTTGAGGTGCAGCACTGAACCCTTGCGCACGATCGTCACCCCAGCCACCCCGGCCAGGGCGGTCTTGAGGCTTTCGGCAATGTCCTCTGTGCTGATGCGGTTCTCGGTGGTCGTCGAGCCACTGACGATCACCGGGGCCACGGCCGTCTGCACCGTTGCCAAGGTGCCATTGACGTTGACCTTGTAGGTCTGGCCGTAGTTAGCAGCCTTCACCCACACCAGGGCCTCGTGCGTGGATGGCCGGGCCACCGCCGGCGCCAGCGACGCATCCATCGCCGGCACCGCCTTGGTGTTGGAGATGAAGGTGTAGTCGGCAATCGTGGCGGCGCGGATGTCGCTCTTGGCGCTCACCACCGACGACAGATAGCTGTAGCCGTAGGGCGCGCTGACGGTCTTCTCGTTGCCGTCCAGGTCAAAGACCTTGATCGCGGTCTTGCCCACCACGACCAGGTACTTCTCGCCGGCGTCCCGCAGGATCTGGTGGAAGTAGACGTCGCCAAAGCTGGTGTTGCTGACCTTGGCGATCACCTGCGACGGCTCGCGTTTGCGCAGGCCTTCGGCCAGCGAGCTCATCGCGTTGATCTGCACCTCCCCCTGGCTCGGCTCGCGCTGCGCGTCGGGCTGCTGGCTGATCCCCTGAATCAGGTTGGGGATGGTGTAGCTGACGAGATTAGCCACGCAGATAGCCCTCGTTCCGGCCCAGCAGGCCCAGCCCTGGCGAGTAGGTGGGGAACGGCCTGAGCCCTGGGCCGCCCGTCAGGCTGTTCGGCTGGGCCTGCTCGATCTCGACCCGCTGCAGCTCCACCAGAGCCATCTGCTCGTCGAGCGCGGTGTACTTGAAGATCGAGTCAGAGCTCAGCACCCGGTCGCTGAACACCCGGGCCGAGCGGATGGTCACCCAGCGGTTAAAGGCCTCGGGGCACTCATCCCAGGGCAGCAGCCAGACCACGTCAGCCTCAAGGCTGGTGATGCCGGCCTCAAGGTTGTAGGTCCGCTTCTCCTTGTCGTAGACCCGCTGGCCCCGCAGCTGGAACCGGCCGGCCCAGCGGTAGGCATCAGGCGCAAACGACACCACGTTGGCCGGCACCGTGATCTGGTTGGTGGCGTTGTTCTTGGCGAACTCGTACCCCTGCTCGGTGTTCCAGCTCCAGCCCCTGGTCTGGCCTTCTTTGTGGAACTCGAGGATGGTCCGCTCAGCCATCGTCGCTTCGACGATCTGCTGGTTCTCCAGGCTGTTGACCGGCTGCTCGCCGATGTTCTGCAGGCAGATGTTCACCGCTTCCAGCAGCGTCGTGCGGCCTGGGGTGATGGCCTGATTTGCGAGGCCCATCGCAACTCTGCAGGGGTGCAGTCCTCATGCTATCGACAGGCACAAAAAAGCCCCCTGTTCCGCGCAGGGGGCTCAACCAGAATCCGCCCAACAGAACTTAGGGCAGCTCGATCACACCTGCACACTCAGCACGCAGGACACCCATGCCGATCGCCATGCGGGCGACCATCAAGCTGGCCTGGTACATGATGTTGAAGTCGCCGCCCTGAGGGGTGACTTGCAGGCTGGGGCTGCGCAGGGTCAGCACACCGATGGCATCGCGGTGGAACACGATTGCCTTGCACTTCGACAGATCCTGCTGATAGGCAGTGTTCTTGTCGTAGGTGCCGTTGGTGTAAGCAGCCTGGGTGACGTGGTTCGACTCGATCACGGGGATCCCCTTCACGCGCAGCACGCGGCCGCTTGCGAAGGAGCCGTTCTCGCCGCTGGCTCCATTGAAATCCGCGTTGATCGCGCGGGTGGAATCGAGCAGGACGTCGTACTCGTCAGGACCAACCACACACAGCAGGTCGCTGGTGGGCACGTCCTTCTTGGCCATCGCCACCTTCAGCGCGCTGATCTTGGAGACCAGCTCATCGCCTTTGGCGTTGCTGGTGGCAGCGGCGTAGCCAGCCGAGAGGGTCTGGCTTTGGCCAATCCGGCCGGCGTTGCCGGCTTTGGACAGGGGCTCAGTGGTGGTCTTTGCAGCGGCGTACAGCACGCGGGCAGCACGCTTGTCCCATTCGCGGGCCAGGGCTTGACCGAGCTGATGAGTGACGTCCTGACGAACGTCGTAGTAGTTCATCATCTCGTCCAGGTCATAGATGACCTGATCCGCAATCATCAGGCCATCAAGGTTGATGAGCTGCTCGTTGCGGTCGCCAGGGCTGTTGGTGGCCCCAAGAATTGGGGTGCCAGGAACGTGATAAGCAGCATCGGCACGGCCGCTCACGGGGAACGCCGCTGATTTGCCGCCTGTGATGTTCCGCTCTTTGACCTTGCCCTTGAAAACGCAGGCGCGATCGAAAGCAGACAGCAGCTCGGCAATGCCGAGTTTCAGGAACAGGGCGTCAACTGCACCTGCGCCTTTGATTTGACCAATCCGGTCGAGAGAAGCGTTGGCCATTGGCCTAAGGGGGTGATGAGCCTCTGCCCAATTGCTTGGCTGAATCGGGGTGTCTCCCTAAGGAGGCCCGATTAGTTGCACACCTGCAGATCAACTCTTGCCCCGACCTTACAGAAATACATTCGACCTGGAAAGGGTTTTGTCGTACCACTGCCGGTACTTGGGGTCGGCCTCGTAAAGGAACCTTCCGTTCTTGTCGCGCTTGCTGCGGGCTTCCACCGCCTGCTGATCGGTCTCGAACACGTCGGCTTTGATCGCCGAGCCACCGCCAATCAGCTTGGGTTCCTGGGCCCCGCCACTTGCAGCCCGCACCTGCAGCTGCTTCAGGGCAAAGCGGGCCGCGGCCTTGTTGCCACTGTCCACTGCAGCGTTGTAGTCGGCCAGCTCCTGCGGGTCGAGGTTGGCCACGGCCCACTGGCTCAGCTGCTGGAACTGCTGGTCGCCGCCGACCATGGCCTTCAGTTCGGATACATCGGCATCGGTCAAGCTCTGTGCCGAACTATCTGGAGTTCCCGGAGGGTTCGCCTTGGCCGGAGCCACGCCCTGCAGGTAGGTCTCCACCACCTGCCGCGGCAGCCCGCCCTTCTCCACCAGGGCATCGACATAGCTGCTGACGTCCTGGCCGGCGTAGACCTTCTCGGCCATCTCCAGCGGGTTGATCTCGGCCGCTTCGATGGCGGTGGCCACCGTGTCGCCATAGAGCTGCTTGCCCAGCTCAGGGGTGTACTGCTCAGGGGTCAGTTGCGGCTGGCTCTCATCTGGCTCCGGCGCCTTTTGCCCTCGCTGGCTGATCAGCTTCTGGGCTTCCAGGTATGCCTTCTCGAGCTCCTCGGTGCTCTTGAACTTGCCGGCCAGCAGCTGTTGGTCCTGTGGCTCAGGGTCAGAGGACAGCTGCTGCTGCTCCTGCTCAAGCTCTTCCAGGAAGCCGTCGATCATGTCCTCCTGGCCTGGGGCCAGCAGGTCTTGCAGCTCAGGGGCTGGGGTTGCGGTCATGCGGGTTGCTCAGTGGGTTCGGGTTGAGGCGAGGGAGCCGCCATTTCTTGCGTGGTGGCAGCGGCATTGGCGAGCTTCTGTGGATCGCCCATGCCGGCCTGCAGCGCCTGCTGGGCCATGGCCATCTGCTGCTGTTGCTGTTGCTCAGCAGCCAGCTGCTCGTCGGTCTTGACCAGGCCGATGATGTCCATGCCCATCGCGCCAGCCAGCCGGCGGATGAGCTCGGCTGGCATCACGTAGGTGGCAATGCCTTCTGGGCCCAGGGACTGCTGAAGGATGGTCATGAACCTGGCCGTCTTCTCCAGGTCGTTGCCGCGGCCGACAGCCGCCAGGCCAACGCTGACCACCGGCTTGACCAGCGATTCCGGCAGCTTGGGCAGCTTGCCTTTGCGGGTCAGGATCTCCAGCTTCCGTGCCACATAGGGCTGCTGGAACTCGGTGGTGAGGATGGCGTAGATCGAGCCAAGAGAGTTCTCGATCTGCAGCGCCTGCAGCCGCACTTCCTCGGCTGTGGTGCGCTCGCTGTCGCGCACGTCGGCCAGCATGAAAGCCTGGGCCAGCCGGGCCTCAATCCGCGCCAGGCCCTGGGCGGCCACGTTCAGGTCGGCCGCCTTGTTCACCTGGATGGTGAAGACGTCGTCAGGGTTGCCCGGCAGGTAGGCGCCGTTGGGGGCCTCGGCCAGCTTCTTGGGGTTGGCGATGCCACTGGGTTTGACCAGGTGCTTCACCTGGGCCGACACCAGTGAGCCCTCGGCAATCGCTTGGCTCAGGGCCTCGGCGGTCTGCAGGTCAGCAATGCACGCCGCCTCGACATAGCCGGGCGAATAGCCCTGGCCGTCGATTCGGTACATGCGCAGCGGCAGCCAGGGGGATTCGCTGACGCTGGCGGTTCCACGTGTGCCGGGGATCTCCTTGTCGTTGAGCTCCTGATACCACTTGACCTTTTTGCCCTCCCACTCGATGTGGGTGTAGATGCGGACAACGCGCTCGTACTCGGGAGCGGAGTCGTCGTCGAGGATGCCTTCGACCTCGCCGTCGTCGTCCTCGAGCAGCTGGCGGGCGTCGTCATCCAGCGACTCGACAGAGAGCTGCTCGCAGACGATGGCTTCCAGGGGGTTGCCCATCATGTCCCGCCTGCAGACATAGCGGTTCAGGTGAAAGCACTTGAGCCCCTTGTCCGAAACCCACATCAGCGCGTTCCCGGCAATCACCAGGTGCAGCAGCATTTCGTGAACGGCCACACGGTCGTTGCTGGTTTCGATGCTGCGCAGCACTGCTCGCTCGAGGCGAGCCAGGTCAAGGTCAAACTCGCTGCGAAACTTGCCGATCGCCTCAGGGCTGGCACCTGCTGCGACCATCGACTTCTCGCTGTTCAGCATCTCGATCTCGTCGATCGTGAAGCGGAAGAACGTTTCAGTCGGGGGCAGCAAGGCCAGCAGCAGCCGGCTCGCCAGGTTGTGAACGCCCCGAGCGCCGATGCCATTCCATGGCAGCGGGAAGGTCTGGCTCTGGTGAGCGTAAGGCTCGTCGCTCAGCGGAATCAGATACGGCAGGGTCAGCCGCGCCGACGTGCGGGCCCTCTCGAGGTAGTAGTTCCGGTCGGACTCCAGGGCCCTGTAACGCTTGGCGCAGCTCATCTCAGCCTCCGAGGTTGACGCCAACACCAGCGCCGCGGCCCGAAGAGCCGATGCGCAAATCGTTGGTTGCGGTGGTCGCCCTGACGCGGGTCTCCTGCCTGGGCCGGCTGGACTGCGCTGTTGGCGCGGCGGCCTGGGTGCTGCGTGTGGCCAGCACCCTCAGGGACTGCGATGCGGCTTGGGTTGCCAGTCGCTGGCCAGCCATCTCTTTCTGCTGGGTGTCGCCCTGGGCCTGCAGCTCGGCCACGGTGCGCTGCTGGCTGGCTTGCGCATCCCGCTGAGCTTGCTGGAGGCGGGCCATCTCTGCCTGTTGAGCCGTCGCTTGCGCTTCTCGCGCAGCCGCAAGCCTGTTCAGCTCGTCCTGGCGTTGTCGCGCCAAGGCATCAAGGCGGCGCTGTTCGGCCGCCGCCCGTTCAGAAGCACCGCCATCTCCTGCACACATGGTCAGACTCCGATGTTGAGGCCAGTGCCCTGGCTCATGGCTGTGGCGCCGGGCGCGATCTTGAGCGTGCCCTTGGTTTTGTCCTTGGGCTTGGCCGGCTCGGTCGTCAGCGCGCCCTGGGGCTCGGCCGTGGTGGTTGTGACTGCGTAGGCCGCCTGCTGCTGGGCCGCCATCTCTGCCGATGCCTGGGCGCGCTCTTGCTCGAGCTGCAGCCGCTGCTTCTCGGCCATGGCGTTGGCATCGTCGATTTGCTTCTGCAGGGCAGCCGAGAACTGCTGCTGCTGCGCTGTGGACTGTTGCCGGTAGGTGTCCAGGGCTGCGTTGTTGGCGTCAATGTCCGCCTGGCTCGGGCCCTGGTAGACGACTTGTGGCGCCGATGGAGAGGAGAAGAAGCACATGGCTATGCAGTGGTGATGTTGAGGCCGGTGCCGGCTGCGTCGCTGGCGGGCGTGGCGCGATCAATCCGCAGGCCCTTCTTGCCCCTGGCTCTGGCCACCGCCTCCCGGTCCGAGCCGATCGTCGGGGCCTTCGCGGTCGGCTCAGGCGGCGGCGCGCCGATCAAGGCCGCCATGCGTGAAGCGTTGGCAGCTGTCTCGTTTGCGCGCTGCACCTTGGCGTCGCGCAAGTCGGCCAGGGTCTGCTGCTGAGCAGCCAAGGCCTGGTTGAGCTCGCCTTGCTTGATCGTGGCGCCCATCTCCTGGGTCTGGCGCATGGCATCCATCTGGAGCTGCGCCTGCCGGTCGTAGGCCCTGGTGTCGGGCATCGTGATTACGGCTGGGCTGCCGCCTCCTCCAAAGCACATCAGAGGTCCTCCAGATTGAGCGGGTCCGATTGCTGCTCTTCCAGCAGCTTCACCAGGTAGCCAATGACTTCCTGCTGGCCAATCCAGTGATCAATGTCCCGATGAGACATCGACCGGCCGGGGACATCAGGGAAGACGCCCTTCAGCTTCTGGATCAATTCAACGGTGACGATTGGCTGCAACACTGCAGGGGTGCAGATCAACCTCAGGCTACCGGCGGACTCCATAGCAGGGGAGCCTGGGCAGTCAAGTCGTACTCGCCAGCACGCAGTATCCGTGCGCATCTGGCCTGGGTGATGGCGTGCGGTTCGCCAAGGGCCTTTTTGGAATAGGCCTCAAGCACTGTCTGCCACATCTCCACCTCTGCAGTACAGCCAGCAAGCAGATCTGCCGCCCTTACTGCGCCAACGCCGGGGCAGCCGGGGTAGTTGTCGCTGGCATCGCCGACCAGGACCTGGGTGTAAAAGTTGCGATCAGCTTCCAGCCGACTGACCTCCACAACCTTGCCATCGCGCAGGTGCAGGCCCGGCAGGGTGAGCATGTCTTTGTCGATCGAGACGATGACGTCGCCTTCCTCGTAGAGGACGCCAAGCACGTCGTCTCCCTCGATGTCCGGCAGGCGCACCACCTCCCAACCGCGGGCCGGGGCCACCTTGCTGACCCACTCGATCAGGTGCCGGTAGCCAGCCGGCTTGCGGTACTTTTTACGGTTGGCCTTGTAGTGCGGCCAGACGCCATAGCGGAACGACACCCGATCGCTGAACACCAGCACTGGCCGGTGGTCGGGCAGGGTGTCTCGGATTTCACTGATCGCCTCCTGGAACTGAGCCTGCGCATCGCCATGGCGGCACAGGTAAGTCCAATCATCGGTGTCCCACTCGGCCTCAAACTCGCAGGCCGCGGCAGCTCGGTAGAGGTAGACCTCGGTGTCGATGAGGGCTTTCATCGCGCACCCTCCAGCTCGGCGGCGATGGCGAGGATGTCGTCAACGAAAACAACAGCAATCTTGCCGTGTTCTTCTGTGCAAATGGACTCAGCCTTCTCATACGCAGCAGCTCGCACGGCAGCGGCGATGCTCGGCTGGCCGTTCTTGAGTGGCAGGGCATAGGCCGCATCCAGCACCGCCTGTGCTTGTGGTGATAGCTGTGTCATGAGTGTTCAGTGGGAATGACTAGTTTATTCGTGCATGATAACGGCACAGCAAATTACGGTTAAGCAGATAAATGCCGTGATCCACACTGACGCAGTGGCGCTATCCATCGAGTTGCTCCAGTGCGCGGCGGAGGGTTGCTATTTCGTTATCACCTAAGTCACTACGATGGGCGTCGTCGAGGATGGCAAGCGCCTGTTCCTTCAAGCTCGGCGGCTTGGGGCGGCGGGCGGCGCGGAGTCCGCTGAGTGTTACTCCGTAGCCATTTAGGAACAACCACTCACAGCACGCCTCCAGCTCTTGGTCGGCGCCCATCTGATAG
>JAIXOF010000113.1 GCA_027486935.1 Cyanobium sp. C1_MAG_00004 | reverse complement strand
GCAGGTTGCTGGACCGCAGCCATGGCTGCCATGCCCTGCAGGCTGTTGCCCCTGCTGAGCGCCCTGGGCCAACGGGCGGGCCTCGCATTGGTTGGCGCCTGGATCCTGGTGGCGGCTCCAATCGTGGGACTGGGTGCCCCTTCCGCTAGCGCCGACACCATGCCACTGATGCGACTGCTCGAGCAGCGCCGCTGCCCGGGCTGCCGCCTGCAGGATGCCGATCTGGTGCATGCCGATCTGCGCGATGCGGACCTGCGTCAGGCCCAGCTGCAGCGCGCCAACCTGAGCCGGGCCCGACTGGACGGGGCCAATCTGCAAGGGGCCGACCTGCGCTTCACCAGCCTGCTGGGAGCTTCCCTGCGCGGCGCCAACCTGCGCGGCGCCGTGATCGATGGGGCCGATCTGCGCCAGGCCGACCTCAGCGGGGCTCTGCTGGATGGGGGTGCCCTGCCGCGCACCCACTGGGACCAGGCGATCGGCATCGACCGGGCTGCCAGCCTCAACCATGCCGAGCTGCACAACGCCGGCGTGCAGGCGGCCCGCGACGGCCGCTATCCCGCTGCCGAACAGTTCTTCAACGAGGCGATCCGCAAGCAGCCCCTGGCGGCGGTCAGCTGGCTGGCACGGGCAATCTGCCGAGGCGAGCAGGGCCAACTCGCCCTGGCGGCCAGCGACTTCGGCTATGCCGCCAGCCTCTACGAACAGGCGGGCGAACTGGACACCGCCGCCGAGCTCAGACGCAGCAGCGAGAGCCTGCGTCAGGCTCCCCCGGCCGGCCGCGGTGGCAACGGCAAAGGCATGGAAGCGGTGAGCGGTGCATTGGCGGCCTTCAAGGTGCTGGCCCCGATCGCCGCCAAGGCGTTCATGCCCCTGCCGTTCTGAGCTCAGGGGGCATCACGGTGCGCCAGTCCTGTCCCTGGCTCAGGCCAAACGGCTCGGACTGACCGTCATCGATGCGAATGGTCAGCAGATCGGGCCGTCCCGATCGCAGCCGCAACCCCTGACGCAGGCGGATAGTGCGGCTTTGCCCGGCCTCGAGAACGCCGATGAACAGCACCGCATGGCTGCGCAGATCCTGCACCTCAAGCCAACTGCTGCCCTGGGCCTGGACCTGCAGGATGCTGGCCGACAGCGGCGCTGCCGCCTGGAGCCTGTCGCCGTTGACCGGGGCCTGACGCAGTGCCGACGGGCGAAAGCCCAACTGCCTGGAGGCACCCCAGCCGAGCCCAACCAGGGCAGTGCAGGCCAGAGCGCCCACCAACACCAGCCTCCACGGGGGCACGTTGGAGCATTTGGAAGCCATCAGCTGGGTTCTGAGGCTCGCCTGTTCGTGCTGCAGCTGGTGGTTGATCTGGCGCAACGTCAGCACGCGTTGCCTGAATTTGTCCTCCAGGATCTGGGGCAGCTCATCGAGCGCCTCCTCGAGGGCCGTCAGCTCCCTGCGGGCGAGCTCAAGCTCACTGCCAGGGCAGGAGTTGAGGCCGGTCTCAGCCATTGCTTCTGAGGCGCTGCTGCACGGGTTCAATTGGGCATCTGGCCCATGAACCGCCGGCCGTCGTTGCTGGCCGGCGCAAAGCCGTAGCCGTAGACGCCGCCCACTTCGTCATTGATGATCTTCGGTGTCACCATGATCACCAGCTCGTTGTTAGAGCGCACATTGGTGGTGCCGCGGAAAAACTGTCCGATGAAGGGAATGTCGCCAAGAACGGGCCATTTCCTGACAGTGGAGACCGTCTCATCGCTGATCACACCGGTCAGGATCAAGGTCTGACCGTCACGCACCCGCAGGTTGCCGGTATCGAGACGTCGCCTGTTGATGATCCGGATCGCCCCACAGTTGGTGACTGTCTGAGGCACACCCACGGCCGCCGAAATCTCGGGCGAGAGAGCAAAGGTGACAAACCCATTGTCGTCAATGTTGCTGATGCGCGCCCCGAACGTCAGACCCGCGTTGGAGAACACCGGCGTGCAGACCGGTGGCGCACTGGTGCTGGTCACGGTCTGATAACTGGTGATCACCTGCTCACCGACGGTGACAAAGGCCTCATTGGCAAAAGGCCGGCCTATGGTGCCCCCGGTCGAACCGCCGCCTGTTGTGGTTGTGCCGCCGCTGCTGCTGGAGCTGGAGCTGGAGCTACTGCCCGCAGAACCGATCGAAGCCCCACTGGGGATGGGCTCGGGATTCTCGCTGAGGATCAGGGTCGGACTGGCCAGAACCTTGGTGTTCGACGAGGTGACCAAGGCCGTGATCTGATCGACCAATTGATTGTTGGGGTAAGCCAGACCAGGATTGGCCGCCGGCGTTGCATTGCTGGCGGTCGGCGGCGTTGGAGGCGCCACCGAACCAAACACCGCGGTCAAGGCCCCGTCCTGACTGAGAATGAAGGAGTTGCCGGAACGAAACGCAAAACTGTTGGCCAGGTTGGAATTATTGTCGAGCGACACATCAAGGATGCGCACCGACAGGGCCACCTGCCTCTGCCGCAGATCCAACTGCCTCAAGTACTGCTCGGCGACCATCACCAGCGATGAATCACCCACCAGCGTGATCGTGCGCAGACGGTTGTCGGTGGTGGCCGCCAATCCCAGCAGCGGACCACTGCTGGCTCCGTAACTTTCGACCACGGTCTGACGGGTCGACTGGGTCGTCGAGGCATTGGCCCCACCCGAAACCGCCGTGCTCTGGCTGACCCCCTGGGTGACCGAGGTCGCGATGGTGTTGGTCTTGGTGACCGATGCGCCCAGATTGGCCAGGTAATCCGCAGCTGCTTCTGGGCCCACCTGGTTGAGCCGGTACACCTTGGACAGCCGTGAACCGAAGCCTTTGGAAGCGACCGACGGTCCGACGATCAGCAGGTTGCCTTCCAACTTGGCGCTCAGGCCAGAAGCCAGCAGTACCGCATTGAAGGCCCGCGAGAACGGCTCCTTGACAAACGCCAGGGTGACCGAGCGGCCCAGGGCCGGTCCAGCCGACTGCGCCGTTGTTGCCGCAGTCGACACCGCGCCGCCAGGCAAAGCTGCCGCCGAGGCGCCGGTGGTGCCCTGGTCGGCGCCAACGAACACAAACCCATAGCCCGCCAACTGGGCCAGGGACATCAGCGCATCTCTTGCCGGGGCGTTGCGCAGGGTCATCGTCACCCGCGGACCGCGCACATCGACGTAGCTGGTGTTGCGCAGCACCATGGTGCCCACCGCCATGTCACCCAGCGGTGGCGCCACCGCCCGGGGCTGCAGCGGCGGCGCATAGGTGGCCTGGGGGATGGCGCCCGGCTGATTGAGATTGGGCCGCAGGGTCTGCAAGGACGCCTGGGGCACCGCCGGGAAGGTGAGGATCAGGTTCTGCCCATCGGCGCTCACCACCGGCCGATTGAGCCGCAGGCCGGATGTGGGCTGCACCTCAATCTGATAACGCCTGCCACCACCGCTCAGGGTGACCAGCTGCAGCCCGGCTTCGGGCAGCGACAGCCGCTGGGGGCCCAGCCGCAGGCCATTGGCGGCCGCGATGGTCAGCTGGCCCTGCCAGCCGTTGCTGCCGCCCGACTGCACCAGCTCAGGACCGGCGCCGGTCCCTTCGATCACCAGGTCCACCGCATCGCTCTGGCGCCGCACCCGCAACACGACGCTGCCGCCCTCTTGGCCGCTGCTGGCCGTGGCAGATGTGGGGCCCGGTGGCGGGGTGCCCGGTGGCTTGGGGGCCGGCGCCGCACCCACCCAGGGGCCCCAGGCCAGGGGGGCCAGCGACACGGGTGCCAGCGACATGGCAGCGGTCCATCCCACAAACCGCCTGCCCACTCGCCTGTTCACGCCCACCTGTCGATCCTGAGCGCCGATCGTATCGGCGTTGACCGGTTGGATCCAGGCCTCAGCGGCGCGGGGTGGGGCGGTACAGCGCCAGGGCCAGCTTGAGCTCGACCAATCCCGATCCAGGGGTCGCCGCTGCTGCCGGGGCAGGCGGCGTGGTGGCCGACGTGGCAGCCGGTGTTGCAGTTGGCGTGCGGCTGGTGCTGATCTTGTCGGGCAGAGCCTGATTGAGGTTGAGGTTGCTCTGCACCACCAGCAAGCTCAGGCTCTCGATCGACCGCAGAAAGGCCAGCAGATCCGGAAACGTCCCCCGGGCGCTGAGCAGCAGCCGGCTGCCGGACAGGCCGGCCTTCTGCAGCGGATCCGGCGGCGCGGCGATCTGCTGTTGCTCGGTCTGCTGCTGCTTGGCGCGGGTGCCTTTGGCCTGGGCCTTGAGCGGGTCAGCCTCCCCGGCCGGCGCTTCGGGCTGGGCGTTGGTGGGTTCAAACAGCTGCAGCTGCACCCGATGGCGCTGGGCCAGGCGGTCCACCTGGGCCAGGAAGGTGACCAGCTCGCCACTGCCGGCGATCAGCGTGAGCACCTGCTGCTGCTGCCGCTCGGCCTGCAGCTGCTCGCCCACCAGCCTGGACAGGTCGACCCGGATCTGGGGCAGGCGCTGCTCGAGCGCCTGCTTCTGCTCGAGCTGACGGCCCTCGAGCTGGAGCTGGCTGAACAGGGGCGCAGCCCCCAGGCCCAGCACCAGCAGCGCCACCAGCCCCCCCAGGCCCGCCGGCAGCCACAACAGCAAACGATCGACCGTCCGATCGGTCATGGCAGCAACCCCTCAGCCTGCAGCTGCTGCAACCGCAGCGCCATGCCGGTGGCCCCCAGTTCGCGCAGCAACTGCAGCTCGGCCGGGGGCGGCAACGGCGGACGGAAGGGTGCCGTCAGCTCAAAGCCGACGCCTTCGGCCCGCGCGGCCTTGATCAACCTGACCCCGGTGGGGTCCAGCAAGGGCGAACGGCCCAGTTCGATCTGCAGGGCATTGATGCGGGCGAAGCCCTGGGGATCGGTGGCCGTGCCCAGCAGCCGCAGGCTCTGCCCGCCCGGCGCGACGTCAATGGTGGTCAGCTGCACCCCCTGGGGGACCCGCCGCTGCAGATCGCGCAGCAGGGCCGATCCCGAACGGGCCGAAACCAGCCCCTGCACCAGGGCCTTGTTGGCTCGCCGCAGTCCATTGACCCGGCCGCGGGCGGCGGTCAGCCGGGCTTCGGCGGCCTGCACCTCGGCCTCGATCACCGTCAGCCGCTCAAGCTCGCGCTGCTGCTGCTGCTGGCGCAGCACGAGCAACGCGGTGATGACCGCACTGATCGCCACCAGAGCGACCCCCAGCAGCCCCCCCTTGAGCACCAGGGCACGGCGGTTGGAGGCCTGTTGGGCTGGATCGGCCTGGCCTTGGGCCAGGCGCGTCTCCCGCAGCAGATCAAGGGGTGTGGTGCTCATCGCCCCTGGGCCAGCCCCTGCAACACCGGCGAAGCGTAGGGAGTGCTGTCCAGCAGCTCAAGCGGCAGCCCCAGGGTCGCGGCCAGCTGGTCCTGGGCGGGCAGCGGCGCCGTCAGCCACAGCTGGCTGAGCCTGAAATCGGGATCACGCGAACGGTAAAAGGACACGCACCGCTCCAGCTCATGCGGCAACTGGGCGGCGTCCAGGGCCAGCAGGCGCTCGTACAGGGGCAGGCCCTGGCGCCATAACAGCGCCATGCAACCCGCCGCCGACGGATGCAGCACCAGCACGCCGCCCTGGGCAGGGGTGGCCTCGAGGGCGGGCAACAGGGCCTGCCGCAGGCAGACCTGGGCCGGCAACAGCCGCTCCAGCGGGCTGCCGGTGATGGCAAACACGGCCAACCAGGCCTCCACCAGCTCGCGGGGGGCGGCCACCAGCAACGACCGCAGCGGTTCACCGGGCAGGGGCAGCAGGTCGATGGCGGCATCGGCCAGGGCAAACGGCAACCCCAGGTCGGGATCGATCGTGCGCAGGGCCTCGGCAGGGTCGTCGGGCCATTCCTGTAGGGGCCAGACCACGACCCGCCAATGACAGGCCTGGGGCGGCAGAGCCAGCCGCACGGCCTGCCCCATCAACCCCTGACTCAACAGCAGATCACCGAGAAAGTCCCCCAGGGTGTCCACCAGGGTCGGCATGCCGTCGACCAGGGCCTGAGCCGGCAGCATCGACTCCCAACAGGGGATGCTGATCGCGCCGCGGCGCAGGGCCACGGCCTGCAGGGCACGGTCGTCGACCGCCAGCAGGACCCGCTCACCGAGCCACTGGGACCGCAGCGGTTTCCATGCCTCCCTGACCCCGGCGAACACCATGGCTTGTCCCCCTAGTCGCGCCAGGGCAGACCGCAACCCACCGCCGCGCCGATGTGGGCCAGGCCATAGCGATCGAGCTGCTGCCGCAGGCCGTCGAGAATGGCCGGCACCAGGGCCGGTCCCTCGTAGATCCAGCCGGTGTAGATCTGCACCAGGGATGCGCCGGCGGCGATGCGCTCCCAGGCCGCCTGCGGCGAATCGATCCCGCCGACCCCCACCAGGGGCAGGGCCGGACCCGCCACGGCCCGCAGTCGCCGCAACACCTCGAGCGCGCGGGCCCGCAACGGCGCCCCACTGAGCCCCCCGGCCTCCTGGGCCAGGGTCAGACCGGTCTGGGCCAACCGCCGCTGCTCAAGGCCCAGACGGTTCAGGCTGGTGTTGACCGCGATCACACCCGCCAGGCCCTCTTCATAGGCCATGCGAGCGATCGCATCGATGGCGTCGTCTTCCAGATCGGGGGCGATCTTGACCAGCAGCGGTGGGCAGCCCGGCAGCCGCCGCAGCCGCTCGACCAGCCGCCGCAGCTGGCTCTCCTGCTGCAGGTCGCGCAGGCCGGGGGTGTTGGGGGAGCTGACGTTGACCACGGCGTAATCCGCCAGGGGGGCCAGCAGCTCCAGCGAACTGGCGTAATCGTCCGGGGCCAGCTCCAGCGGCGTCAGCTTGGACTTGCCCAGGTTGATGCCCAGGACTGCCGGCCGCTGGCCGGGAGCCGGCAGCCGCTGGCGCTCAAGGGTGCGCAGCACCGCCTGGGCACCATCGTTGTTGAAACCCATGCGGTTGAGGGCAGCGCGCTCGGCGGCCAGACGAAACAACCGCGGCCTTGGATTGCCGCTCTGGGGATGCCAGGTGACGGTGCCCAGCTCGGCAAAACCAAAGCCAAAGCAGTGCCAGATGCCGGCCGCCACCGCATTTTTGTCAAACCCGGCGGCCAATCCCAGGGGATTGGCAAAGCGGCAGCCGAACAGGCTCTGCTCGAGCCGGGCATCGCTGCGTTGCAGGTCGGCGGCCAGGCCCGCCAGCACGCCGCTGACGCCGGGCCAGTTGCGGCGCAACGAGGCCTGGGCCAATGCGGCCAGCGTCAGCTGGCTGAGCTGCTCGGCATCGGAACCGTCATCGCTGCTGAGCAGCGGCCCCACCAGACGGCGGTAAAGCGCTCCGGTTCCGGTGGCAGCCATGGCCCGATCTGTCTCAGCCATCCCCATCGTGCGCCGCCGCGGGCTCTGCCACAAGCCGCCAGCGCCCTTCATCCAGCGGTTCGACCCACCAATCGCGCCAGCGCCAGCGTTGCTGCCGGCGGGCGATCTGGGCCGCGGGCTGCTCCAGCAGCTGGGCCAGCTCCACCAGGCTGAGGCCGAAGCCCCCCCGGGCCAGCCGGTCGGCCAGCTCGAGGCGGCTCAGCAGTTGCTGCAGGGATGCAGGGGCCAGATCGGCTGCCACTGGGGCGGCAGCAGCCGGGACCGCCTGACCACGACTCCAGGCCACGGCGATGGCATCGCAGCGTTCGTTGTCGGGGTCGCCGCTGTGACCGCGCACATGCTGAAAGCCCACATCGGCTAACCGGGCCCGGTCGAGTTGCTCCCACAGATCGCGGTTGAGCACAACCGAGCCCGAGGCCGTGCGCCAGCCGCGCCGCTTCCAGCCGCTGAGCCACGACTGCAGGCCGTCGATCAGATACTTGCTGTCCGTGCGAATCACCAACCCGCTCTGGCGCGGCAGCTGCCGCAGTTCCTGCAGCAATGCCAGAGCTGCGGTGAGTTCCATGCGGTTGTTGGTGGTAGCCGGCTCGTAGCCGCCCAGCTCCTGCACACGGCCGTCAGCAAACCGAATCAGCGCACCCCAGCCCCCCGGGCCGGGATTGCCCCGACAGGCCCCGTCGCAGGCGGCGGCCACCACCGGCGCCGGCTCACTGCCCACTCGACATCACCCCAGGATCCGCTAACAAACTTCAGCCCCGTCTCAGGCCCGTGCAGCGAACCTACCTGGCTCTGGCCGCCGCCGCCGTCGCGGCTGTTGCCGCCGCTGCAGCCAGCGCAGCACCCAGCCAGCCGACCCTGGCGAAGCCGTGGCAGCCGGAGACCCTGACCGCCCTGCCGCCGGGCACGCCGCCGCCACTGCCCGAGCCCGTCATGGCGCCAGCCAGCGACAACCAGGCCCCCCGGATCGTGGCGCTGCAGGTGATCCCCTTCACCCCCTGAACGGCGTTCCGAACAGGTGCCAGTTGAAACACCGGCCTCCGCGACCTGGCCAACCCTGATCCAAGCCCGTTAAGGTTCCGGCGTGTGAGGAGTGGGAACGCTCTTCTGAGGTCGAAACGAGGACAGACTCTCAGGATCGTTCCGACTCAAGCCCTGCCTTTGGCGGGGCTTTTTTTTTGGCCAGGTGGCGAGCGGACCAGACAAGAAAAAAGCCGACTCCCAGAGGAGCCGGCCCACATGTAACCAAAGCAGGACGGACGGGGACGGCGCGGGGCCATCCCCAGGTGATCACTTGATGGAGACCTTGCCGCCGACTTCTTCGATGGCCTTCTTGAGGGCTTCGGCATCGGCCTTGGAGATGCCTTCTTTGACGGCCTTGGGGGCAGCCTCGACCAGAGCCTTGGCTTCGCCCAGGCCCAGACCGGTGGCTTCGCGCACGGCCTTGAGCACCTTGATCTTGGCCGAATCATCGAAGCCATCGAGGATGACGTCGAATTCGGTCTTCTCTTCGGCAGCTTCAGCACCACCACCAGCGGCGGGGGCAGCCATGACGACGCCGGCGGAAGCGGCGGCGGACACACCGAAAGCCTCTTCGATCTGCTTGACGAGCTCGGAAGCTTCAAGCAGCGAAAGGGTTTTCAGCTGTTCGAGAATGTTGTCGGTAGTAGCAGACATGGTTGGGAATCAGCAACAGATCTGTTGGTTGGAACAGTGAGGATCGGTTGAGCTCTCAGCTGCACCGGGAGCAGAGTCGGCTCAGGAAGCCGAGCCTTCGCCCTTGGCGTGCTGGTTGAGCGCCCTGGCGAGACCGCTCGGAACCTCGTTGATACCCACGGCAACCTTGGTGGCCACGGCGTTGATCGCACCGGCGATCTGGGCCATGAGCACCTCCTTGGAGGGCAGATCCCCGATGGCCTTGATCTCGGCCTGCGAAAGGAGCTTGCCTTCGAAAAGGCCCCCTTTCGTTTCCGATTTCTTGCTGTCCTTCTGGAAGGACTGCACGGCTTTCACCGCACCGCCCACATCCCCTTTGACAAGGATGAAGGCGTTGGTGCCGGTGAGCAGGGAATCGAGTTCCGACCAGGCGCTGTTGCCATCAATGGCACGGCGCATCAAGGTGTTTTTGGTCACCTTGCACACACCGTTGGCCGCCTGCAGACGGGTCCGCAGATCGGTCATTTCCTTGATGGTCAGCCCCGAATAATCGAGGACAAGCGCCATTTCGGCTTCACCGAGGAGCCCCTTGAGCTCTTCGACGATCTGTTGCTTGTTCTCCAGCGTGCGGCCCATAGGATTTGGAACGGATCGGGGGAACAAGCAGGGTCCGCGGCCCAGAGGCAACCGCTGGAAGCGGCAGCCACACCTCGAGGCCGCTGGAACCAGGCTGAACCCGACCGACCGGTGTCCCGGGGTCGTGCTGAACCAAAGTTGTCGCGTTCACCTCGGCAGGATTTATGAATCCAGCGGTTCCTGCAGAACGCGGGAACCAGGGCTTCACCTGCTGTCTGGGGTCGGGCGCGAGCCCTTCTGGCCGAGGCCAGCCTGCAACCTTACTGCAATGACAGGCGCTCCCAACCTGGTGGTGTTACTGGCGCCTGAGGAACGTGCGCAGACGATCACTGCGGGGGTTGCCGAAGATGGTTTCAGGGTCTCCCTGCTCCTCAATCAGGCCGTTGTTGAAGAACAGCACCCGACTGGAGACCTCGCGGGCAAACCGCATCTCATGGGTGACCACCAACATCGTCATGCCGGTCTCGGCCAGCAGGCGCATCACCTGCAGCACTTCGCCGACCAGCTCGGGGTCCAGGGCGCTGGTGGGCTCGTCAAACAGCATCACCGCCGGATTCATGCACAGGCTGCGGGCGATCGCCACCCGCTGCTTCTGCCCGCCCGACAGCTGCCCCGGATAGGCATCGCCGCGCTGGGCCAGACCCACCTGCTCGAGGTGATGCAGGGCCCGCTCGCGGCACTGGTCCAGGGGCAGCCCAAGCACCTGCCGGGGCGGCAGCACCAGGTTCTCCAGCACCGTCAGGTGGGGGAACAGGTTGAACTGCTGGAACACCATGCCGACCTGAATGCGCAGCGCGCGCAGATGGCGCCAGCCCAGCGGACCACCGGCGATGTCGCGTCCCAGCACCCGCAGCTGGCCCTGCTCAAAACCCTCGAGCCGGTTGAGGCAGCGCAAGAACGTGCTCTTGCCGCAGCCCGACGGGCCGATGATCGAGACCACATCCCCGGCCTGCACCGTGGTGCTCACCCCCTTGAGCACCTGCAGCGATCCATAGCTTTTGTGCAGATCGGTGCACTGCAGGATTGGATCCGGGGGAACCGTGGCGATCATCGAGGGTTCAAGGAACTTGGCGATTGGGGCCATGATCAAGGGGCCTGGCTTCAGTATCGAGCGCTTGGGACGCTGGCGCCGCCGTCTCGGGCTCGTTGTCATGGGCGTGCTGATGGCCCTGCTGCTGATCAACAGCAGTGGGGTGGCGCTGGCCGAAGCCCAGCGCGCCGGCACCCCCTGGACGGTGGGCAACGACCCCACCTTTCCACCGTTTGAATATCGCGATCCCAGCACCAACGCGATCACCGGCTTCGATGTGGAGCTGATCGAAGCGATCGGCCGGCAGGCCGGTCACCCGATCCAACTGCTGGCGCTGCCATTCGACGGCATCATCCCGGCGCTGCAGTCCCGCAGCATCGATGCGGCGATCAGTTCGATCACGATCACGGCCGATCGGGCGCGAGCCATCGACTTTTCGCGGCCCTACTTCGAAGCGGGGGAGGCCATCGTGGTGCGCGACGGCGCCCCAGATTTCACCAGCCTCGATCAGCTCAAAGGCCGCCGCATCGCTGTGCAGATCGGCACCACAGGCGCCATCGCCGCGTCCAAGGTGCCAGATGCCCAGGTCAGCAACTTCGACTCCACCCCCCTGGCCCTGCAGGAACTGGTCAACGGCAATGCCGACGCCGTGATCAGCGACGTGCCGGCCATCCTCTATGCGATGCGGCAGGCCAACCTGCACGGTCTGCACCTGTCGGGCGAGCATCTCAGCACCGAGTACTACGGCATCGCCCTGCCGGTCAACTCGCCCCTGCAAGCGCCGATCAACCGGGCCCTGGGCAAGCTGATCTCCAGCGGCCGCTACGCAGCGCTCTACCGCAAATGGTTTGGCGCCGACCCGCCGGTGCTGCCGGCCGTGGCTCCGGCCTTGCTCAACAAGGTGTCGCCGATGGCCGGACTCGATCTGGCCCTGCTGGCCCAGAACCTGGTCAAGGGCGCAGGCATCACCCTGCTGCTGACGGTGTTGTCCTTCAGCTTTGGCCTGTTCGGCGGCACGGGTCTGGCGATGCTGCTGCAGGCCCCCTGGCCACTGGCCCAGAGGCTGTGCCGCGTCTACATCGACTTCTTTCGCGGCACCCCGATGCTGGTGCAGCTGTTCCTGATCTATTTCGGCCTGCCGGCCCTGATCCAGAGCCTCGACATCGCCTTCACGATCGAGCGCCTGCCGGCTGCCGTGACAGCCCTAAGCCTCAACGTGGCCGCCTACCTGGCCGAGGTGTTGCGCAGCGGCATCGAATCGATTGACCGCGGTCAGTGGGAAGCCGCCGATGCCCTGGGCTTCAGCCCGCTGGAGCGCATGCGCTTCGTGATCGCCCCCCAGGCAATCCGCCGGGTGCTGCCACCGTTGGCCAATGAATTCATCACCCTGATCAAGGACACGAGCCTGGCGGCCGTGATCGGCTTTGACGAACTGTTCCGGCAGGGGCAGCTGATGGTGGCCACCACCTACCGGGCGTTTGAGATCTACATCGCGGTCGCGCTGGTGTACCTGGTGATGACCACCAGCGCCTCGCTGCTGTTCAAGCGACTGGAGCGGAAGCTCAGCCTTCCTGCTTGAGGTCCTGCAGGGCGGTGACGTCGACCTGGACCGAGGGGCCCATGGTGGAGGTCACATACAGACTCTTCCAGTAGCGACCCTTTGCACCGCTCGGCTTGTTGCGGTCGATGGTCTCCTGCAGGGCCTTGAGGTTGTCGAGCAGCTTGGCCCCGTCAAAGCTGGCCTTGCCGAAGCGCACGTGCACGATGCCGCTGCGGTCGGCACGGAACTCCAGTTTGCCGGCCTTGAACTCGTTGATGGCGCCGGCCAGGTCGGTGGTCACGGTGCCGGCCTTGGGGTTGGGCATCAGGCCCCGGGGACCCAGCACCCGGCCCAGCTTGGCCACCTTGGGCATCATGTCGGGAGTGGCGATCAGCAGATCGAACTCCATTTCGCCCTTGGCGATGGTCTCGACCAGCTCGTCGTCACCCGCCAGATCAGCCCCGGCGGCCTTGGCGGCAGCCACGGCCTCGCCGCGGGCGATCACAGCGATGCGGATCGACTGACCGGTGCCATGGGGCAGGGCCACGGTGGTGCGCAGCTGCTGGTCGGTGTACTTGGGGTCGATGCCAAGACGGGCATGGACCTCGACGGTCTCATCGAACTTGGCCGTGGCATTGGCCTTGACGAGCTCGAGAGCCTCGACGGGGCTGTAGAGCCGGTCTTCAACCCTGGCGGCGGCGGCTTTGAAACGCTTGGAAATCTTGGGCATGGTTCGGAGTGGGGTTCAGGCGACCGATGAGGTCTCCCCCGGGTAAGGGACAGGTGGAAGGGAACGATGAAGCCAGGATGCGGCGAGCGCAGCCCCGGTCTCAATCCTTGACGGCCACACCCATGTTGCGGGCGGTGCCCTCAATGATGCGCATGGCCGAATCGACGCTGCTGCAGTTGAGGTCGGGCAGCTTGGTCTTGGCGATCTCCTCGAGCTGGGCGCGGCTGATCGCACCGACGGCCCCCTTGGAGGAGGTGGCGGCACCCTTCTCGATGCCGGCGGCTTTGGAGATCAGCACCGAGGCGGGCGGGGTCTTGGTGATGAAGGTGAAGCTGCGGTCCTCGAAGACCGAGATCTCCACCGGAATCACATAGCCGGCCTTGTCCTGGGTGCGGGCGTTGTACTCCTTGCAGAACGCCATGATGTTGACCCCGTGCTGGCCCAGAGCAGGGCCCACCGGAGGTGCGGGGTTGGCTTTGCCGGCGTTGAGCGCCAGCTTGATCACGGCAACGACTTTCTTGGCCATCGTCTGGGGGTCACAGGATGTCGCGACGGAACGCGACAGAACAAAGGACAGGTTTGGGGCGGATCGCTGAGCCTACGGCCCGGCCGATCCCCGGGGATCAGCTCTGCTTGCTGATCTGGGAGAACTCCAGTTCCACCGGGGTTTCCCGGCCGAAGATCGAGAGCAGGGCCTTGAGCTTGCTGCGCTCGCCCGAGACCTCGATCACCTCGCCCTGGAAGTCCTTGAATGGTCCGGCGGTCACCAGAATCTGGTCGCCTTCGGCCAGGTCGACCTTGACCACGGGCTTCTTCTCAGCCGCACGCTTGAAGATGCGGTCCACCTCCTGACGGCTGAGGGGGCGGGGTTTGATGTGGCCGCGGGCCTTGCCGGTGGCGCGACGCTCTTCGGCACCAACAAAGTTGATGACGTTGGGCGTGCTGCGCACGGCCATCATGGTGTCCTCGTCGAGAACCATGCGCACCAGCACATAACCCGGGAAGACCTTCTCTTCGATCGACTGGCGGCTGCCGTCCTTCTTGAGCTTGACGCCTGGGGTCTGGGGAATCTCGATCTCGAGAATCCGGTTGGCGACCCCCAGGGTCACGGCACGCTGCTCGAGCGTGGCCTTGACCTTCTTTTCACAGCTGGAGGCCACCTGCACGGCATACCAACGGGCCACCTGGGGAGCTTCAGGAGCGGCGACCTCAGCGCCTGCGACCTCAGCACCTGTGATCTCGGCACCTGCGATCTCAGGATTGACGGCCTCCAGGCCAGCGACTCCGTCCCCCAGCACCTCTGGCAGTTGAGGAGCGTCGAGGGCTTCGTCGCTCTCCAGCGGGAGATCAGGGAAGGACTCAGTCACGGATGAATCGGGAGAGGAAAGCACAGCAGACAAAAAACGACCGGAGGTCGTTCAACGGAACACCTGAACGGCCATCCAGCCGTAGAACCGATCCACTGCGGCGATCGCCGCAGCCGAGAGGCCCACCATCAGGATGACGGCCACCGATTCGCTGAACAGCTGGGACCGGCTGGGCCAGACCACCTTGCGCAGCTCGGCGAGGGTGGCAGGCACAAAACCAGCGGGCTCGTCGCTGGCGAGCGGAGGCCCGGACGACTGCTGGGGTTGGCCTGCCGGGGCCGCGCTGGATTGGGTTTCGGGTTGGATGTCGGAGTCGATGTCGGTGTTCACGGGCGCTCACGCACCGGCGCGTTCGCGCGTACCGGCAAACGATCACCCTACCGGATGCACCCCCGCTCAAGCCACCGCCGTGAACCGCAATGGTGCCTGGAGCGTCTCGCCGGGCTCAACCCGCACCCGTGAGGCCTGGGCGAACCGCTCTTCGAGCAGGGCTGTGGCCAGGGGATTTTCGATCAACCGGCGCAGCACCCGCCGCAACGGCCTGGCCCCGTATTCAGGCTCATAGCCCTGGCGGGCCAGCTCGGCCACCACCGCGGGGTCGACCTCGAGCCCCAGCTGCTGGTCGGCCAGCAGGCCCGCCAGCTCGACCAACTGAAGGCTCACGATTCGCTCCAGGTCCGCAGCCGCCAGGGGGCGGAAGCGAATCACCTCATCGATGCGGTTCAGAAATTCGGGCCTGAACTGCCGGGCCAGGGCGGTCTCGACGGCCCCATCCAGGGCGGCATCGGCCTCTGGGCCCGGGTCCCGACGGGTGTGCTCGAGGATCGCCTGGCTGGCCAGGTTGCTGGTCATGATCACGACGGTGTTGCGGAAATCGACCGTGCGCCCCTGCGAGTCGGTCAGGCGGCCGTCGTCGAGCACCTGCAGCAGCAGATTGAACACCTCGGGGTGGGCCTTCTCGACCTCATCGAGCAGCAGCACGGCGTAGGGACGCCGGCGCACCGCTTCGGTCAGCTGCCCGCCTTCTTCGTAGCCCACATACCCGGGCGGAGCCCCCACCAGGCGGGCCACGGCGTTGCGCTCCATGAACTCGCTCATGTCGAGGCGCACCAGGGACTCCTCCTCGTCGAACAGGGAGGCCGCCAGGGCCTTGGCCAGCTCGGTCTTGCCGACGCCGGTGGGCCCCAGGAACAGGAAGGACCCCACCGGCCGCCTGGGCGACTGCATGCCCGCCCGGGCCCGCCGGATCGCCGCCGCCACGGCCGTGACCGCCTCGGCCTGGCCGATCACCCGCTCGCCCAGATGCTGCTCGAGCTGCAGCAGTTTGCTGCGCTCGCCGGCCAGCAGGCGCTGAACCGGAATGCCGGTGGAGCGGGCGACGACATCGGCGATGTCGGCCGCTTCGACCTGCTCGCGCAGCAGCGAATCGGCGGCCAGCTGCAGCTCCAGCTGTTCGCGCTGGTGCTGCAGGTCGGCCAGTTGATCGAGCTGCAGCCTGGCGGCCTCTTCGTAGTGCCCGTCACGCTCGGCTTCGCTGATCACCAGCCGCAGATCCTCGTCGCGCTGCAACAGCTCGCGCCATTCGAGCTGGCGGTCGCGCTCCTGATGCCAGCGCTGCTGCAGGGCCGCCAACTGATCGGCAGCCTGATGGCGCTGCTGCTGCAGCGCCAGACGCTCGGCCTCGGGGGACGCTTCGGCCGCCAGCAGGGCCAGCTCGACCCGGCGCAGCTCGGCCTCGGCCTGTTCGACCATCTGGGGTTTGGAGGTGGCCTCCATGCGCAGCTGGGCGGCCGCCTCGTCCACCAGATCGATCGCCGAATCGGGCAGGCAGCGGTCGCTGATGTAGCGGCTGGCCAGGCGCGCCGCCGCCACCAGGGCCCCGTCACTGATCGTGACCCCGTGGTGCAGTTCGTAGCGCTCCTTGAGGCCCCGCAGGATCTCGATGCTGGTGTCGACCCCGGGCTCGCGGATCACCACCTGCTGAAAGCGCCGCTCGAGCGCCGGGTCCTTCTCGATGCTGCGGCTGTAATCCTCGGGGGTGGTGGCGCCGATGCAGCGCAACTCGCCCCTGGCCAGCACCGGTTTGAGGATGCTGCCGGCGTCGGCCGTGGCCCGGTCGCTGGCGACGACGGTGTGCAGCTCATCAATGAACAGCACCACCCCCTGGGGGTCCTGGCGCACCTCGGTCAGCACGCTGCGCAGGCGCTCCTCGAACTGGCCGCGGTACTTGGCCCCGGCGATCAGGGCCCCCAGATCGAGGGCCACCAGCCGCAGGCCCTGCAGCGACTCGGGCACCTCGCCGCTGGCGATGCGCTGGGCCAGCAGTTCGGCGACGGCGGTCTTGCCCACGCCCGGCTCGCCGATCAGCACCGGGTTGTTCTTGCCACGGCGGGACAGCACCTGAATGAGGCGGCGGATCTCGCTGTCGCGGCCGATCACCGGATCGAGCGCGCCGGCCCGGGCCGCGGCGGTCAGATCGCGGCCATAGCGCTCCAGCGCCGTGGCTGCGGCCGGCTCAGCGGGGTCAGCCGGCTCGACCTGCTCGAGCACCGGCGAGGGGCCCGCCACCGGCGGGATTGCCGGTGGCTCCACCGCAGGGGCCAGCAGGGCGGCGCCGATCCGGGGCTCCTGGCGCAGGGCCTGCAGCAGATGGCTGACCTCGAGCAGGGCCTCGCCCTGGCGGGCCCGGACGGCGTCGGCCTGCTCGAGCAGGTCCTCGAGGGCATCGCCGATGAACAGCTCGCGGCCGCCGGCCGTCGGCTGGCCGGCACAGAAGCTTTCCAGCTGGTCCAGCAGCCGCTCGCGATCGCTGGTCAGGGCAGCGGTCCAGCGGTCAAACCGCGGATCGAGCAGCAGGCTCTGGAGCAGATGCTCCACATCCATGGCCCCGTGGCGCCAGCGGCGCGCCTGGTCCTGGCTCGAGAGCAACAGATCCCAGGCGTCATCGCTGAAGCGCTCGGGTTCGCTGGTCAACGAACGGGACGGGGACCCCGCCGCAGAGGACTCAGAGAGCATGGGACGTCAGGCGGCCTGCTGGCGTGACGACAGTTGGATCAATTCCACCTTGTAGCCATCCGGGTCCTCGATGAACGCGATCACGGTGCTGCCGTGCTTCATCGGTCCGGGTGGACGCACCACGCGACCGCCGCGCTCGGCGATGTGGTCGCAGGCCCCATGGATGTCATCCACCCCCAGGGCCAGATGGCCGTAGGCCGTGCCCAGCTCGTAGGCCGGTGTATCCCAGTTGTGGGTGAGTTCGAGCACCGTGGTCTCGCTTTCGGGCCCGTAGCCCAGAAAGGCCAGCGTGAACCGCCCTTCCGCATAGTCCTTGCGCCGCAGCAGGGTCATCCCCAGCACATCGGTGTAGAAGGCGATCGAGCGATCCAGATCGCCGACCCGCAGCATCACGTGAAGCAGACGCATCAACCCGCACCGCAGTGGGCCCATTGTGGCCAGCCCCGGCAAGCGCCGGGCCTTGGTGCCGGTTGCGACATCGACCCGGGCAGGGGCGACCCATAGGATCCCTTCATCTTTCCTTCGGATTCGGCAACCCGTGATCGATTCCCTCGACCTTGTGATCGACACTGTGGTAGCCCGCGAGGTGCTCGACTCCCGGGGCACCCCCACCGTCGAAGCCGAGGTTCTGCTTGAAGGGGGCGCCAGCGGCCGGGCGATCGTGCCCAGCGGCGCCAGCACCGGCGCCCACGAAGCCCACGAGCTGCGCGACGGCGGCAGCCGCTACTTCGGCAAAGGCGTCAGCCAGGCCGTCACCAATATTGAAGAGAAAATCGCACCGGCCCTCTGCGGCCTGAGTGCCCTCGACCAGGGCGCCGTGGACGCCGCCATGGCCGAGCTGGATGGCTCCGACAACAAGAGCGCCCTGGGGGCCAACGCGATCCTGGCGGTCAGCCTGGCCAGCGCCCGGGCCGCTGCCAACGGCGTGGGCCTGCCGCTGTACCGCTACCTGGGGGGCCCGATGGCCACCCTGCTGCCGGTGCCGCTGATGAACGTCATCAACGGGGGCGCCCACGCCGCCAACAGCCTCGACTTTCAGGAATTCATGGTGGTGCCCCACGGTGCCGGCAGCTTCAAGGAAGCCCTGCGCATGGGTGCCGAGGTGTTCCACACCCTCAAGGGCCTGCTGCATGAGCAGGGCATGAGCACCGCCGTCGGCGATGAGGGTGGCTTTGCCCCCGACCTGGGCAATGACGCCGCCGGCGACATCCTGGTCAAGGCGATCGAGAAGGCCGGCTATCGCCCCGGCGACGAGATCTCGTTGGCCCTCGATGTGGCCAGCACCGAGTTTTACAAAGACGGCCGCTACGCCTTTGGCGGCGGCAGCTACAGCAGTGCCGAGATGGTCGAAGAGCTGGCCAAGCTGGTGAGCCGCTACCCGATCGTGTCGATCGAGGACGGCGTTGCCGAGGATGACTGGGACGGCTGGAAGCTGCTGACCGATCGCCTGGGGGCCACGGTGCAGCTGGTGGGCGACGACCTGTTCGTCACCAACAGCAACCGCCTGCAACGGGGCATCGAGCTGGGGGTGGCCAACTCGATCCTGATCAAGGTCAACCAGATCGGCTCGCTGACCGAAACGCTGCAGGCCATCGACCTGGCCGGCCGGGCCGGCTACACCAGCGTGATCAGCCACCGCAGCGGCGAGACGGAAGACACCACCATCGCCGACCTGGCGGTGGCCACCCGCGCCGGCCAGATCAAAACGGGCTCGCTGAGCCGCAGCGAGCGGGTGGCCAAATACAACCAGCTGCTGCGCATCGAAGACGAGCTGGGCAGCCAGGCCGTCTATGCCGGCGCCGAGGATCGGGGCCCCCGCGGCAAAGCCTGATCCCGATCAGGGCTTGGGGGTGCCCTGCAGCTTCTCGAGCCGGCTGTCCCGGCTCAGGCGGGCCTGCAGCTTGAGCCAGTTGAACGACACCGGCACCCCCAGCACCAGGGGGACCGCCGTCAGGGCCGGGCGTGCACTGGCGGCGAGCAGGGCTGCTGCCACCGCCAGGGCACCCAGCAGCACCGATTGCCCGGCGACCTGCTGGCTCAGGGCCAGACGGCGCAGCAGCCGATCGGTCTCACCGGCCCGGATCTGCACCTGCAGGTCCCCCTGCTCGATGCGGGCCAGGCTCTCCTCGAGCCGACGGGGCAGGCCCAGGGCCCGGGTGCCCAGATCGGCCGCCTGCCGCGACAGTTCGTTGAGCAGATCACCACCGCCGCTTTGGGTCATCAGGGGAAGCAGGTAGGGCTTGGCAATCGCCACCAGGCTAAAGCCGGGATCCAGGCTGCGGCCGACCCCCTCAAACGTGGAGAGGGCCCGCATCACAAAGATCAGATCGGGCGGCAGGCGAAAGGGCTGCCCGTAGACCAGGTCGTACAGATCACCGGAGAGCTTGGCCAGCACATCGGCCGAAAACGGCGGTGTCAGGGCCTCATTGAGCATCACCCGCACCAGGCGCCGCACCGGTCCAGGGTCGATGGACGCGTCGAGCACGCCGGCGAGCTGCAGTTCGTTGACCAGGGCTCCGGCGTCGCGGCTGGCGGCGGCGGTAACCATCCGCCCCAGGCGCGCGCGCAACCGGCTCGACAGCTGCCCC
Organism: Cyanobium sp. C1_MAG_00004; assembly: GCA_027486935.1. Taxonomy (GTDB): domain Bacteria; phylum Cyanobacteriota; class Cyanobacteriia; order PCC-6307; family Cyanobiaceae; genus RGUW01. The sequence continues at coordinate 7,359 of JAIXOF010000113.1, read as the reverse complement.
ATCATCCCGAAGTCGTAGTAGATGAGGGCCCCGTCGGCGGCCACCGCCAGGTTGCCGGGATGGGGGTCGGCGTGAAAGAAGCCGAAACGCACCAGCTGTTGCAGATAACTGGCAGCACCCTTTTCGGCCACGGCAACGGGATCGAGGCCCGCGGCGACCAGGGCCTTTCGGTCGCTGATCTTGATGCCGCTGACGTAATCCAGGCACAGCACCCGCCGACTGCTGAGCTCCCAGACCACCGCCGGAATGCGAATGCCGGGATCCTCGAGGAACTGCTGCCTGAAGCGGGCAGCGTGCTCGGCCTCGAGCCGAAAATCGAGCTCACGCAGCAGCACGCGACGGCACTCCTGGGCGATGCCAAGCCAGTCGCGGCCGCGGCCCCAGCGGGGATGGCGCTGCACCACGCCGGCCACCTGCTGCAGCACCTCGAGGTCGTGGCGAAACAGGGCCTCCAGGCCGGGACGCTGCAGCTTGAGCACCACCTGACGGCCGCTGCGCAGGCTGGCGCGGTGCACCTGGGCCAGGCTGGCCGAACCCAGGGGAACCTCTTCAAGATCAATGATTTCGGCGCAGCGGTCGCCAAGCTCCACTTCGAGCAGGTCCTGGATCACGGCAAAAGAGACCGGCGGCACCTGGTCCTGCAGGCGGGTGAGCTCCTCGACCACCTCGGCTGGAAACACATCCGGCCGGGCTGAGAGCATCTGACCCAGCTTGATGAAGGCCGAACCCAGGGCCAGGAACTCGCCCGTCAGCCAGCGGGCCAGACGGCGCTGGCGGCGGGCCAGCCGTTCGGCACCAAAGCCACCACCACCCAGATAGCTCCAGCGCTGGGCGTTCCACCACAGCCGCAGCAGCAGCTGCAGGGCCACCGCCCAGATGCGCAGCGCCCTAAGCATCGAGCTTGTGGGCGATGGCGGCCACCCGGGCCCGCAGGCTGTCAATCTGCTGCTGCAGCTCGGCCGCACCGGCCTCAGGGCTTGCGGCAGCTGCGCCTTCATCCCGGGCCAGGCGCTCGGACTCCAGTTCGACTTCCTGCCAGAACAGCTGCCACTCCTGACTGACGCGACCGGGAGCCTGCTCGGCAGCGGTCAGCAAGCTGGCCGCAGCATCGGCCAGACCGCTGCCGAACCTGGCCTGCAAACGGTTCAACAGGGCCTGCACCTGCAGCGGCAATGGTGAGGGGTTGACCTGATTCATGGTTGACGGGGAGCTGGCAGGGACTCGGCTGGGGCCCGCGTCTCAGCCGGCGGTTCGGCATCGGGCAGCGGCGGCGCGACCGGGGGCATCGCCTGGTCCTCAGCCTGAGCATCGGCCGGGACCTCGGCTGTGGGTTGCTGGCTCTCGAGCTCCTGAAGGTCCAACCGCCCCCGCAGCTCCTGCTGCTCGCTGCCGAACCGCAAACGAAGGCTGTCGAGACTGGTGCCCGGGCGGTCGCGTGGTTCGAACGTCTGCCCCCAACGCACCAGGGCCGGCAGGCGTAGATCCAGCAGCCTTTGGGTCAGGCCATAGCCCAGGGCGACACAGACCCCCACCAGCAGTGGCCGACGCCACAGGCTCACCTGCCTGGATCTGGGTGTGGATCCTGGCCCGGTCTGGGTGCTGGCACTGGCCGTGGCCATGGGGCTTGGGGCCGCAGTCTGGCTCTTTGAACTTAGGCGCCGGCAGCAGGCCGCCGTCGGCCAGCCCGGCCGTGGCAGAAGCCACCGAAGAAATCGCCGAGAGCCGATTGCAAACGCAATCTCTAATGCAATAACTGCATGACGCAAGGGAAGAGTTAGATTTTGAGACCTAACAGTTGCGTCGCGCAAGCTGGTGAAGCTAATCCGCTTCGAGGCGCTAGCCGCATCAAGCTGCGCAGCACTGAGCATCCTGTTGTTGAGCGGCTGCAGTTCCCAAACGGCCAGCCTGGACGGGGGTTCAGCGCTAGAGACCGACCCGCTGGATCCCTTTGGCTGGAGCACCCGGATCGATCAGGAATCCAAGGGGGATCTGGGCCCCATGGTGGCCACCTGCCAACAGGAATCAGATCTGGTCGACCAATTTCAGGACTTTGCCCAGCCCTGCAGGCTGATAGCCCAAGGTCTCACGCTGAAATTCGACCGCTATTACCTGGATAGGGACAAACGGGTCGTGGCCATCAGCGGCATGCATCCAGACCTGGACACCTATGAACGACTGAAGGGATTGATGAAGGACCAGAGCGGCGTGGCCCAGTACGCCGATGTCTGTGTTCGCCTGGGCAACAACAGCCTGCCCGAACTCACCGTCACCAGCAAGGATCACTGCGAACAGCTCAATCTGGGGCTGCTCTGAAGGACCGGTGGACCACCCTTAAGCAAAAGAACCCCGCAGGGCCGGTAAGTTGATGGCACAGAAGACAGCAGCCGCTTCATGGCAGACCCTGTGGCAGGCTCAGGCGCTTTCACCCTCGACGGCGCACTGCTGCCGATCGCGATCGGCGGGGGACTGATCCTCGCGAGATCGGTCGCAGAAATTAGCAAGCGACTGGGCTTTCCCGGCATTCTCGGCGTGTTGCTGCTAGGCATCAGTCTTGGGATCCCACTGAACAGCGGCCTTGTTGACAGTGGTGCCGTGGAAACCCTGCATCTGCTGGCACTGGCGATGCTGCTGTTTTATGCAGGGCTCTGCGTCGACATTGCCTGTTTGCGCCGCATCCTGGTTTACGGCCTGTTGCTTGCACTGGTCGGGGTCGTTGTCTCGTCGCTGAGCCTCGGCTTCCTGATTCACTGGCTGAGCTCTAACGATGCCGGGTCGATCCGAATCGGATTCGACCCGGCCACCTCTATCCCCATGGGGGTTGCCCTGTTGCTGGCCAGCTGCCTGGGATCCACTGATGCTGGCGCCACCCTCAGTGTGCTGAGCAGTGTTAAGGATCGCCTGGCGCCCAGGCTAACTAACACACTGGAATTCGAATCGTCAGTCAACGACCCGACCGCGATCCTGTTCTTTGGTCTTGTTAGCGGTTTGTTTTTTCATCACAGCAGTGGAGGAGGCCAGGAAACAGGCCAGATGCTGATGAGCGAAATTGGCAATTTCAGCAGGTTAGTCTTCAGCGGTGTGGTCATGGGTTTCATCACCAGCTTTGCAGCACGCTTCATCGTCGCCCAGTTTGAAGACGAAGAAACACGACTGATTGTGATCATCGCCAATGTGATGGCTGTGTACGGGATCACAAATTTCTTTGGTGGGTCGGGGCTGCTGGCTGCTTATGTCTGCGGCGTCATCCTGAACCGTCCATACGCAGATAGTGAGCTAGATAGCCAAGGCAACAACCTGGAATTACAGCGGTTGCTTGCACCGATCAATTGCCTGGCAGAGTATGTGATCTTTCTTCTACTTGGCATGTTGGTGGATTGGCAAACCATGTGGAAAGTCATGCCACTTGCCATTTTGATCTCACTGTCACTCAATCTGATCTGCAGGCCACTCTCCGTCTGGATTCTCAATCGCTATTCCCCCTTAAATCGGCGTGAAAGCATTTTTCTTGGCTGGTGTGGACTTCGCGGCGCCGTGCCCTTGGCGCTGGCGTTTGAGATGTCTCATGAAATTATAAAAATGCCTGGCATGAATGAAGCCCTTGCAGCGACGACTGCATCCAATTGCACAGCGCTGATTTTTGATGTTGTTCTATTTTCACTGGTTGTTCAAGGTTCAACCCTGGCGCCCCTAGCCAAACTGCTGGGAATCGATCACAAGCAGTCTCAGAGCCCTGGGTTAACGAGTGAGCCGTTGTGCTGAGCCAAGTCAAGATCCAAACATTTTGGCCATCGGCCAGCCCGATTCACTTGACTCACGCATTAAAATTTTTTTAAGTTAAACAGGGCTATGTTCATTCGTCGAGTGCCTGCGTTGAGTCGCCTGCGTGGACGGCCGTGTCATCACCCCATGCTGCATGCAGGCAAATCGTTCCTGCGTTTCCTGCTGTGCTCAAGCCTCTGTCTGGCTTTCATCGCCACCCTGGCAAACCCAGTGCTGGCAGAACCGTTGCCGGGCCCAGGGGATACCGCTCCTGGCCGGATTGATCTCAATGCCAAACCCCAGCTGAATCCAAGCATTCAAGCCATCCGTGACAGCGGTGTCCTGCGGATCGGGATTGCATACCCGGACAATCTCCCGATGTACGGCCATGACAACGAAGGCAATCTGATTGGCTATGACATCGATCTGGCCCGTGGCATGGCCCAAGCGCTGCAGGTGGAACCGATCTTCAGCCAACCGAAGGTCACTTACAACCGCCTGATTCAGCTGGCCAGCGCCGACCAGGTGGATGTGGCGATCGGAAAGCTGAGCGTCACCATTCCCCGCCTGGGTTACGCGAAACCGGTTCCCTATCTGAACTTGCACCAGTCGCTGCTGATCAACCGCAAGGTTCTTGATCGGATCAGCAAGGATCCGGACAACATCGGGCCCAGCCTGAGAACAGCACCACTGCGCATCGGTGTGATTTCAGGGTCATCCCATGCCGTCTGGGGTTCCACCACCTTTCCGAAGGCGAGCTTCACCACATTCCCCGATTGGCAGACCTGCGTCGATGCCCTGATCAACCGGGAGGTTGACGCTCTGTTTCGGGACGGGTTTGAGACGTCGCGCATCGTCAAAAGCAAACCCCGCCTTGCCTTGGATTATGTGCCGATCATCCTTAAGGACAAGATCGACAACATTGCCATGTACATGGGGCCTCGGATGGAAGGATTGCTCCCCGTGGCCGGTCTTTACATTAATATCAGCACCGGGGTGATCAACGAAGAGGATCTGTTCAGACGTTTCAAGAAGGAGATGCGGGACAGCCCTGTCGCAATGGGCAAGACCAACAAGGTCCATGACCAAGCTAAGCACTAGCAACTAGCGAACGCACTCTCATTCAGCAAAGTCATGAACAGCACCAGCCGCAGGGTCAGCACTTTCCTCGAAAATCTCAGTCGCCCTTCGTATTTTGTACTCGGGGTCGCACCCTTTGCCATACTCCTGGGCTGGCTACTTCCCCAGGCAAGTACTTTATTTCAGCATCTTGGGGGTGCTGGTCTTGGCGTGATTTCCCTGCCTGCCATCCCTGTGGTGATCAGTTCAGTCACCCTGGGTGCTGAACAGCTGGCACGCTCGGCAAGGCGACATTCGCGCTTCAATCGTCGCCTCTGGATCGCCCTGATCACAACCTGTATCGGGGCCACACTGATCGCATTTTTCTGCGCACTCGCCCAACAGCCAGGCGTGCTGACACCGGAGGCCCAGGTCATGGTCGGCACCTTTATCGAGGAAAAATCAGACCCGATTTACATCAATCTCAATCAAGTCAGCACAGGGTCCGGCGAAAAAAATCTTTTCGATATCGTTCTGGAATTAATTCCTCCAAGCAATTTCTTTTTCCATACGGCCAACGCCGAGATGATCAAAATCATTCTCGTCTCGGCGATCGCTGGCGTGGCCATGAGCACAATTGAGCCGGCCAGGACAGACACGCTGCGCAATCTTCTTGAAAGCGTCAACTCCATCTCCAAAAAAGTTCTCGACTACATTCTACTGATTTCACCAATTGTTATCATCTTTTTCATCGCCAGCTCGGTTTCGACCTTTAACCTAGGCCTGCTCTCTTCAACGCTGACCTTTGGTGTGGCCTACGTCAGCGCCTGCATGGTTTGCCTTGGGGCTGCCGTGCTGGTCTACCGCTGGAACACCAAAGCACCTGTCAGCGTCAACCCCGAAAGCCCCGGCTCAGTTAGCAAAGAAGAACGCAATCCCGTTTTGCAAGCCTTCACCAGTGCGCTGACAACAGCTAATTCTCTGGCAACTTATTCCCTGATCACCCGCAATCTAAGCGCGAGAAACTTCAATCCTGACCAAGCGGACACGTCGACGTCAATCAACCTGTTAATCGGACGAACGGGTCCCATTGCCTACGTCACCGTTGCAGCTATTTTTGCACTGAATTTTTTTGACTTACCACTCTCACTGGATGTAATCCTCAAAGTCATCACCATCTCGATTCTATTCGGCATTGCCACGGCAGGACTGCATGGGGTGGCCGCCATCGCGGTGATGGTTCAAGGCATTGGCGACATCGGCATTCCGACCCAACCCCTGCTGCTGATGCTGATTGCACTTGATCCCCTTCTGATGTTCTTCCGCTCGGCTGTCAGCAGTGCAACAGCCATGGCTGCTTCGGCGTACGCCTGCAACAACTCAGGCATGGGCGATCTGAATTCTTCGGAAGCGGCGACGTGATGCGCCTGGCTCCTCTTGTGCTGACCGCCCTGGTCGCTTGGGCTGGTGGCCAGGCCGCCCATGCCGCAGATGAACTGATCAGCGCTGACGGCATCGGTGATGTGCAACCCGGCGACTGGGCCTACCAGGCCCTGGCAGAGCTGGGGCGGCAGCATGGCTGCCGGGCCGCCACCGACCTGGTGGGCGAACGCAACCTGGCCCCGGCGCGTCCCCTGACCCGTGCCGAGGCTGCAGCCCTGCTGCAGACGTGCCTGCCGAGTGTGCAACGGCCAACCGATACCAGCCAACGTCTGCTGGCCTTGTTCGCCGATGAATTGGCACAACTCAAAGGCAGAGAGCAACAGGTCAGCAGAACACTTGAGCAACTGAGCGCCCAAAGCTTTTCGGCCACGACACGCCTATCGATCGAAAGTTTTTGGGTGGCAGGTGGCAACAGTTACAGCGGCAATGCCATCAACACCGCAACCAACACGTATGCCATTCCTGTTAATGGCGCCAATGTCGACTACTTTCTTCCCAACAGCATCAGCTTCAACTACGACGTACGCCTGAATTTCTCTACCAGCTGGACCGGCAAAGATCTGCTCTACACACGTCTCAGGTCTGGCAATTTTTTCCCCAGCAGCGGCTTTGGCAATTATCCGAACCTGAACATGGCGATCCTGGACGCTGCCTATGGCACTGGTCCAGTTCTCCGCATTGATCGTCTGTATTACAGGTTTCCTATCGGCAACAATGTGTCGGTGATGGTGGGTCCGCGCCTGCGCAACACCGAAATCCTGGGCTTTCGTCCCCAGGCCTACGACGGCATTCTCGATTTCTTCACCCTGGCTGGCGCGCCCACCGTCTACAACAAAGCCAACGGTGCCGGGGCTGGCTTCAACTGGAAACAGCCAGTGGCCAAAGGCAAGCCCTATTGGATCGGTGCCATCAGCTATGTGGCCGAACTGGGCAATGACGGCGATCCAGCCGTTGGCGGCCTCTTCACCTCCAACGGAAACAACAACGTCAACCTGCAGCTGGGCGGCCGGGGCAACAACTGGGCCCTGGCAGCCGGCTACCGCTACGGCACCTGTCTCACCGACAGTCGCAGCGGCACGGCCCTGGTGATGGCGATTG
>JAIXOF010000170.1 GCA_027486935.1 Cyanobium sp. C1_MAG_00004 | reverse complement strand
TCGGCGCGATCCCCAGCTTCGCGTCGATCGCCACCGTTGTCAGGACGGTCCCCTGGCAAGGCCACTCCCATGACAGGGCCACCCCATGACACAGTGGACGCTGGTGCGCCGCAGAGCTTTGACGCCCCTCCCCCTGGTGACGATCGTGCTGGGCACCCGGCCCGAAGCGATCAAGCTGGCGCCGGTGATCCAGGCCTTTCAACGGGCCGACGATTTCGCCACCCGGGTGGTGCTGACCGGCCAGCACCGCGAAATGGTGAGCCAGGTGATGGAGTTGTTCGGCATCACGGCCGACCACGACCTGGCGCTGATGGCGCCCAAACAGACCCTGACCCACATCACCTGTGCAGCCCTGGAGGGGCTGCGGCAGGAGTTTTCCAACCACCGGCCCGATCTGGTGCTGGTCCAGGGCGACACCACCACCGCCTTTGCGGCGGCCCTGGCGGCGTTTTACGAACAGATCCCGGTGGGGCACGTCGAGGCCGGCCTGCGCACCGACAACCTGCTGGATCCGTTTCCCGAAGAGGCCAACCGCCGGTTGATCTCGCAACTGGCCCAGCTGCACTTTGCCCCCACCGAACGGTCGGCCGCCAACTGCCGGGCCTCGGGGGTGGTGGGTGAGGTGCTGACCACGGGCAACACGGTGATCGATGCCCTGCTGTTGATGGCCCAGCAGGCGCCGCCGTTTGAACTCGAGGGGTTTGATCCGGCGACGCAACGGCTGATCCTGGTGACCGTGCACCGCCGCGAGAACTGGGGCGAGCGCCTGCTGCAGATCGGCAGCGGCCTGCAACAGCTGCTGCAGCGCTACGAAGACCTGGTGATCCTGCTGCCGTTGCACCGCAACCCGACGGTGCGCGAACCGCTGCAGGCCCTGCTGGGGGACCACCCCCGCGCCCACCTGTGCGAACCCCTCGACTACGACCGGCTGGTGGCCGCCCTGCGCGAAGCCACCTTGGTGCTGAGCGATTCGGGCGGCATCCAGGAGGAAGCCCCTGCCCTGGGCAAGCCCGTGCTGGTGCTGCGCCGCACCACCGAACGCCCTGAGGCGGTCGACGCCGGCACCGCGCGGCTGATCGGCACCGACAGCGCGGCGATCGTGACAGAGGCGGCCAAGCTGCTCGATGACCCGGCCGCCTATGACGCCATGGCCCGGGCCCACAACCCGTTTGGCGATGGCCAGGCCTCGGGACGCATCGTCGAGGCGGCCCGCCGGCTGCTGCGCGCCGGTTAGCGCTTCTTTTTGGCCCAGGGGGGCAGATCGATGAACACCCGGGTCCCGGGGGTCAGTCCCGTCAGGATCTGGGTGCTGCGACCACTGCTCATGCCCAGCTCCACCGGCTGAAACCGGGGCTGGTTGCCCTCGCCCACCAGCAACACCCCGGGGCGGCCGTCCTCGGTGACCACCGCCACGGTGGGCACCAGGGTCTGGGCCTGAACCTGGCCGATCTGAAAATCGACCTCGGCGGTCATGCCGATGCGCAGCTGCGGTGCTGGGTCAACGAACGTCAGCTTGACCGCAAAGGAGTTGACGTTGTTGGTTTTGATCGCCCGCGGGGCGATCTGGCGAATGCGGGCGGCAAAGCGCCGGTCAGGAAAGGAATCCACCTGGACGGTGGCGCTCTGGCCGACCCGCAGGCGACCGACGTCGCTCTCGGGGACCTTGGCCACCGCTTCAAGGCCGCGGGCCACCTCGACAATCGAAGAGCTGGTGGCCCCCAGGGTGCTGGACGCTGTGGTGGTCGGGGTCACGAACGCACCACGATCGGCGTAGCGCTGGCTGATCAGGCCGTCAAAGGGGGCGCGCACCACCATGTCGCCCTGCTCGATCGAGCGCTGTTCCAGGCGTTCGCGGGCGGCGTGATGGGCGGCCTGATCGACCCGGTAGGCGGCAAAGGCGCGGTTGTAATCGTCGGCGCTGATGGCCCCACTGCGGTACAGCTGCTGACGGCGCTGCCATTCGCTGCGGCTGCGCTGCAGGTTGGCGTCGGCCGAACGCAGGTTGGCCTGCAGCTCCTGCATGCGGTCACCGAGATCACCGGCATCCATCAGGGCCAGGGCCTGGCCGCGGCGCACCTGATCCCCCTCGTCGACATACAACCGCGCCAGCACACCCTGGCGTTTGGGGCTGACGTTGACCCGCTCGACCGCTTCGAGCTCGCCGGTGGCCGAGATCACCCCCGGCAGGCTGCCCCGCTGGGCCAGCACCGTGAACCGGGCCAGGGCAGCCGTCTGGGAGCTGCTGCGGCGCCACTGCAAGCCACCGAAGCCGGCCACCACCAGGGCCACAACAGACACGCCGATCCACAGCCGGCGGCGACGCCACAGAGGTTTGACCGGTTTGGGGGGCGTCAAGGTGGAAATGACCAGGAGCACTGCTGCGCCCCAGTCTCGCGGTCGGCGGGGCGAGCTGGGGGCGAACCCCGGCCCGTAGATTTCAGCGATGCTCAAAGCCGGAATCGTCGGTCTGCCCAACGTCGGCAAATCGACCCTCTTCAACGCCCTGGTCGCCAACGCGCAGGCCGAGGCCGCCAATTACCCGTTCTGCACCATTGAGCCCAATTCGGGCGTGGTGGCGGTGCCCGACCCGCGGCTACAGCAGCTCAGCGATCTGAGCGGCAGCAAAGAACTGATTCCAACCCGGGTCGAGTTCGTCGACATCGCCGGGCTGGTCAAAGGCGCCAGCCAGGGCGAGGGCCTGGGCAACAAGTTCCTGGCCAACATCCGCGAAGTGGACGCCATCGTCCACGTGGTGCGCTGCTTTGAGAACGATGACGTGATCCACGTCTCGGGTTCGGTCGATCCGGTGCGCGATGCCGAGGTGATCAACCTCGAGCTGGGACTGGCCGACCTGAGCCAGGTCGAAAAGCGCCGCGAGCGCCTAGTCAAACAGCTGCGCAACAGCAAAGAGGCCCAACTCGAAGACGGGGCTCTGGCCCGCATCCAGCAGGTGCTCGAGCAGGGGGGCGCCGCCCGCAGCATCGAACTGACTGATGAGGAAGCGCCCCTGGTCAAACCCCTGGGGCTGCTGACCGCCAAACCGATCATTTACGCCACCAACGTCAGCGAGGACGATCTGGCTGATGGCAACGCCTTCTGCACGGCCGTGGCCGGACTGGCTGCCAAGGAAGGTGCTGAAACCGTGCGCATCTCGGCCCAGGTGGAGGCCGAGCTGATCGAACTGCCCGAAGAGGACCGGGCCGAATTTCTGGCCGGCCTGGGCGTCGACGAGGGTGGCCTGGCCAGCCTGATCCGGGCCACCTACAAACTGTTGGGCCTGCGCACCTACTTCACCACCGGTGAAAAGGAGACCCGCGCCTGGACGATCAAGGCCGGCATGAGCGCCCCCCAGGCTGCCGGGGTGATCCACACCGACTTTGAACGGGGCTTCATTCGCGCCCAGACGATCGGCTACAAGCAGCTGCTCGAAGCCGGCTCCCTGGTTGAAGCCCGCAACAAAGGCTGGCTGCGGGCCGAAGGCAAGGATTACATCGTCGCCGAGGGCGATGTGATGGAGTTTCTGTTCAACGTGTAAGTCGCCAAGCGGCAAAAGCGAATCATCTGAAGCTTCGATTGAGCCACGGCTGTTGACCAGCCATCCATGGCGATTGATGGGCTCTGCCTGACCAGGAAAGCAAGGCAACCTCACCGGGGGCCTTCAGCAGGAAACGGTTCTAAGGATGGCGGCCACCAAGCAATCCGCCCAACTCTGCCAATCCCAACGCAATGGCTTTCCTGAGGGCTTTTTGGCGATTGTTCGTTCCTAGTTTCTGCAACAAGTTACCACTGTAGGTTTGAACACTACGAACAGAAAGCCCTAGCTGGTTTGCAATCTCCTTGTTGCTCAGCCCAATCGAATAGGCATCAAGAAGTTGGCGCTCCCGCGGCGTGAGAGAGATCGTTCCTGGATAGACATCAGGCGCGGTTCGTTCCAGCTGTTGTAAGCGCTGATGAATGGATGGACTGAGATAACTGGTATTGCTAATCATCGCCATGGCAGCAAAAGCCAATGTATTTGGATGGGTCAATACATCCGCCTCAGCGATAACAATAGGGCAATCAGGATACCCGAAAAAAGCATCAAGCTTCGTGACAAAGGCAAGGATACGAATGCCTGGTTTCATTTGCATCGCCTGAGCAATCAGGCTGGACGCACCTTGATCAGGCAGATTATCGTCAATTGCAAAAATATTAGGCAGCCGCCTTGCAACCAGCTCCAAGGCATCCTTGCCGGTGTCAGCGCCACCAAGAAAGTGACGCTTGAGCAGAAGTCCCCGATACAAATTCGACATCAACAGATGAGATTTGCAGGCAAAGACGATCGTGGGCTCAAATCCACTGGATAGGTAGGCCAGCCTGAAGCGACGTTCGTAGCTTGTCGCGGCATAGGCCAGTTCTTCAGGGGTAAAAATCATCCGAGAACTGAAGCAGAGCCACCAACGAACTGAAAAAACAAATCAACTAAATAGTTCAACGCCATCTACGACCATGGACTAAAAAAACAAGCTCAATAATAGAGCGGGCAATCAAACCAGGAAAGATAGAGTTAACACCAAACGGCACTGCACAAACCGCCGATAACCTCATTCTAGCGGTCCAAAGAGGGAGGCTGGAGAGCCTCCAGCCAAAGGGCAGACATCTCGAGTGTCATCAGCACATTCAGCAAATCCACTGCAGAGAGTACCTTGGGGAAAGCGGGCATCCGGTCAAAAGGTATCGACGATGGTCGATAGACAGGCTGCCAATGCGAAGCCCAACCAAGAGCTTGATATTTGCCATAGCAATGAAAGCAGGGGAGAGGGAGCGTCCATTGAGCAATCGGGAATCTGTTAACAGGCAGAACTGCAGCTCCCAGAAAGAAATAAAGGATACCGTTCTTGCGATTGGCAAAACGACAATCGGCAAATGACAGGAGGCATTTCG
>JAIXOF010000191.1 GCA_027486935.1 Cyanobium sp. C1_MAG_00004 | reverse complement strand
CCATAATTTCGACTTTTACCGCACGGCTAAAAGTCGATTGGGTGTTTATGGGGAGAACAAAGTCTTGGCGTCTAGAGAAGCCGGAAGGATTTCATTGCAAGCTGACGAACTCTCGGATAACCCATTCTTGCATTGGCGCAATAATTTGAATGAGCGAGCGTACGTTGTTGCAGCAATACCTTTTGTCCGCAACCTTGCTGAGTACACGGGACAAGATGACATTTTTCAGAAACTTACGTCGCTGCTCCACATAAAGACTGACTCTCACGATATAACACTTTCAAGCCTCAAGGAATCATTTGGGCAGATTCTTCCGGCAGGGTCGATTTCCTTGATGCATGACTCTGCAGAGTCAGCTTTAAACGTCATCTTTGAAGTCTGCGATAATCTTTCCGCGGAATCCGAAGAACTAGTCTCTCTACATCATAAGGTTATACTTGCAATAGGCATTCGTCTAATCGCAGAGAAAGCGCTTATTACGCTAATAGGAGACGATCAATACGTCTCAACGATCAAAAAAAATCAAACAGGCAGGTTGATCCGAAAGTTTGAGCGGGAGAACCCTGGCGAAGCAACTACCCTTGCACTCATGAAGAAGGTGTCTCTCATGACTCCAGAAAATATCCATCTTAATTCCTTCATGTTTGAGCCAATACTAGACATGTCCGCGCATCATCTTCAATCGTTGTACTGTGATTTAAAGCGGCTCAGCGAATCGTTGCAAAAATAAATTATGCCACATAGCAAGCCCTTTGATTGGTCAGGCCGCCACAATCGCTTTGCTATACCTCTACAAGCTGCTTGCCTGCCACTCTAGGACAGCGTTACTGAGAGTCATTGTCATTCCAGCGACTCCAAATTCATAGAAACCATCGCCACGACCCGCACACGGCAAGCCGCGGAAATCTCCGCCCAATGCTCAATACTCACACCGAGCAGTGCTGGGATCTGATCCGGCGGGTTACCTTCCCGCAGCAACTTCTGTCCCCGTGCATACAGCTCCCGCCAGCGGCCAGGTATCGAGATCAGGAACCCCTTGTCGCGCAGGTAGTGGGTGATCTCACCATTCACAAACGGCCGGGCGTAGGCGATGAAGTGGTTGGGACTGCGGCCCGGGCGGTTGATGTCGTAGCGGCGTGAGGCCTTGATCAGCCCGATCGCCGCCAGCTGCTCCAGATCTTCCTTGGGATGACCAGTGCGGCGTGCGTAGTTGGCCGCCACCTTCGCTGCAAAGGTCAGGTGCTCCACCACCAAGGCATCAGCAGCGGCATGGGGTGAGCGCAATGGCCCGCGAGCACGACCTGATGTCGTCACGCGAGGGGTGGCCTGCTGAGGCCTGGGGCGGTGGGTATGTCGTGTGGGGCTCATCAGAAGTTTGGGGATGTCCCTCAGCGGGAGAACAGCAGCGGCCGGGGCGTGGCCTTGCCCTGGCTGCGCCAGTGCTGGCTCTGCAGCCAGATCACGCCCTGGCAGAAGGCATCCACCAGGTCGTCATGGGCTCCGTTGGGAAAACCCAGCAACTCGCTGATCAGGGCCTCGTTGCCGCTGCGAAAAGCCAGCTGACCGGCCTCCAGCAAGGGAGCCACGGCATGGGCGCGGCTCACCTTGCTGCCGTTGGGCCGCACAGCAATCAGGCCAGGGATCTGTCGCTGCAGCAACTGGCAGACGGCCGGGCCATTGGCGGCGTCCTCGATCAGCACCGCATCAGGGCTTTGGCCCTGCCCCAATGACGCCATGGTCTGAGCGAGGAAGTTGATCACCCCCGGCAGGTCGAGCCGGTGGTGCTGGCTCCAGATCACCTCAATCCGATGGGCACCGTCCTGGCTCTGTGCAGCCGGTGTGCGCACCCAGGCGGCACTGCGGTGAAGCTGCTCACCCCGTGCCTGGGCCTGGGCCAACGGGTGGCGGGCCTCCGGATCCGGCAACAGGCCAAGCAGGCAGAAGCCGCAGTAGTCGTTCTCCGCGCCTCCCTTGAAGCTCAGGTCGCAGCTCAGCACCACCGCTGCAAAGGGCCGTTGGCTGGCCCGGGGCCCGGGGGTAGGCGTGCCCACAGCGGTGCGGATCCAGGCGCGTTGGAACAGCAGGCCCTCTGCCGGTGAGGGGCGCTGCTGGTACAGCGCGTTCCACCAGTAACTGCCGGCGCGAATGCGGATCTGCTCGAGCTCCGCCAGCGGAAAACGCTCTGGGCAGAGCGGCTCACCGGGCCGTCGCCAGTCCGCCTCGATGCTGCAGGTTGCCGGGAACTTGATCTGCTGCTGGGGCGGCTCAGCAATGGCCGGCAGGTTCAGCACCTGCCACTGCTGCGGGGCATCACCGCTTTCCTGCTCCAGCAGCCAGCCGATTAGGTCGTCCTGGTGCCAGCGCGTCAGCACCACCACCTGTGCCGCTCCAGCACTGCTGTTCACCCCTGGTTCAGCGCGGGTGAGCCAGACGGATTGGAACCACTCGATCAGCTTCTGGCGTTGGCCGGCTGAGTTGGCGTCTTCTGGCCCCTTATAGGGGTCATCGATGATTCCCAGCGCGTAGCCCTTGCCGGTGAAGGGGCCTCGCACACCGGCGGCAATGCACCCGCCGCGCTCAGGCGTCAGCCAGTTGCCAACGGCGGTGGAGTCCTTGGAGAGTGGATGGCCGACGGCGCGGTAGTAGTGCCTCGCCTCACGGCTATGGGCATAGGCCAGCTCAGCTGAGTACGAGGCGATCGCGCAGAAGCGCGTCGGGTAGCGGCTCACCCAGTAGGCAGGGAACAGCTTCGAGACGAGGAGTGATTTGCCCAGCCGCGGGGGGCAGCAGACGATCAGGCGGTTGAGCTCGCCATCGGCCACGCGCTGCAGCAGGGCGATCAATCGCTCGGCCCAGGTGTGGAAGGCGTAGCCGGGATAAGCGGCCACGATGAAATCGCGGAAGGCCTGCTGGGCCTGGGAGCCGTTCTGCTGGCGGCAGGGGTCAGGAACATCCAGCAGGCCGGCATCTCCCCAAAGGTCGGAGGCTGGATCCAGCAGCAAACCCGCCATCAGCTTTTCGCCTCGGGGGGCTTGATCGGTGCCCGCAGAAGCCCGCCGATCTCAGCAATCACCCGGAAGGCGCCCACAGCCGCGTTGAACTGCTCGGCGTCCATCGCACGCCTGGCGCAGTCATTGAGGGCAAAGATCTGCTCGGCCTGATGCCTGCGGCGGTCGGTGATCAGCTCCTCCACCATCCGCTGCCGCGCCAGGGCCAGGTAGCGGCTGATGGTTTTGATGTTGGTGATTCCCCAGTTCTGGGCTGCTTTTTCCCTGATCTGTGCCAGTGGCAGCCGCTGGGCGATCCACAGCTGCGCCTCGGCAATGCGCGTCTCCACCTCCATGTGGGTGGCGCGCGGTTTGTGGTTCT
>JAIXOF010000117.1 GCA_027486935.1 Cyanobium sp. C1_MAG_00004 | reverse complement strand
GGGTAAGTGGGGTCAGCGCCATGGCTCGCGCGGCCCTTTCCTGTAGGCTGCGGGCAGGCCAACAAAAAAACGCCTCGCAGCAACTCGAGACCGCCACTTGCGCTCCCCATCAGCCATGATTCTCGTCGACCTCCCGAGCGAGGCGATCATGCTCATTGCGCGCTTCACGCCGCACCCGTGCGCGGAGATCATGCAGGGCTGCTACTGCGGCGAGAAGTGGTTCGACTGGCTCGAGCGGTTCGAGCACCGGCGACAGCAGAACTATCTCCTCGCCATCGAGGAGGAGTATGCGCGGGAGGAGGAGCGCGAGGCGAAGCGGGCTCGTCTCGATCCTCTGGCGATGCTGAGGGCGGAATGGGAGGCTGAAGCCGCCAAATACGGCTATTATGACTCTGACTCCGACTGATCAGATAAAGTCGATCTGCATGGCCTGGGGCTCGGGCTTGGGTCCCACGATGCACGCGGCCATGTCGAGCATGAGGCCCACCTGGTTGCGTTGGATGTACACGCCCCGCACGCTTAGGATCGGCACGGCCTGTCTCTGCTGCAGCTCGGCGACTGGCAGGTCCAGCGGCTCAAGTGCCTCGTTGACCAACTTAATCTTGCGCGGCCCGTCCGTGTTGAGCTTGCAGCGCAGCTGGGGCCCATGGGGCGTGTGTCGCGCGCTGGACACCCAGAGGGCGTCGATGTGTGGCACGTCGCGGGCCTTGGCGATGATGATTTTCTCCAACTGCTCCATGTGCTCGACGACGCTCTGCGGCGCCTCGAAGGTGCAGCTGACTCGCGTTTCCTCGCCGGTCCCGCGATAGACGCTTGGGGCAAACGGGATGCGCAGCGACATGTCGCCGCGAGGCACGACCTGGATCATCGCGGGGCGACCTTGGTAGAGGATTTGGGCCATCTGCAAGTTCTTGAGCTGCTGGACCGGTCCGACGGTCCAGCCGCCCTCGTCCGCCGCCGCTTGCTCGAGGAGGGTCGTCATGTTGGAGGGTGACTTTTCTATACCCTCCCTCCCGGTTTGTCACCCCTTTGACCACGCTAGTCCGCGAAGATGACGCCCTCCGCCCGCAGCTCTACGACGCAGGCGTAGTTGCACAGCACGAAGACGGCGGACGGCTTGTAGGACTTGTTGGCCGTGGCGTCCGACGTGACGCCCTGCCAGTCGAGGCGGATCTGGTCGTTGCTGGCCTTGGTGTTCAGGCCGCTCATGGTGACGCCGGCTGAGCTGGCGGTGGACGCCGTCTTCTCGAGATCGATGGCCATGTGGAACGAGCGGCTGCGGTAGTGCGGCCCGATGGCCAGCCCAGTCTCGCTGAGAAGCTGTCCGACTGTCTTCTGGAGCTGATAGTAGCTCTCCGCGAAGCTGCTCATGGGCGTGGAGGGCCACAGATGCGGACCTGCCTGCAGCTGGAACCTCCACTGATCCCTCGCGTAGTTGTACGGAGGCGGCGCGACCTGCTGCCCCAGAGCCGGATCAGCTCCGCCGTGCCAGCAGGTGAAGGTGTTGGTCTGGGTCCACTCCCGCTGGGGCACCGTGAAGCTAGGGAGGAAGTTCATGAAGACCGACTGAAGGCGGGAGAAGCTCCTGTTGATCAGGACGTTCCACGCGGCGTTGGTGTCGGGCAGTCCGGCCAGCGTGAAGTGCTGATTGGACCAGGGCGAGTAGGCGATGGACAGGGGCTTGCCCTGCAGAAGCGCCTCGTCGATGTTGTCCGAGAGCGCGCCGTCCAGCGATATGGTGTCCGCGAGAAGACGCACGTTGCTGATCTCGTACGTAGTGGAGCAGTTCACGTCCGCGCCCCCGTCGCCTGACGCCCCTGCCTTGATGGGCCCCGTCATCGCGACGGCGTCGGCCGATGCGAGCTCCAGGGTGATTTCGAGGGGGAAGCGCCCGATGGGCAGCAGATAGTGCGAGTGGAACAAGCCGCAGGGTAGATCGATGACTACCCGCCGTGTGCCATTCGCCACGATGGGCTCCGGGATGAGGCGATCCGTGGTCAAGACAACCTGAGACGCGCCGGACCCGACGCCGCTGATGTGAGCGCTGTACTGCGAGTTGACGCTGCGGAACTGATTCAGCATCGCGCAGAGCCGATTGTAGAAGAGGATGTCCTCGCACTGGGTCCCGGCGATCCGCAGCGTGAGGCGTTGGAAGAGACACGCCATGTGCCCGCCGGAGAGATACAAGGCATTGGTGCCGTCGTTGTTCTTGATCTCAAAAGACAGGCGAACGCTGGAGAGGTCCAGCATGGACTTGCCGCCGTCCGAGCAAAGAATGCGTATGACCCTTTGGCCGGTGCTGCTGTTGTAGATGTTGGATCCGGACGGGTAGAAGCTCGAGAAGGAGCGATGTTTGACGTAGGACGCCGCGCGCTGGGAGGAGAGGGAGAAGTTCAGGCCAGGCAGCAGGTCGTCTTCGAGCGTCGCGACGATGCTGTCCAGCGCAGTCATAAGCTTTCTTTATGGGAGGAAGAAAAAGTTCATCTGTACATCCGGGCCGGCAGGGCGGGGCCGGAGCTCGGCGCGCGCCCAGGGCGCATCGGGCGCACCGCCGGAGCGTCCGGGTCGTAGGCCTTGAAGCTCGACAGCTTGCCCGACCTGCGCGCCGGCGTGACTGCCGCCGCCGCGGGTCCGTAGTCGAAGGTGGGCTTGCCTGCTTCCAGCACCGCCCCGGCCGCCCCTGCCTCGCGCAGAAGCCTGAGAGGAGGCTCGCGATCCCGCCGGCGTATCGACGTTGTTGTCGTCGATGCTCTTGCGGTCGCGTCGTGAGGAGGCGCGAGACCGAGGGGGCGTGTCGATGTTGTTGCTGTCGATGCCGGAGAGGTCGGGCGGCTTAAGATACGAGGCCCTGGACGGAGCGTTCTTCGGCTCGCGTCGCGGGTCCCAGCTGGTGTCCTCCTTGTCCGGGAACATCTGCTCCGTCGGTACCCATTCGGAGTCCGGCTTCTCTGGGAAGCGCCGCTCGCGCCGCTCGCTGCGACTGCGCGCCCGCCCGCGAGGAGGTGGTGGAGGTGGAGGCGGAGGGGGGCGGCGGGTACTCTGCGTGGCGGGCACGTCGTCCTCGTCCGGCAAATCTCGGAAGTATTTGTTGACGGTCTCAAAGACGTCCTCGAAGTCCTCCTCGGGCTGCGCCGCCGCGGCGACCTGCTGAGCCGCGCTGCCACCGCCGCTGTGCTGCTGACGCCACTGCTCGGCGAGCCTGCGCCGTCGCTCCAGCACCATCTCCCCCCGTCGGACGTGGCTCTCCTTCTGCAGGGCCTCCTCGATCTCTGCGAGCTCCCGATGGCGGTTCGTGACGGGGATCCTGGGGTGCGTGTCGACGTTGAAGAGGTAGCGCCGCGCGAAGCCCGGGAGGCGAGCCTGGGGGTGGTTCTCGATGTTCTCCATGCGACGTCGAAGCCAGCTCTCCGACTGGGACGGGGAGGCTCCGCGGGGAGTGTACATGTTGTACTGCTGAGCCCGCTGCTGCGCTCCCACGAAGCCTCCGGCTGGTGGTGGAGGCCCGCTACCCGGAGGACTGAGGATCGGGTTGACCATGGGTGCGCCGCTCCCTGCGCTAGCTTTAGGCACTGGCGCGTAGGGAGTCCTCACGCGAGATGTCCCTCCTCCTGGAGGCGGGGGCGGACGTCCTCCGCTGCTCATCGTCGGCACGAAGGGCTGCCCCCCCATGGACACGGTGAATGGCGGCCCATCCGGCGGCGGTTGAGTCGGAGGGCCAGTCTGCTCAAACATCCCCGGCGCTCGGGGTACTTGCGCGCCCATGCCC
>JAIXOF010000155.1 GCA_027486935.1 Cyanobium sp. C1_MAG_00004 | reverse complement strand
TGGGCCGCAACCGCTTGGTCCAGACCTGCGGCGAGGACGGACTGGGCTGGTTGAAGGACCTGCTGGGCCTGCCCGCCCAGCCGCAGCTGTCACAGCCAACGCCAGAGCCAGCGCCAGAGCCGGTGCGCCTGGGCAGCCTGATCCGCGAGGCCCTGAGCGAAGCCCTGCAGCCCCTGCGTCAGGACAGCCCCATCCCCCTGCGATCACAGCTCCCGACAGCGGCTGCGGGCGTCGATCCCTGGCAGCTGAACACCACGGTCAGCGCCAACAGCGCCAGCAGCGCCAGCAGCACCGGCGATGATGCCGCCCCGCGGCCGGCCGACCTGGCAGGACTCAGGGCCTGGCTGCACAGCGACGCCGCTTGAGATGGCACCCCTTCAACCGCCAACCGGACTGATCGTCTCGGTGCAGGCCCCCGAGGGGTCCCCCCTGCGGGATCCCGAGGTGATCGCTGCCATGGCCGACGCCAGCCTGCGCAACGGCGCCAGCGGCGTGCGGCTCGAGAGCCCCGAGCACATCGGCGCCGTGCGGCGCCGATGCCCCGATGCCCTGATCATCGGCCTGTGGAAGGTCACCGCTGCTGACAGCCCGGTGTACATCACCCCCGGCTGGCGCGAAATCAGCGCGGTCTGGGCCGCCGGCGCCGACGTGATCGCGCTCGATGCCACGGCGAGGACACGCCCCCAGGGTCAGGACCTGGCAGGGCTGATCAGCCGCGCCAAAAGTGAACTGGGTGCGCCGCTGATGGCCGACATCGACAGCGTGGACAACGGCCTGCGGGCAGCAGCCCTGGGCTGTGACTGGGTGGGCACCACCCTGTTCGGCTACACCGAGGCCACGGCCCAGCTCAAGCCGCCGGGCTGGGATCTGGTGAGTCAGTTGCGGCAGACCCTGCCGGCCGGGGTGAGCCTGATCTGCGAAGGCGGTGTCGCCAGCGCTGATCAGGCCCGGCGGGCTCTCGAACTGGGGGCCGATGCGGTGGTGGTGGGAACCGCCATCACCGGCATCGACCTGCAGGTGGCCGCTTACTGCAGGGCCCTCGGCTGATCACATCATGCCGGGCATGCCCATGCCGCCCATGCCATCCATGCCGCCGCCACCGGCGGGGGGGGCGGCGGGCTCGGGCTTGTCGGCGATCACCGCTTCGGTGGTGATCAACAGCGAGGCGATCGAGACGGCATCCTGCAGGGCCAGGCGCACCACCTTGGCCGGATCGAGAATGCCGGCGGTCAGAAGGTCTTCGTAAACGCCGGTCTCGGCGTTGAAGCCCTTGCCCAGGCGCTGAATCTCAGCCGCCACAACCGAGCCGTCGGCACCGGCGTTGCTGGCGATCTGGCGCACGGGCTCGCTCAGGGCCCGCTGCACGATCTGAACGCCGGTGCGCTCATCGCCCTGCAGACCCGCAGCCAGGTCGTCCAGGCCGGCAGCCAGCTCGAGCAGGGTCGTGCCACCGCCGGCAATGATGCCCTCTTCGATGGCGCAGCGGGTGGCATTGAGGGCGTCCTCGATGCGCAGCTTGCGGTTCTTGAGTTCGGTCTCGGTGGGGGCTCCCACCTTGATCACGGCAACGCCGCCGGCCAGCTTGGCGATGCGCTCGTTCAGCTTTTCCTTGTCGTAGTCGGAGTCGGTGGCCTCGAGCTCACGCTTGATGGAGGCGACCCGGTCGCTGACGGCCTGCTGGTGCTCACCGGTGGCCACGATCGTGGTGCTGTCCTTGGTGATCGTGATCGAGCGGGCGCTGCCCAGATCGGCCAGGCTGACCTTGTCAAGGGTCATGGCCCGGTCCTCGCTAACCAGGGTGGCGCCGGTGAGGGTGGCGATATCAGCCAGCATCGCCTTGCGGCGGTCGCCGAAGCCGGGGGCCTTGACGGCCGCCACCTGCAACACGCCGCGGTTCTTGTTGACCACCAGGGTGGCCAGTGCTTCACCCTCGATGTCGTCGGCAAGGATCAGCAGCTGACGGCCGCTGCGGGTCACGGCCTCTAGCACCGGCACCAGATCGGCCACAGCATTGATCTTGCGGTCGGTGATCAGCACCAACGGGCTCTCGAACACGCACTCGCGGCGGTCCTGGTCTGTGATGAAGTAGGGCGAGGCATAGCCGCGATCAAAGGCCATGCCCTCGGTGACCTCGAGCTCGGTGGCCAGACTCTTGCTCTCTTCGACGGTGATCACGCCGTCGGCACTGACCTTGACCATCGCCTCGGCGATCATCTGACCGATCTCGGCATCACCGCCCGAGCTGACCGTGGCCACCTGACGGATGGCATCGCCGTCCACAGCCTGGGCGCGCTGCTGAATCCCGGCGACGACCTGGGCGACAGCCTTCTCCATGCCCTTGCGCAGGACGATCGGGCTGGCGCCGGCGGCCACGTTGCGCATCCCTTCGCGCACCAGGGCCTGGGCCAGAACGGTGGCGGTGGTGGTGCCGTCGCCAGCGGTGTCCTTGGTCTTGCTGGCGACCTGTTGCATCAGCTTGGCGCCCAGGTTCTCGAACGGATCCTCCAGTTCGATCTCCTTGGCGATCGTGACCCCGTCGTTGACGATGTCGGGGGCTCCGAACTTCTTTTCGAGCACCACGTTGCGGCCGCGGGGACCGATCGTGACCTTGACCGCATCGGCGAGCGCATTGACACCCCGCTCAAGGGCAGCGCGTGACTGGTCAGAGAAACGGATCAGCTTGGCCATGGGCCGGCGTGACAAACGGCTGGAGCACAGCGTCCCATGGCGGGGTGGCGCCTGGCTGGTGGGGAAAGCCGAATCAAGGCCGCATCGGCTGTGCATGGCCAGGCCGGGCTGAATAAGGTCAGCCCATGGAGGACCTGCTGCACAACGCGCTCGAGACCGCCGCCGAAGAGGCCATGGGCCAGGCGATGCCCAGCGCCAATCCCCTGCTGTTCATCGCCATCACAGCGGTCGGTCTGGCGATGGCGTTGGTCTACGTGCCGATCCGGCTGTTTCTGACAATCACCGCCCGGAGCCGGCGCCTGCGGCTGCTGCAGCGCATCCGCCGGTTGCGGGACGAGCTGAGCACCTGATTCAGCGCATCACCATCCCGCCATCGACCTGCAGGACCTGACCGGTCATGTAGGCCCCGGCCGGGTCGGCGGCCAGAAAGCGCACCGCGCCGGCCACTTCGGCCGTTGTGCCCATGCGGCCCAGGGGGATCGACGCCAGGATCGGCTCCTTGTCGAGGTCCTTGGTCATGTCGCTGTCGATAAAGCCGGGTGCGACGGCATTGACGGTGACACCGCGGCTGGCGAATTCGGCAGCAGTGCTGCGGGTCAGACCGATCACGCCGGCCTTGGCGGCGCTGTAATTGGCCTGGCCGGGGTTGCCGAACAGGGCCACCACCGAGGTGATGTTGATGATGCGGCCGGCCCTGGCCTTGAGCATCGAACGGCTGACGGCCCGGGTGCACAAAAACACCCCCGTCAGATTGAGATCGATCACGCTCTGCCAGTCGCTGGTCTTCATCCGCATCAACAGGCCATCGCGGGTGATGCCGGCGTTGTTGACCAGCACATCGAGGCGGCCCTCGCGCTCGAGCACGGCTTTGACCATGGCCTCGACCTGGGCTTCATCGGCGACGTTGGCCTGATGGCTCCAGGCCCTGCCGCCGCCGGCCTCGATCTGGGCGACGACCGCCGCCGCCGCGTCAGGCGAACTGGCGTAGTTGACCACCACCGTGGCGCCGGCAGCGGCAAGCTCGGCGGCGATCGCCGCACCGATGCCGCGGCTGGCACCGGTCACAAGCGCGACCTGGCCCATCAGGGAAGCTGCAGGGTGGGTCATGGCGATCAGGCGGCGCAGAGCTGCAGGCGATCGTATGCGTCCAGGCTGACCTACTCACGCAGGGCATCGATGCTCACCAGGGCCGGCCCCAGCAGGGCGCCAAAGGCCTCCAGCTGCTGCTGGCTGCCCATCACCACCAGCAGCTGTCCCGGCGCCAGGGTCACCTCACCGCCGGGGTTGGCGATCAGATTGGGCTCACCAGGGCTATAGCTGCTGCCCCTGTAGGAGTAGGGATTGAGCAGATCGGGCTCGGGGTTGCGGATCGCCAGCACCAGGGCGCCGGTGCGTCGCCGCAGCTCCAGTTCGTTCAGGCTGCGGCCGTTGAGTTCCCCCAGCTTCTGGGGGTTGTCCGACAGGCGGAACTCCTCGACCTCGCAATCGGTGCCGGCCAGCAGCTCCATAAAGGTGACCGCCAGCGGCCGCAGGGCGGTGGCGGCCATGGTGCGGCCACCGGCCACATAGGGGCTGACCACCTGGTCAGCGCCGGCCTGGCGCAGCTTGCGGGCCGCTTCGTCGCTGTCCGAGCGGGCGATCAGCCGGCAGCGGGGGGCCAGCCCCCGGGCGCTCAGCACCACGTAGAGATTGGCCGCATTGCTGGGCAGGGCCGCCACCAGGCTGCGGCAGCGGTGGATGCCGGCCTCTAGCAGCGTCTCGTCGAGGGTGGCGTCGGCCATCAGCACCGGCAGACCAGCCTCCTCGGCAGCCTGCTTGCGTTCGGGATCCATCTCGACCACCAGCAGTTCAACCCCTTCACGGCTGATCTGCTCGCCGATCTCACGGCCGATGCGGCCGTACCCGCAGAGGATCACATGGTCATTCATGCTCTGCACCCAATTGAGAAAACGAGCGCGGCGCAGTCGCCTGAAGTAGCCGGCCTCCGACAGTCCCAGCAGGCTCTGCACCGACAGCTGCACCACCACCAAGCCACCCACCACCGAAAACACGGTGACGAAGCGGCCCGCGGCGGTCAGGGGCTCCACCTCGCCGTAACCGATGGTGGGGATGGTGATCGCCACCATCCAGTAGCAATCGCCCCAGTCCCAGCCCTCGCTGAGGCGATAGCCAAGTGCCGAGGCATTGACCACCAGGACCAGGGCCAGCAGGGGCGTGACCAGGGGCCAGCGCGAGCGGGTGGACGGCGGGCGCCGCGAGCGGTGCAGACGCGCCCAAGGCAGCGACCAACGCAGCGACCAGGGCATCCCGGTCAGGGCTCAAGCCAGACCCAGTGCCGCCAGCACTGGCCCGGGCTCAAGCGAGGTCAGGGAGTCGGCGGCGGCCAGACCCTGCACCCCCTGACGCTGGGGCAGGCTGGCCTGACTGCGGCCCAGGGCCACCAGGGGAAGGCCCAACAACAGGGCCAGCTCAATGGAGGGGCCATCGCTGGCCAGGACCACGTCGGCCGCCGCCAGCAGCGCCGCGCGGGTGCGGGGGTTGCCGCCCGCCAGGGCCGGCAGGGTCAGGCTGCGCAGTCCCGCCAGCCGCTGACCAACCAGGCCCGGCAACCCCTGCCACTGGGCCGCCGGCCAGTCACCGCTGTCGCCGCGAGGGGCCAGCAGCAACAACGGACCGTCGCCCGCCGGCAGCTGGGCAGCGGCCTTGTCCAGATCCGCGCGGGGCAGGGTCAGGCGAAAAGCCGCGGCATCCAGGTTCACCCCAACGGGCTTGAGATAGGCCTCCAGCCGTTGATCAGGCCACTCGGCAGGGGCTGGGGTGACGGTCTCGGTGGCCGAAAACCCTGCAGCTGCAATGCGGTTCGGGATGTGGCTCATCGAGAGCAACAGGTCGACCTGCCGGCCGCTGGCCAGATTGACGCACAACTGGAAATCGGGCTCCCGCACCGAGCCGAGCAGATTGGCCCAGTCGGCCAGGTTGGCCGCTGCAAAGTCGAAGGGAATCACCTTCTCGACCGCCGGCAGCAGGCCCCAGCAGGGGGCCACCGCCGGTGAACAGACCACCTGCACCTGGGCAGAGAGCTGGTCGGCCACCGCGGCAACGGCGGGCAACGTCTGCAGCTGGCGCACGGCATCGCCCGGAATCAGGAACAGGGCGCGCATGGGGACAGGCGTTCGGCACGTTGGCCTGATTGTATGGAGCGCAAATCAAATGTCCTGTCAGCGGTGATGCCACCGGGAGGTTGTCTGTGCATTTGTTGATCGCCGCGGCCGGTTCCGGACGACGCATGGGGGCCAGCGGCAACAAGCTGCTGCTCGACGTGGCAGGTCGGCCGGTGCTGGCCTGGACCCTCGAGGCGGCCCTGCGCTGTGAGGCGATCAGCTGGGTGGGCATCGTCGGCCAACCCGTCGATGCAACGGCCATTGCGGCGATTGTTGCGGCGGCCTCACCCGCCAAGCCCGTGCGCTGGATCGTTGGCGGCGACACCCGCCAGGAGTCGGTCAGCCGCGGTCTGGCGGCCCTACCCCCCGAAGCAACCGGGGTGCTGATTCACGATGGCGCCCGCTGCCTGGTGCAGCCCGAGCTGCTGACCCGCTGCGCCGCGGCGGTGCAGGACGGCCGCGCCGTGATCGCCGCGACCCCTGTGACCGACACGATCAAACAGGTCGATGCCGGCGGCACCATCACCGCCACGCCCGAGCGCAGCGCACTCTGGGCCGCCCAGACGCCCCAGGGCTTTCCGGTGCAGCAGCTGCGGGACGCCCATGCCACAGCCAGCCGCGAGGACTGGCAGGTGACCGACGATGCCGCCCTGTTCGAGCGGCTGGGGCTGGCGGTGCAGGTGCTCGAGGCGCCGGCCTCGAACATCAAGCTGACGACCCCGTTTGATCTGACGATCGCCGCAGCGGTGCTCAGCCCCCGCGCAGCAGGCTGAGCCGGCCGGCATCGGCATCCAGGCGCGCCATCACCCCCAGGGGCAGGGCGGCATTGCCGTCCTCGCCGTGGCCGATCGGCAAGCCGGCCAGCACCGGGATGCCCAGGTCAGCGGTGCGTTCCCGCAACACTTCAAGGCTGCTGAAGCCCTCGCCGTCGGGATCGTCACAGGCGTCAAAGCCACCCAAGGCCAGACCCGCCAGCTGGGCCAGGGCACCGCTGAGCCGCCAGTGGGTCAGCAAGCGATCGAGGCGATACGGGGCTTCCCCCACATCCTCAAGCACCAGGATCGCCCCGCGCAGGGGCGGGCAGTGGGGCGTTCCCAGCAGGTGGGTGGCCACGGTCAGGTTGGCCACCAGCAGGGGGCCACAGGCCACCCCCGGCTGCCAGGTCTGCCCGCTCAGGTCGTCGATCGGCTCGCCGAACAGCAGCCGTCGCAGGCGCTCCTGACTCCAGGGCGGTTCGGCCGCCAGGGTGGTCAGCAGGGGGCCGTGGACGCCACCGCCCAGGCCCCGGGCCTGGCGGGCCCAGAGCAGGCTGGTGACATCAGAGAAGCCCAGCAGCCAGCCCGGGTGCAGCTGCAGCGCCGGATCCTCGAGCAGCCGCGCCGCCCCCCAGCCGCCCCGCACGCACGCCCAGAGCTGGGGCGTTGGGCCCCCCTCAGGTGGCAACAGGGCCAGATCGGCACAGCGGTCCCGATCGCGGCCAGCCAGGTACCCCCAGCGGCGTTGGGGTGCGGCCGAGGGCTCCACCTGCAGGCCCCAGTGGCGCAGGAGTGCAACCCCGGCCTCCAGCCGGTCCTGGCTGAGCTCGGACAGGGCCGAACTGGCGGCCACCAGCCTGACCCGATCACCGGGCTGCAGGGGCGCGGGCCAGGGGCACGCCATCGAGGGGGTGAACTGCATCGCTGTTCTCAGCTGCGGCCCACGATCAGGGCGAGCAGCAGCAAGGCGCCCAGCTGGACCTGATGGGCAAACTGGCGGCCATAGAAGCCGCCGCCGGTCTGGCCCTGAAGCCGCAGGCCTTGCTCGGAGCTGTGCAGCAGCCGCACCTCGCGGGCCATGCCCAGCCCCGCCACAACCCACAACGGCCAGAAGGGCCAGTGCAGCGGCTGGCTCGCCGCCGCCAGTCCCAGGGCCAACCAGGCCAGGCCGTAACAGACGCCAACGGCGGCGACGGCCCCCGAACCAAGGCTCAGGGCACTGCTGCGCACCCCGAGACGGCGGTCGTCAGCCCGATCGGCCATGGCATAGACCGTGTCAAACCCGAAGGTCCAGACAACCGTCGCCAGCCAGCACAGTGCCAGGGGCCAGCCCCCTGCCAGCGAGCCGGTCGCCGCCGCCCAGGGGATCAGCACGGCAAATCCCCAGCAGAGGGCCAGCACGGCCTGGGGAAAGGCAAACCACCGTTTGGCCGACGGATACAGCAGCACCAGCGGCAGGGTTGCCACCGCCAGGGCCAGGCACAGGCCCCGCGACCCCGGCGGCAGGGCCAGCACCACCCCCAGGGCCAGCAACAGGCACAGCAGCAGCAAACCGACCGCCGCAGCCACGCTGATGCGGCCGGCCGCCAGGGGCCTGGAGGCGGTGCGGGTCACCTGGGGATCGATGCGCCGGTCCCAGAGGTCATTGGCAATGCAGCCGGCACCGCTGACCGCCATCGCCCCGACCACCAGCAACAGCAGCAGGGGCCAGGCAGGCGGTCCAACCGGGGCCAGCCAGAGGCTCCACCCGGCGGGAATCAGCAGGATCAGCCGGCCGCTGGGCTTGTGCCAGCGCAACAGCTCGAGCCAGACACGCGCTCCACGCTCCTGCATCGGCCCAGGCCAGCTCGCCGCAAGCTACCGCTCTGGACAACCCCGTTAGGTTGAATCCATGGCCTGGCACACCCGCAAGAGCACCCGCAGCAGCTTTGGTGGCAGCTCAACCCATCACTACGGCTCCCTGGAGCCGGGTGGGCCAGAGGCTGAGGATGGGAGCCCATCCGACACCACCCCCCTGGGCCGCACCCGGCTGCGCAGCTCGGTCAAGGAGCAGGAGCTCAAGGAGGCCCTCAAGGCCGGTGCCACCCCGGCCCAGCTGCGGGAGGTGCTGACAGCCCTCGAAACCCTGGCCGCAGGTCTGGGCAGCGAGCAGCTGCTCGACTGGTCGGTGCGGTTTGAACCCCGGCAGCGGACCCTGTGCCTGCGCTGGCGTCAGCGAAACCCGACAGACGGCGGCGAACCGGCGCCCTGGCAGACCCGGCGCTTTGGTGGCAAGGGCAGCGGGATCAGTGCCGACAACCGGCCCAGCGGCACCCGGGGCTTCGGCTGACGCGGGGTTGCTGACGCGGGGCAGGGTTGCTGACGCGGGGCGGGGCTGCTGACGCGGGGCAGTGGCAAAGTGGCGCCGCGGATGTGCTGCGATGCCCCAGGCCCCCAAGTCAGAGATTCGACGGGTCGCCGCGATCGACATCGGCACCAATTCGACCCACCTGCTGGTCGCAGAGGTGGATGCTGCCCTGGGCAGCTTCAACGTGGTGGTGGCCGAAAAGTCCACCACCCGCCTGGGTGAGCGTGACCAGGAGCGGGGCGAGCTGACCCCCGCCGCGGTCGAACGGGCCCTGCAGACCCTGCGCCATTGCCGCGATCTGGCCAAGAGCCACGGGGTCGAGCAGATCGTGACCGCAGCCACCAGCGCCGTGCGCGAAGCCCCCAACGGCAGGGACTTCCTGGGCACCGTGCAGGAACAGCTCGGCCTGGACGTGGATCTGGTGAGCGGGCCCGAGGAAGCCCGTCTGATCTATCTGGGAGTGCTGTCGGGCATGCGCTTCGGCGAGAAGCCCCACCTGATCATCGACATTGGCGGGGGCTCCACCGAGCTGATCCTGGCCGACGGTCACGATGCCCGGGTGCTCAGCAGCAGCCGCATCGGCGCCGTCCGGCTGCAGCGGGAGTTCTGCCAGCAGGACCCGCTGCCGGGCAGCCGCCGCTCCTTTCTGGTCGCATACATCCAGGGGGCCATCGATCCGGCGGTGTCCCAGGTCAAGGGCGCCCTCAAACCGGGCGAACGGCCCCAGCTGGTGGCCACCAGCGGCACCGCCATGGCGCTGGCAAGTCTGGCGGCGGCCGATGATCCCAGGCCCCCACTGAAGCTGCAGGGCTACCGGCTTAGCCGCGAGCGGGTTGACCAGCTGGTCAGCCGCCTGGTGGCGATGTCCCCTGAGCAACGCAGGGCCCTACCCGGCCTGAACGAGCGTCGTGCCGAAATCATCGTGCCCGGCGCCTTGATCCTGCAGACCACCATGGCGATGCTGCAGGTCCCTGACCTGGTGATCTGCGACCGCGCCCTGCGGGAGGGGCTGATCGTCGACTGGATGCTGCGCAACCATCTGCTCGATGACCGTTTCGCCTTCCAGAGCACGATCCGGGAACGCACCGTGCTGCACCTGGCCCGGGGCTTCGGGGTAGAGCTGCCCAGGGCCGAACGGGTCGCAGCCCATGCCCTGTCGCTGTACGACCAGACCCGGGGCCTGCTGCACGACGACGGCGGCGATGGTCGTCAGCTGCTGTGGGCCGCAGCGATGCTGCACACCTGTGGCAAACACATCAACATCTCGGCTTATCACAAACACAGCTGGTACCTGATCCGTCACGGCGAACTGCTGGGTTACACCGAGGCCGAACACCTGATGGTGGCCGCGATCGCCCGTTATCACCGCCGCAGCCTGCCCAAGAAGCGTCATGAGGCCTGGCAGCTGATCGAGGGGCGTTCAGCCCGCCACACCGTCGCCTCGATGGCCCTGCTGCTGCGCCTTGCGGCGGCACTGGATCGGCGCCCTCAGGCCGTGATCGAGTGCCTCCAGGTGCAGGCCCCCAAGGGGGGGATGGCAGACGGCGGCGTGCTGCCGATCCAGCTGCAGGCGATCGACCAGGGCCCCGGCGTCGATCCTGTCGATCTGAGCCTGGAACGCTGGAGTCTGCAGCGCTGCAGCGACGCTGTGCAAGAGGCCTGCGGCTACGAGCTCAGGATCTCGGCTTCCGGCCTGAGCCAAAGTTGATCCAGCGCACCGCTGAGATCGGTCCGAGAACCTGGGGCTTACCGCCGCCACGGGTGACCATCACCAGGTCAGGACGGCCGGCCAGCACCCGCAGACCCTGAGCAAGCGCAAAACGCCGCTCACCCACCAGGGTGCCGCGAAACAGCACAGCGCCACCTGCCTGGCTGCGCACCTCGAGCCAGCTGGGTTGCCGCGCCTGCAGCACCAACACCGCTTCGGGGACCGCTGCAGGGACCGCTGCGGGCACCACCGGGGTCGCTGGCGGCGCAGGGGTCGCTGGTCTGACCACCGACAGGGCAGGCGTCGACCGGCGCTGCAGCTGCCAGGCAGCGATGCTGACTCCGGCGCCCAGGGCCAGCAGCAGTGTCCCCCGCAGGGCCCTCGTGGCGACTGACCCGGTCTGAAGCGGCCTGGGCTGGGGTGGCCTGCCAGCGGCGGGCCGGGCTGCGGCAGGGGCTCCTGCTGCGGCGGCTGTTGGGGCTGGGGCGGCTGGGGCTGGTGCCTGGGTCCGGCCCTGGGCCGAGCGGGCAAAAGCCTCAGGTCTGAGCGCGGGCCCTTGGCCGGCAAAGCTGTCGCAGCTGCGCAGCCGGTCAATCGAATCGCTGATCTCAAGCCCGAGGGCATCGGCGACCCGCCGGGCCTGGGCAATCACAAACACCGGTTCGGGCAAGGCGTTGATATCGGCCTGCTCCAGCGCCTCCAACTGCTGCAGGCCCATGTGCAGCCGCTGGGCCAGTTCGGGCCGACTGATTCCCTGGGCTTCCCGGGCCTGAAGCAACCGATCGGCCAGAAGCCTGAGTGCCTCAGAAGCATCGGAATGCTCGACAGGCCCATTGGCATCACGGCCGCTGTCGCCCTTGCTCCCTTGCTGCCCCGACACCCAGATCACTCACCACTGGTGCCAATTGTGACCTGTCTGTCTAGATGTGTTTTCTCACCAGGTCATTCAGTGACCCGCAGCCGGTTCAGCTGCTGAATGGGAGTGCGGCCGCCGATGGCCATGTGGCACCTGCGGCCGTTATAGATCGCCAGATAACGCGGCAG
>JAIXOF010000018.1 GCA_027486935.1 Cyanobium sp. C1_MAG_00004 | reverse complement strand
GCTCGGCAATAGCCCCTGACATCACTGGGGCCTGGCCCCACCTGTGCCATGGGCCTCACCCTGATCGAGGCAGCCAAATACGAGCACCGGCTTGAGCACCTCGCTGTGCTCAAGACCTTCTCGGAGGGCGAACTGCTCGCCCGGCTGCCGTTCATGAACATCGCCGGCAGCGGCCTTTTCTATTCCGCCGAGCAGGAACTGCCCTCGGTGGGCTTCCGCGCCGTGAACGAGGGCTACACCCAGAGCTACGGCGTGGTGGATCAGCGCGCAGAAGCGGTGCACCTCTTTGGTGGTGACGTGGATGTGGACCGCTCGATCGTGGACCTGATGGGCCCGGAGGCCCGCGCCAGCCAGATCGAGATGAAGGTGCGCTCGATGCGGTTGACGCTGGAGGCGACCGTGATCAACGGCGACACCGCCAGCAACCCCCGCGCCTTCGACGGCTTGAGCAAGCGCCTGCCGCCCGGCAACCCAATGGCGATCAACAACGCCACCGGTGCCATCCCCGGTGCACCGCTGAACTTCGATCGGCTTGATGAGCTGATCGATTCGGTGAATGCCTACGGCGGCAGCAAGGTGCTGGTGATGAGCAAGGCGATGCGCCGCCAGCTAAATGCCCTCGCCCGCGCCTCCATCGGCGGTGGTGTGTACCAGACCAGCACCAACTCCTACGGGATGACGGTGCATCGCTACCAGGACTGCGACATCCTCACCGTCGACCGCGATGCCCAGGGCGTCGAGGTGATGGGCTACGACGAGGCGGGCGGCACCAGCTCGATCTACTGCTGCACCTTTGGCGATCAGGGCGTGACCGGTCTGCAAGGTCCGTTCCAGGGGCGCTACGGCATCTCGGTGCGGGACCTGGGCGAGGTGCCCGATGCCCCGGTGTTCCGCACCCGCGTCGATTGGTACGTCGGCTTTGCCGTGCTGCAGCCCCGCGCCGCCGGCCGACTGTTCAACATCACCCCCGCTGCCTGAGCCATGGCCCTCACAAACGGCAACCCCTTGATTGATGCGGAGACCACCCTGGTGGGCTGGACCAACCGCAGCGCCATCCGCAACAGCGAGCACACCTTCCTCTCCGGTGAGGAGGTGCTGCTCAACACCAAGCTCGATGCAGCCTCCCGCTTCTCGCTGGTGGCCTCCCATCCCGGCGCGCCTGCCGCGGTGGAGGTAGAGCTGCTGCTGGCACCGGTGCTGCGTGATGGCACCACCGGCAGCTGGATCAGTGCTGTGCGCGTTGCTCTACCGGCAGAAGGCGGCCGGGTGGAGGCGTTCCTCTCCGGACATGACATCCAGATCGCGCCGGCGGATCTACCCAACCTCGACCTGCCGGCGGTGTGTTTTGCCAAGGCGCTCGTGACCCCGACCACGCCGGCGGGGATGCACGCAGGCCTGACGGCCACGATTGCCGCCTGAGCCCATGGCCCGCAGACGCTCCACCAGCCCCGCAGAGGAACCAGCAGCCGAGGCGTTGCCGGCGCAGCCCACGGCGATCGAGCTGCCACCCGCCGCCGCAACCCGCCACGACCTGGTGGATCCCACCGTGCCGGCCGGCCTGGTGCGGATCAGCAACGGCAGCGGTGAGCGCTTCATCTGGCCAGTGCACCTAGGCGGCTGGCAGCAGCAGGGCTGGACCCTGATCGCTGCCGCCACCGGTGTTCAGATCACGCCGATGCCACCTGCCCAAGCAGCCCTGATCGAGGCACCGCAGACCGCAGCAACGCCAGAGCTGAGCACAGTTGACGCAACCCCAGACGTCGCTGAAACCGAGTTGACACCTAATTGGGAGCTGGAGACCAGCGCCACAGACGAGGCGTTGCTGCTCGACGACCCACTGCTCTGAGGGGTGATCGCTTCCGTGCGCTCCTTTCTGCCCTCCCAAGCGAGCAGCACGGCAACCAGCCCTCAGCTGATTCGCCTGCTGCCACCCCTGGGCTGCCCGGGCGAGAGCGTGTGGGTGCCTCCCGTGGAGGTGCCTCGCTGGGAGCAGCAGGGCTACCGCCGCGCTCCCATTCCCGCTGCACCGCTGGAGTTGGCCTGGCTGCCGGATGCACCTGTGCCCCTGGACCCAGCTGGCAGCACCGCGGTGTTGCTGCTGCTCCAGGCCCGGCCACCACTGCCAACGGCGCTGACGCTGGATTGGGGTGACGGCACCGTTGAAACCTGGCCCTGGCCAAGCGGCGACAACCTGCCACGGCTGCGCCATGCCTATGGCTGCGCCCAGGACTGGCAGGTTTCGGCAGAACTGAGCGGCAGCGGCATCAGCGCCGAGCTGGCAGTGCATCTGCTGGGCTGCCCGATCTGGCCGCCACCGCCACCCCTACCGCCGGGGGCGATTCAACCGCTGATCCCCGGCAGCGGCCTGCTCGGCCAACCGTTTGATGGCCGCCGCCGCGAGCAGTGGCAGCTGCAGCGATGGAGTGGCGGCACCAGCAGTGGCGGCGTACCCGCCAGCGATGGCTCCAGCATCCGCTTCCTGCGGGCCGATGGCCTCTGGGCCACCCCGCCGGGCAGTGGTGGCGGCACCCGCTGGTGGAGCGGCGATGGCCCGCCTGGTGTGCTCCCGGATGCCCAGGCGGGCGACTTCTATCTCGACACCCGCAGCGGTGATCTCTACCAACTGGAGCTGAGCTGATGCCCTGGACCCACAGCACCAACCTCAAGGGGCCTTCGATGCTGCGGCTGGCGCGGCTACCGGCGGCGCTGAGCACCAGCTCCAGCACCAGCTGGCTCACGCTGTTCTCCACACCGCTGGCGGCACAGCAGGTGCTCTCTTTTGCAGCGGAGCTCTACTTCTCCAGCGGCGCCAACAACACCGGCCTGGTGACCACCCTCTCTGGCCCCGGTGGGCCGCAGGCGGTGCTCCACAACCTGGTGATCGGTGAATCGCTCACCACCTTCCGCAACCTCACCGCCAGCAGCTACGACACACCCCTGATCGGCATCAGCTCCGCCGGCAGTTCGGTGC
The DNA here is from genome assembly GCA_027486935.1 of Cyanobium sp. C1_MAG_00004. Taxonomy (GTDB): domain Bacteria; phylum Cyanobacteriota; class Cyanobacteriia; order PCC-6307; family Cyanobiaceae; genus RGUW01. The sequence continues at coordinate 2,861 of JAIXOF010000018.1, read as the reverse complement.
TCAGGGCTCAGGTGAGCGGCACGGTGGAGAACGGCTCCAACGCCGGCAACCTCAGCCTGCGTTTTCGCTCGGAGGTGGCCGGCACCGCGGTGACAGTGCTGCGCGGCTCCTGGTGGCAGGTGCTGCAGCACTGAGCTGCGCTCAGCCCAACTCACCAAAGGCAATAGGGAGTGTTCTCTCTGGCCCTTGGGCCGCTGCTCTGCCATGGCCTGGATTCCCTCCGGTTCGCTCAAGGGCCCGCAAGGGGATCCCGGCCCGCTGGGACCTCAGGGGGTACAGGGCCAACCCGGTGCCGATGGCGCCCAGGGCGTGCAAGGCCCGCAGGGACCAGCAGGGATGCAGGGCGTTGCCGGTCCAGAAGGACCCCAGGGCCAGCAGGGCATCCAGGGTGCCCCGGGCCTGGGCATCACCTTCAAGGGACATGTGCCCTCCGTGGCGGATCTGCCCGCCGATGCCGCCCAGGGCGATGCCTACATCGTGCAGGCGGATGACTCCTTCCGCGTCTGGGACGCCACCAGCAGCACCTGGGTGGATGGTGGCTCGATCCAGGGCCCCCAGGGCATCGCCGGCCCGCAGGGACCGCAAGGCCTGCAGGGAGAGCCCGGCCCCCAGGGCCTGCAGGGGGTGGAAGGCCCCAGTGGCCCCCAGGGCAACCGCGGCACCGGCTGGTTCACCGGCAGTGGCGAACCCACAACCATTCCCGGCTCCATGCCGGGTGATCTGTACCTGGATCAGACCAGCGGCGATGTGTACGTGCTGAGCTGAGGCCCGGCGCGGCGTGCTGATCACGCCCGCCGGGCCGGGATGGCCTCAGGCCAGCATCAGCCGCCGCTGCGCCTCGAGCTGAGAGCGCCGCAGCAGCTCCTGCTCGGCCAGCAGCCGCTCATCGAGCTCATCGATGCGGGCCAGGCACTGCTGGATTGCTGGAATCACCTCCTCCTCGAGCAGGGTGATCTCCTCTTCTCCATAGGGCTGCTCGATCCAGGTGCGCCGCAGCGCCAGCCCGCGCCGGCGCAGCAGGATCTCCTGCACCGAGCGGAGCGTGGATTCCAGCAGCAGGAACGGATCTTCCTCAGGCCGGCAGAACGGTGATTCCGCGGAAACCGGGATGCCAGCAGCAGAGCGTGTGGCCATGACGATCGGCGCCGAGAGCGGCGCAGCGACGGGACCGATCCCAGCGGAGGCCCGACCGCAGGAGGGCCTCAGACTGGAGAGGCCCCGAGCCAGCCAGCTTCAGGGTCAGTTCAGGGCAGTCGATGCGTCAGTTGCTGCAGGCGTTCTGAGGCCTGTGTGGCTTCCTGCAAGAGCTGATCCCAGTCGTAGGGCGGATGGCCGCTGGCCAGCATCGACTGGAACACCCGGTAGGCATCGCTTTTGCTGCCATAGGCGCGCTTGGTGTCGGTGTCGTTGACCCAGCCCAACACGATCAGCCGTGAGCGGGTGTGAAACCGGAAGAACAAGCGGTACTGCTGAAAGAACTTGGCGCGTCGCCAGTGGCGATGCGCAGCGCCAAGGGTTGATCCCTGCTGAACCTCCTTGCGGCTGGGGTCCTGGGGGATGTCTTGGAGCATCAGGCGGGTGATGGCCGCCAGGCGTTTGCTGGCGTTTTTGCTGCCATAGCCCTGTGGATCCTTGGCGCGCAACGCCTCCACCTCAACGATCAACGCGTCCAGCTGATCCAGAAACAAGGGGTGCGCATAGATCGTCCATCCGTTGATCACGCGTCGTCTGGCAGGGCTGCCTCCAGATCAACCTCGATGCCGCCCACCAGATCCTGCAGCTGCTCAACCAGCTCGGCGCTGATGGGTTGCAGCCGCTCGGGATGGTTGGCGATGTCCTGCTCCAGCAGCGCCAGAAAGGGAGCCAGTGCCGGGTCGTCGTTGTCTGAATCTGCGCTGACCCGTTCCAGCACCACCTCACCGTTGGCGCGGAAGGCGTAGCGGATGCGGTCGCGCTTGCGCAAACCAAGAGCCCGCCGCACCGGTTGCGGCACGGTGGTTTGATAGCGATCCGTGAGCGCCGATTCCACCTCGTCCTGGGGGGTGCCCAGGGAGGCGCCAGCAACATCAGGAGTGGAAAGAGGAGCCATCAGGCCGCCCGCTGAACCTGACACCAAAGTAATGCAGGTGCATTGCCTTGGCGAGGTTGGCGGCTCTGCGCACACGCCTCGGCTCCTTCCGATGGTCGCTCCTGTGCCTTTGGTTGCGCGGTGTTGTCACCCTTTTCACTGGGGCAGCGGCTCAGTCAGATCAGGCTGGTGGCCTGCATTTTCAGCTCACGCCATGCTCCGTATTCACGGCGACAGAAGCAGCCTCTTGGCAGCCCTGGCGGCCCACTGGGCCGAACAGCAACTGCAAATCCCGCCGTCGCTGCGGCCTGTGCTGCGGCCGATCCACCGCCAACCCAAGGGCCTGCGCTAATGGAACAGGCCGGAGCTTCAGGGCCCTCAGCCCCCGCCGACCAGCTGCAGGCGCAGGGCTGCGATGGCCTTCTTCTGGGCACGCTGCACGGCCATGGCACTGATGCCCAGCTTGAGCCCAGCGGCCCGTAGCGAGAGACCCTCCAGCAGGGTGAGCCGCAACGCGGTGGCCTGGGCAGCAGGCAGCTGCTCGACCAGCTGCTCCAAGGCCAGCTCCTCAGCGCCAAAGCCTGAGGCCAGCTCGGCTGCAGGAGCTTCCAGCTGATCAAGCAAGGAGTTCTCGCCTTCCACCTGGACATCGAGGCTGACGTGGCCCAGCGGGCAGGTGCCCTTCTCGTGCTGCCGGCGGGAGATGCGCACCAGCCGCACCCGATCGCGCAGGTGGTGCTGCAGCGCCCCGGTGATGCAGCGGCGCAGATAGGGCTCCGCCGGCTCGCCGGGC
>JAIXOF010000031.1 GCA_027486935.1 Cyanobium sp. C1_MAG_00004 | reverse complement strand
TGCAGAGCAGGTGACCTAGATCGTGCACGAGAACCTGCAGGGCCTAGGTCCTGTGGCCGTCTCTCCCTCTCCCTCGGCACGACGGGTGGAGGCCCAGGCTCGTATCGCGCTCTCTGCTGTGGCGGCTCCCTCGGCGGTTTCGCCGCATCCTTCACCTTCAGCAGCTCGTAGCGCAGATAGTCCCGGCCATCCACAATGTACATCTTTAGACCATCCACCGACTCCTTGATGCCCTGCACCGGCCGCATCACATTCCCATAGTCGCTAATGTCGAACTTGCGGTCGTAGTAGTTGCCGCGCTTCTGGATGATCTTAACGTAGTCCCCAACCGCAAGGGGCGGTTGCTTGCTCTTAAACTTCGCATGGCGAAGCAGGGACTTGTGAGCTTTCACCAAGTTCTCGTCGAGATGTGCCTCTTCGGGAAGCATGCCTGTGCCCTCGCGAGCTGTGCTGTTGTATGATCTGACCACGGGCTCGAGCAATTCGGTCCACTTGAGTCCTGTGGCTTGTTGTCGCTGGAGGATCATCTCCTTGATAGTCCGAATGGCTCGCTCGGCGAAGCGGCAGTAGATGATGCTGTAGAGGTGCTCGATGTCGTAGTATTTGGTCACCCGCTCATGGAAAGCCCCCTCGAACTCCCTGCCTCGATCTGTCATGATGACATTGCATGGGCCAAGACTGTCGATGACGGCGTCTAGAGCTTTCGTTGTCGACTCCTGTCGTGTGTTCGCCAGCGGCACTACCGCTATCGCCTTACTGAAGATGTCGACAGCTACCAAGGCGAACTTGAACACCGGATCATGTGCGGCGGCGTCCTCCCTGTCCGCCGTCTCGCGGTTAACCTGCACCATGTTGGCCACATCCATCTGATACTCCATGCGTGGGCCCAGAGCCACGAAGGGGTTATTCAGTGGCTTGCGTCGTCGTTGCCGTATCTCCTGCCTTTTGATGAAGTCCGCGACTTGGGCTCGAGTTATCTTCTCACCCCCGGGCCGCTTCTTCACCTTCCGGTATGTGTCGACGATGGACCCGAATCCACCATGTATGTTGTAGAAGACGCTCTCGATGATCTTGTCGACATCTGCCATCCAGCCCCCTCTTTACCTTTCAGCCAGCCGCATGTCCGCACCCATGCAGCCGTGCGGTGGGGAAATAGCCATTTGGACAAAAGGGACAGTCAAAGAGGCAAAAGGGCAATTCGACAACCCTAGACATTTGGGCAAAAAGGGATTTCGACAAAGAGCTAGACAAATGGACAAAAAGACAAAGTTTGTCTAGACAATTCGACAACATCATGTCATGTGGTGCGTCGTGTAACCACATGTGCAACAAGGGGAAAAGGACAAAAAGGCAAAATGCCTGTCCGAGTGCAGCCGTTGTCCATCAACCGTGATGATAAGCAAGCAGAGTGCGCCGTGTGCGGACAGCTAGGGTCGCAGAAGTACATCCGATATCGACATGTGTGTCAGCACCACACACCCCGGGAGCAGGAGGGTGACGAAGCGCCGAAGACCAAGCGACGCCCCAAGGTGGTAGAGGTGCCGGTGAGGCGCCGTCGACATGCCGAAGAGGAGGTGGAGGAGCAAGAGGATGAAGAGGAGGAAGAGGAGGAAGAAGTGCCCGAGGAGCCGAAGGCTAGACCGAAGGCTAGACCGAAGGCCAAAGCCAAGGCAAAGGCCGCACCCAAGGCGAGGGCCAAGGCACCCCCCAAGCGCAAGGCTCCAGCCAAGGAGCCAGAGGAGGAGGAACCCGAAGAGCCTCTGGCGGCGGAGCCTGAATACGAGGAGCCAGACTTTCCTCAGTACATGCCGAAGCGCCAGACACGACAGGACCTGTATCGAAATCTCTTCTCACGCTAGACTAGCGTCAAGCCGGTCACCGGGTCCCTGACACCCCAGGTCGCACCGGCCTGCGACCGCATCGCCAGATACCTTTCTCTCGCCCTTCTCATTATCTCTCGCCATTCGGCGATCTCCCGCTGCACCTCACCCACACGCCGCTCCATGACACCCCTCAGCTGAGGGCTGGGAACGCCGCCGGAGAGGAGGGCCCGAAGCTGCTGCAGCTCCGTGGCCTTCATGGCATGGTCCATGAGCAAGCGGTGGTAGTCGCTGGCGTCGCGGTATTGGTTGACCGCATCGACGTCGGCTTGGAGTTTCTCCAGCTGCTTGGTCCGCAGAGGAATGTAGTTGCCGAAGAGGCGCCCGCCCATCATAACCGGCCGTCGGCCGGTAGGCTCCGGATGCTTGCCGCCGAAGAAGCCATGTCCAGGACCGGGGTTGTGCGCTTGCCTCGATCTCATGGTTTCACCCTTTGCCTCAAGTCGCGGAAGTCTTGTCCGCAGGTATGCCTGCGCCGAGAGGCGCCGTTCGCAGGTGGCTGAGGGCCCTCCCGGCGTATTCCGCCACGGTTCTCGGCGCGACTGTGGCGGGATCCACGCCTTCTGCGCCAAACAGCTTAGTCAGCCTGGCGTACCCTCTGCGCATCTCCGCGATGTCCGCAGGGGTGGCCGTGCCCGCCCCGGCGGCCTGTGCGAGATGTAGGGTGTGCTCTGCTAGAGCCTCTAGCTGCGGCGATGTAGGCATGCCGTGCATGCTCAGGCCTTTGCCCGGCCTCACCATGTTGATGACTCTCCGCGCCCTCTCGATGCTGTCGTCTGTGCTCCTCATCTCCTCTTGGAGCTGACGCACTCGGTCCAGCATCATGTTCCTCAAGGGCACGCTGGCAATGTGGCCGCCGAGATGAGCCCTGAGCTGCTGGAGCTCCGTTGATTGCGAGGCTTGGGTTGCGACCAAGCGGCTGTGCTCGCCGACATCTTGCAAGCGGCGTATCACATCGACATCGCCCATGAACTTCTTGAGCTGCCGGTTGCGCAGCGGGATGTAGTTCCCCGCGAAGCGGCCTCCCAGCATCACTGGCCGCAGCCCGGTGACCTCGGGATGGTGTCCGAAGAAGCCATGGCCAGGTCCCGTGTGTAGGGAGCGAGGAGCTCTCCGTAAGGGTGGAGCCGGTTCGACTCGAGCCGTGCTTGTGGCCTGACCCCACCTGACGTTCATGCGGTTTTTGACCATAGTCGTCATGCCTTTGCATGCCGACTTTACGCGAAACGGAGCGATGCCCAACGGCGTGAGAGCCGTCGGACAAGGTGGTCTGCGAGTTGTGCCTACATTCGAGCAGGCCGCCAAGGTGCCTCCAGCTCGGCTCAAGCCGCAGGAGACGCCCAACTTGAACTTCTTCAGGAGCTTCACTTATGCCAATCTTGTGCGCCCCGTCGCGGACTCTATCGACTCTGCCGAGGAGCTCAAGCAGCGCAAGCAGAATCTGCAGGACGCGGCCCGTTCTGCCGCTACGGCATCGGGCGTGCCCAAGGCCGCCGTACTGCATGAGATGCATGCGGCCGCCGCCACCCCTCCATCCGGTGTCGGAATGCAAGAGTGGCGGCTATGGCTGGCCTCCAAGTTTGGAGGAGGCGATGAGGACGTCGCCGCCTCGTCGAGCAGACGGCCCCCAGGTGACAATGGGGGCGGCGGTGGTCTTCTCCGCATCTTCAGGCGCAAGCCTGGCTCCCCGCCTGGCGAGGCTCCCGAAGAAGAGGTGGAGGAGCTGCCGGGAGGCCCAGGCGGTGGCGGCCCAGGAGGCGGTGGGCGGGGCGGCATGTTCGGCTTTGTTAGGACCCCCTTTGACAGGCCGGGAGATCGGGTTCGCGTTGAAGGCAACCCATATGCCCCTGACATACATCATGACCCGCTGGAGGAGGCGCGAGCGAGGGATCTGGCACAAGCCTCATGGTCGGCCACCCAGACGGTGAAGTTCGACGACATCTTCAGCTCGCATCATGCCCCCCACTTGCCGCAGCCAGGTGGGCAGTGGGAGCCCACGGAAGAGCAGCTGCAAGTAGGCCGCCGGTTCATCGCCGACAGGCATGCCATCGCACCTCTGAGCCATCACACCGCCTCAGCAATTAGTGCAGCTCGCGAGGAGCGAGGGGAAGAGCAGAGGCGAGCCATGCTTCGCCGACTACAAGCGCTGGGTGCCAGCGTCGACATGGACGCACTTCGGAGCGTGGGTCTTGGCGCTCTTGCCGGTAGCGCCGGTATGATTGGCATGGCTGCTGCCAGTCACCTTCAGCCTCATTACCCCGCAGTGGGCACAGGCGTTGGCTTGATGGGCACAGGGGCGGTGATGATGCAGCCGGAGGTGGCGGCTGCCATGGGCAGGCTCTTCTGGAACACAGCCAGGGCATCGACGGACCACGTGGTGGCCACGGCGAGGCAGCACGCCCCAGCGGTCGCCCGCAGAGCGAGGGCCGTCGTGGGCACCGCGGCCGGCGCAGGGGCGAGCCTCGCCGCAGGCACGAAGCGCAGCATTGGCGCAGCTGGCTCAGCCCTCGTCGGAGCGTACGGCAAGGTCAGCCGCTCGAGGAAGAGAGCGCTGAAGGATGACGATGATGATGTCGGTCCATTGCTCGCATAGTAAATAAAGGAGGAGCACACACAACATGGAACTCGCCGCATCGGTAGCCGACGAGGTGTTGGTCCCGGGCCTCGCCTATACGCCGCCGCAGGTCGCGACCTATGTACAGAGTCGACGACACCAGACCTGGTGGCCGGCCGGCAGCAACGTCTACTCGCCAGGGGCCGGCACCAGGACCGTCAGGTTCAACTTGACGGACTCCGCGGGGCTCTTCCTGGACCTGTCGACGCTCCGCTTAGCCTACCGCATTACCAATCGCGACGGCGGGAAGCCGCTGCAGATCACAGGCGGCACGCCCACGACGATCTGGGGGCGAGCTCGAGTCATGATTAACGGACAGCTGGTCGAGGACTCCCTCTACAGCAATCGTGTCGCAGGTATGCTCACAAGGCTCCTACCGAACGACAGAGCGTGGTCCAACAGCATACAGAACCTCGGCGGCGTCGTGCCCGGCACACGAGGCGCAGGCACCAGCGTGTCTCAGTATGGCAACGGGCCGATCATGGAGCCGATCCCTGCGAATGGCTCTCGGAACATCGTGAGTCTGCTGCCGCCCCTGGGCATCGCATCCACCCATTACCTCTTCCCGCTGCGCTGGGTTCTGAGCATCGAGCTCGACCTGGTGACTGAGGCCCGGCTCTGCTGCGCCACAGGCAATGCCGGTGCCAACTCCTTGGACTTCCGCCTCGAACAGGTGCGGCTCCTGGGCGACAGCCTTGTGATGGACAACGCCATCCAGGAGCAGCTGAGCACGACCCTGCTGGCCGGCTCGCCGCTGTCCATGTTCATCAGCACCTACTCGACGGTCATGAACGTCATCGACGCAACGGGCGGCGACTTCAGCGTGGTGCTCAACATCGCCCTGACTCGCATCAAGGCCATCCTCATCACCTTCGACAACGACGCGGCCATCACCGATAGCCCCTTCTACACCCAGAGCAACCTGTTCCTCTGCTGGAACGGCTGGGAGGGTGCCAACGCCGGCGAGATTCGCGACAACGGCATCGGCGGCCCGTCCGAGTACGACTTTGCCCGAGACACCTTCTCGGCGCAGCTGGCGGTCGGCTCGACCCTGTACCCCGACTACCCAATCTCATCCATCGGCGAGGCTCACTACCATTTGAGCAAGGTGCTGGCCCACCACTCGAACCTCAACGGCCTGGCCATCACGCCCGTCTCGTATCGCTCTGATGGCTTCATCATGGGCATCGACCTCGAGAAGATGAGCGGCTCTCCGGCAGGCGACGTCGCGCTCTCGGGCATCAGCACCACTGGCGGCGAGGCCATCCGCCTCAGCTGGCGAGGCATGGCCTCCCGAAGCGGGACCTTCCGACCCAACCGCTGCTGGATGGCCGTCATCAGCGACCGCATCGTCGAGCTCAGGGCCGAGGGCGTCGTCGTGCTCAGCTGAGTATCGGGTGCTGTAACCTGGTCTTGATGTTGTCGTACTGGCTGAGGCCGCTGTCGATCGCCTTAGACACCTCGCCGCCGCCCAGCTTGTCGATCAAAGGTCGGGCGGCGTCGTAGTAGCCCCTAGCCTTTTGGACTCCCTCGTCGATGCGGCGGCCGACATGGTGTAGGCCGTTGCTGGCCTTCTGCACCCAGCCCGCCAGCGTGGAGGCGATCCTCCGACCCGGGTGGTGGGCGAAGATGGTCATGTGCTCTTTAAAGTAACGCAGCTGCCGCCGCCACGACGGGTGCGGCCGCTTGAGCGAAGCCGTATATCTTCTTGCCGACGTTGTAGGCTGTGCTGACGGCGCCCGCTACCTTGGCCGCACCCTGCGCGAAGTTGCTGAAATGCGCCAGCTTGAGGCCCATTTCCCTTTTACACAAAGACGAGCTCGATGGACACATAGCTGCCCATGGTGATGGCCTGGCCTCGATAGTCCCTGAAGTTGAAGTCTATCTGCGTTGACCCCTGCTGCGGCTGGATGTGTATGGCGTCGTCGCTGGTCCTGGAGACATACTGGACGATGCCGCCATACTCGACGTCGATGGGTATGCGGGCGATCGCGTCCCGGAGGCCGCTGGGGGCAAGCGTGTTGTTAGCCGTTAGAATGCTGGAATGGAGGTAGATGCTGCGATGCGGGAAGAGGTCGATGAGCTGTGTGGGGATGCGGCTCACCAGGTCCGCCTGCCCCACGATGCCTAGCATGTAGTGGATCTCCCTCGCTGGGGCTTGCGGCCAGGCCCCATCGTCGATGTCTCCAGGGGGCAGGTCTAGGATCGCATGGGCCGGCGGGATCTGTAACTGGGTCTGGGCGTCGCACTCGAAGACGAGCCGGTCGCCGTCCGCCCTCACTGTGACGCTGGCACCCCCTCGAAACATGGCCAGGGCCAGGGCGTCCGCCAGCGTTGAGATGGTGTAGTTGCCGCTGGGGATCACGACCCCTGTACGCCGGTGGGCCACGAAGGGCGGCGGCCTGCCCGACGAACGGTGGGGAATCGAAGGTCTGAAGTCGGTCACGCCCTCCAGGAGTATGCTGTTGAAGGAGTCGGAGTACTGGAAGCCGAACTGCTCCCGGAAGCTAGGAGCATTTGCTTGAATCCAGAAGATCGATGCATGTAGATCCATATCTTCGAAGCGTCCCTCCCGGCCCACATAGAACAGGCGATGATGCCGGCTGTCGCTGGGGGGTACCTGAAGTGGGTTGGGGTTGCCGGGTGCTGAGGCTCGCATGAACTCGTTGAAGCTATAGACCCTCGGCAGCGGGTTATCGACCGGCACCGCTACCCTCGCTCTGATGCTTTCGCGGACGCGATCGGTCATCATCTGAGCGAAGGCCTCGATGGTCGTGTAGTTAGTCGCGTCGTCCAGGTCGGCGACGAACATCCGGCACTCACGGTCAGCAGCGCTTTCAGCAGCGGTCCGCCACCTGAAGGCGAGGCGCCTGCGATTGGGAGGCGCCGAGAAGCCGCCTGGGATCGTCGTCCGGAATCGGAAGTACAAGGTGTTGTTGTCTTCTCTGATGGTCTGGAAGGTGTTGGCAAAGCTGCAGCTGGCCACATAGCACAGGTCTCCGAGCTGGACGTCGCTGGGGATGGTCACTTGGAAGTTGGAGTAGTCGCCGGAAGACCGCAGACGGCTGTCGATCAGGACCTTGCGGTATCTAGCAGGCGGGAGCTGTGTCAAGGGCAGACGCTCCATTTATTAAAGGGATGGCGGTCCCTGTTGTGCGCCCTCGCAAGGTGCCCAAATACACCTGCGAGCAGAGCCATTACGACACTGTGCCGCAGATACCCTTCCGCATGCTGGTGTTAGGCCCCTCGAACAGCGGCAAGAGCCAGCTGATACAAGCCCTTCTCTGTGACTTCCTCAAGTCGCAGAAGAACGGCTCGTCGTGCTTCCACAAGATCGTCATCATATCGCCCAGCGTGCATGTCGACGCAGTTTGGGGCCCCGTCAAGGAGCTCCAGAAGAGCGCCAGGGACCCAAGAGAGAAGGTGAATTTCGAGGTGTACGACCCGGCGGCACTGCAGGATCTCATCGCTCAACAGAAGAAGCTTGTGGCCGCATGCAAGAAGCGAGGCGACGAGGAGATGCCATCCATGTGCGTTGTGTTAGACGACATAGCCGACGACGTCCGCTTCTGTCGCCACGAGCGCCTGGTCCAGGAGCTCTTCGTGCGAGGCCGCCATGCTTTCATCTCCGTCATCGCCAGCGTGCAGAAGTATCGGGTCATAGCGCCCGTCGTCAGGGTCAACTGCTCCTGCCTCTGCGTCTTCAAGCTGCGATCCGACGCGGAACTGAAGGCTTTAGTGGAGGAAAACTCGGCGGCCTTCGGCGGAGCTGAGGCCCTGACGGAGGCGTACCGCTTGGCCACCAGGGAGAAATACAGCTTCCTCTACTTGGACCTAGTGAATGACCAAGCCTACGTCCGCTTTGAGAGGGCACTGCAGATCACATAAGTGGATATGGCGGAGGCGGCGGCCATCGCCTCTGGCCACTTGGCAGCCTCCACGGCGGCCTTGAGCTCCAGGGTATAATCTTCGACCTTCTTGAGGGGCCCCGGCTTGTCGAGCTTCTCGAGAATCCTTTCGAGGTCCTGCGTCCTGGCGAGGCCGTCGATGCGCTTGGCGATCTCCTTAGTGTGCTGGTAGATGGCATCCATGTCGGGGCCGGGCATCAGGCCGTCGAGGCGAGCTGCGATGCTCTTAGTGGTCTCGGAAATCAAGGCCATCTCCTCGTCGAATTGCTTCTGAGGGCACATCGCCTCAAGGCGGGAGAAGAGGTCCTTCACCATGTTGTCCATGGAGCCTTCGAGCCGCTCTCTTATTTGCTTAGTGTCCCGCAAGATGAGTGTGAGCTCGTCGCCCAGCTCGGTAGCCGTCGCCGCGGCGATGGACGCAGGCGTCGGCTCTGTGGCCCCGAAGAGGCTTGGGGGCATGGCTTTCCCTTTAGGACACACAGACCGCCGCCGCCTCGATGCAGTTCATGTCGCCGCAGTAGCGCAAGCGGATGCGGGCAAAGTGCGTGGCCCCTTCAGGCAGCACGGCCTTCTTCCGAGCCTCGTCGAAGCTCTCGCCCTCGAACAGGCACCATTTGACGATGCGCACCGTCTTGCCCGGGAACATGACATCGAAGGGGGCTTCGGTGTCGTACTTGTCCTCGATCTTCTGCCGCTTGGTCGATGTGGACCCCGCCGGCCGCCCTCGCTTCTTAGGGGCCGACAACCCTTGCTTCTCGAGGGCCGGGCGCCCTCGCTTCTTGGGAGCCAGCTGTTTCCAGGTGTCCACGAAGCCGCCGATGCAGCCCCAGGCATCGTAGTCGCCGCAGACGTAGTTCGGCACTCGTTCCGCCATGGCTGTGGGGGGGTGATTTGCCCTTTCCTTGGGGTGAGCCGAGAATCTCCCCGGCGATTTTTCTCGCTC
>JAIXOF010000025.1 GCA_027486935.1 Cyanobium sp. C1_MAG_00004 | reverse complement strand
CGCCGTGGTCATCGTTCATGTGTTGGCAGATGCGGTCACTGACGGCAGCGGTCAAGGGGTCGGCGGCCATGGCTGCAAGTGGGGGTGAAACAGGGGCTGAACCGGGCGATTCTGCTGCCAACGGTCAACCGCCGGCCAGTCACCGGTCAACCGCCGGCCAGGCGTTGCCACAGCAGCAGCCCCAGGCGGATTCCGCTGACGCTCACGTAGCCGGCCAGCACGATGAACAGGCCCATCGACAGCACTGCCGCCAAGCCGGGGCGGCCTGGACCGGGATTGGGCTCAGGGGTGGGTGTGGTCATGGGCTGTTCGCTGCAGGGTGGTGGCCGCCAGTCTGGCCATGCCCAGGGCGGCACTGATCCCGGGGCGGTTCAGCACCGGCACCCCCAGGGCCCGTTGGCGCAGGGCCCGCCACTGGGGGTTGCGGGCACCGCCGCCGACCGTGATCACTTGCTGCAGGGGCGGCGCGCCAAGGTCCTGGAGCCGCTGCCAGCCCGCCATTTCGATGCGGCACAACCCCTCAAGCAGTCCTTGCAGATACAACGCGTCGCTGACCGGCCTCGGTTCAAGCACCGGTTCCAGGTCTGGATCGTCGATCGGAAACCGTTCGCCCACTCCCGGCAGGGGCCGCAGCTGCAGCCCGCTGGGGCGATCGGGATCGATCTGGCGGCTCAGTTCCTGCAGCTGTTCATCGCTGAAGAACCGGCGCAACACTCCCCCGCCGGCGTTGCTCGCTCCTCCCACCAGCCAGCGACCGGCGAGTCGCTGGCAACTGACACCGGCAGCCTGGATCGGCCGCTCGACCCATTGCTTGAGCACCAGCGTGGTGCCCAGCACGGTCAGGCCATCGCCATCGCCCGCGTCGGCGGCCAGCATCGCTGCGCTGGCATCGGTGCAGCCGGCCACAACGCGGCAGTGGGGCGGTAAACCCAGGCTCTGGGCCAGGCCGCCGCTGTGGGGGTCCACGGGCCCCAGATCATCGCCGCATTCGACGATCTGGGGCAGGGCCGCGTGCCAGGGCTGCTGGTCGATCGCCCCGGCCCAGCAGCCGCTGCCCTGCAGCCAGCCCAGGCGCAGGTTGTTGCTGGCCTCGCCCCAGCGCCAATGGCCCAGCAGGGCCCCCATCAGCCAGTCGGCCTGATGGCGCAGCAGCAGTTGGCCACCGGCGGCGGTGGCAGGGTTTGGTTGTGCCCTGGCCAGCAGCTGCAGGGCCCGCGCCAGGCTGCCGCTTGCACTGGCCGCCGCTGCGCTGCTGGGGTTTGGGCCCGTGCTGACCAATGTCCGGGCCGCCTCGGCTTCGGGTGAACAGGCTTGGTGGTATGGCAGCGCCAGGCCCAGTTCGTCCGGCAGCAGGCGGCCGTCGGGTCGGCACAGCAGCAGGGTGCCCGAGGTGCCGTCGAGGGCGATCGCACCCACCCGCTTGCGCAGCTCGGCGGGCAGGAGCCGGCACAGGCTGATCAGACCGCCGCGCCAGCTGCGGGGATCGTCAAAGGGACCTGGGTAGGGGCTGGCCTCTTCCCAAAGAAGCTCACCGCCGCAGACCAAGGCCAGCCGCAGGCCGCTGGTGCCCAGGTCCACGCCCAGGCCCAGCGGCTTCTGGTCCCCTGGTTCAGGCGGCAACGCGACCGGCGGTGGCCTGCTTGAGGGTGGCGGCGATCCCGCTCACCTCTTCCCAGGGCAGGTTGAGATCGCTGCGGCCGAAGTGGCCATAGGCGGCCACGTCCTGATAGAAGCGACCCCCCCGCTGCTGGGGCAGGTTGCGCAGGCCGAAGGTCTCGATGATCGCGCCGGGGCGCAGGTCGAAATGCTCCTGGACCAGGGCGGTCAGGTCGGCATCGGCCAGCTTGCCAGTGCCAAAGCTTTCCACCAGGATGCTGACCGGCCGGGCCACACCGATGGCGTAGCTCAGCTGGACCTCGGCCTTGCGGGCCAGCCCCGCAGCCACCAGCGCCTTGGCCACATAACGGGCGGCATAGGCGGCCGAACGGTCCACCTTGGTGGGGTCCTTACCCGAGAAGGCGCCGCCGCCGTGGCGGGCGTAGCCGCCATAGGTGTCGACGATGATCTTGCGGCCGGTCAGGCCGGCATCGCCCTGGGGTCCACCCACCACGAATTTGCCGGTCGGGTTGACCAGAAAGCGGGTGGTTTCCTGGCTGGGCTTGAGGTTCAGGTCGCTGGTGGCCGGTTCGACCACGTGGCTCCACAGATCGGCACTGATGCGTTCGCGGATGGCTTTTTCCTCGCTGATCGCGGCGGCACCAGGCACCTCGATCTCGGCGGTGTGCTGGGTCGAGATCAGGATCGTGTCGATGGCAACGGGCTGGTCGTTCTCGTAGACGACGCTGACCTGGGTCTTGCCGTCGGGCAGCAGGTAGCCAAGGGTGCCGTTGTGGCGCACCTCGGCCAGGCGCCGCGCCAGGCGGTGGGCCAGGCTGATCGGCAGCGGCATCAGCTCGGGCGTCTCGTCGCAGGCGTAGCCGAACATGATCCCCTGGTCGCCGGCACCGATCAGGTCCAGCGGGTCGCCGGCGTGGTCATCGGCTTCGTTGACCCCCTGGGCGATATCAGGTGACTGTTGGTCCAGGGCCACCAGCACTGCGCAGCTGTTGGCGTCAAAGCCACCGGCGCGGGCGCCGCTGTAGCCGATCTGTTGGATCACACCGCGCACCAGGGTGTTGAAGTCGACCCGGGCGTTGGTGGTCACCTCGCCGGTGATCAGGCAGAGACCGGTGTTGACGACGGTCTCACAGGCCACGCGGCTGGCGGGATCCTGGGCCAGCAGGGCATCCAGCACGGCGTCGCTCACCTGGTCGCAGATCTTGTCGGGATGGCCCTCGGTGACCGACTCAGAGGTGAAGACGTAACGGCTCATTGCGGCGATCTGCGGCAACTCAGTCGCACGAGCCTATTCCCTGGCGCTTGTCGAGCCGGTGTGGCTGCCGGTGCCTCTGCTGTGCACGGTCAGCTCCTGCCAGTGCTCTAGCCGCGCAAAGTTGGGATCCAGCGGCGGCGGCATGCGCCAGGCGGCCGTGTAACCCAGCACCACCGGCACCCCGGCGGCCCGGGCCATGCGCAGGTCGCTGTTGGCGTCGCCGATCAGGGCGCACCGCGCGACGCTGACTCCCAGCTGGTGGCACAGGCCATGGACCGCCTGCGGGTCTGGTTTGCAGGGCCTGTGGTCGGCGCTCCATAGGCCGCTGAAGCGGTGGGCCAGATCGTGGCTCCGCAAAAACGCCTCGATGCCGGCCACCCCGTCATTGGAGATGACGGCACAACGCACCCCGGCAGTGACCAGTTGCTCCACCAGATCATGCAGCCCATCGGTGGGCTGGGGCGGCTGGGGGCCGCCGTCGCCATGGAGTCCATCGGTGGCGGCAAAGACCGCCTCGCTCAGCTCCAGGGCTTCGGGCCAGCCCAGGCCGACCTGGCTGAGCACCGTCGCCGTCGAGATCAGGTTGTGGTTGCGGGATCCGACCGCCGTGGTGCCGGCCGGGTGGATGCCATGGTCGCCACTGCCGCCATCAGGCAGTCCATAGGCCCGGCGCAGCAGGGTTTCCAGCTCTGAGGCTGTGGCCTCAGCCAGGTCTGGATCGTGCTGGCGGGTCAGGGCCAGGCATTGAAAAACCCTGGCCTCAGCCAGGGTTTCCAGCATCGGTTCGCTGATCGAAAGGGTGCCGTCCTTGTCGAACAGCACCGCATCGATTGGTTGGGGTAAACCCTGGTCATCAACCAGGAACTCACCCCTCAGCTGCAGATGGGCCACGCCTGGGTGCTCAGTCGAGGGTGACACCCATCGGTTCGTTGTCCTCGGCCTGCTCAAGCAGCATCTGCTTGTAACGGGCGGCCATTTCCTCAGCTTTCTCGAACACCTTCTGGGGGTCGGTCAGCATGTCGCCCGGTTCGGGCTCGAGGGCCTTGGTCGACAGGGAGATACGGCCGCGCTCGGCATCGAGGTCAATGATCATGACCTTCATCTGGTCATTGACATTGAGCACGGTGTGCGGCGTCTCGATGTGCTCGTGGCTGATCTCAGAGATGTGCAGCAGACCGCTGACCCCACCGATGTCGATGAAGGCGCCATAGGGCTTGATGCCGCGCACGGTGCCGACCACGACTTCGCCCACTTCGAGGCGATTCATCTTGCGCTCGACCAGGGCGCGGCGATGGCTGAGCACCAGGCGGTTGCGCTCTTCGTCAACCTCGAGGAACTTGAGCGGCAGGAAGTCGGCCACCAGCTCTTCCTTGGCCTTACGGGTGCTGATGTGGCTGCCGGGGATGAAGCCGCGCAGACCCTCGACCCGCACCAGGGCGCCACCGCGGTTGGTGGCAAACACCTCGCTGTAGATGGTGGCGTCTTCTTTCTGCAGCTGACGCACCCGCTCCCAGGCGCGTTGGTATTCGATCCGGCGGATCGAAAGCGCGAGCTGACCGTCCTCGTTCTCCTCACTCATGATGAAGAACTCGCGCACCTCGCCCGGGGCTAGCACATCGCTCAGGCCCTCGACCCGGTTGATCGACACCTCCTGCAGGGGCATGAAGGCGGCGGTCTTGGCGCCGATGTCGATCATGGCGCCCTTGGGCTCCATGGCGAACACGGTGCCGTTGACGACGTCACCGGGCTTGAAGTTGTAGTCGTACTTGCTGAGCAGCGAGGCGAACTCGTCGAGGGTGAAACCCACGTCGTCACTGCTGCGGCCAGCGTTGCGGCTGCTGGAGGCGTCGGCTGCAGGAACCTCTTCCAGGGCGGCGAGGTCCAGGTCGGCGGCCGCTTCAGCGGCCAGGTCCAGATCGGCCTCGGGGCTGCTGATGTCGGAAGGGGTCACGGTCATGGAGCAATGGCGGTCTGCCAGTGGCAGTGCGAGCGAACGGAATGAGCTGCCGCCAGCAGATCACTTCCAATCTGCCAATCTACCAACAGGGCTTCTTGCTGACGCTCAGACCGCCGAGGCCAGGGCGCTCCTGGCACGCCGGGACCTGGCCCCATCAAGACCTTCAAGGGTGGCGACAAAGTCGCTGATGCTTTGGAACTGCCGGTAGACCGAGGCAAAACGCACGTACGCCACCTCGCTCATGGTGCTGAGTTCCTGCAGCACCAGTTCGCCGATCTCACTGCTGGTGACTTCGCGTCCGTTGCGCTGTTGCAGCTGGAGTTCGATGGTTTCGACCACACTTTCCAGGCGCGCCGGTTCAAGCCCGGTCTTTTCGCAGGCCCGCAACAGGCCGTGCAGCAGCTTTGAAGGATTGAAGGTCTCCCGGGCTCCATTGCGCTTGACCACAGTGATCGGAACGGTTTCAACCCGTTCGTAGGTGGTGAAGCGAAAATCGCAGTTGAGGCATTCGCGACGCCTGCGCACACTGCGCCCGCTGTCAGCCGCTCTTGATTCGAGAACCCGGCTGTCTGTGTGTTGGCAGGAGGGACATTGCATCCCCAGGACAGCGGGTGATCTCAATCAAGTGTAAACACTTAATTTCCCTTTGGAAAGGGCTGGTGGTCGCCAAGAAAAAACCCCCGCCAGAGGCGGGGGTTTGTGTTCAGGGAACAGACGGCCGTCTGTCTTCTTATTTGCCGATCTTCGGGGGATCGCGGAAGGCGATCGCGAAGAACAGGGTGGATATGGCCAGGGCCAGAATCAGGATGTAAGCGAAGCTCTCCATGGGATCTCCTGGCGATCAGCTGAGGGTGGAGCCTGCCGGGGGCACATAACCCTCGGGAAGACGGCGGGTCGAGCGGTCGCCCAGTTTCTGGAACAGACCGAATTCGACCTGCTCGCCCAGATCGGGGTCGATGCCGGCGAACACATCGCGGTACAGGGTGCGGGCACCGTGCCAGATGTGGCCGAAGAAGAACAGCAGGGCAAAGGTGGCGTGGCCAAAGGTGAACCAGCCGCGGGGTGAGCTGCGGAAGACACCATCTGAGTGGTAGGTCTCGCGATCGAATTCGAAGGCTTCACCCAGCTGGGCCTTACGGGCCAGTCGCTTGACGTCGGCAGGGTCAGTGAAGGTCTGGCCTGCCAGGGCTCCGCCGTAAACGGTGGCCGTCACGCCGGTCTGTTCGAAGGCGTACTTGGCTTCAGCCCGCCGGAAGGGGATGTCCGCACGGACAACTCCGTCCTGATCCTGAAGAACAACTGGGAAGTTCTCGAAGAAGTTGGGCAGACGGCGCACTTCGAGTTCGCGACCATCTTTGTCGGTGAAGGCGATGTGACCAACCCAACCGGTGGGAAGACCGTCGCCGTTGACCATCGGACCGACCCGGAACAGACCACCCTTGGCAGGGCTGTTGCCGACGTAGTCGTAGAAGGCCAGCTTCTCGGGAATCGAGGCCCAGGCCTGCTCTTTGCTGGCGCCGTTGTCCATCGCGGTCTGCACACGACGGTTGATCTCAGTCTTGAAGTAGCTCTGGTCCCACTGATAGCGGGTGGGTCCGAACAGCTCAACCGGGGTGGCAGCTGCGCCGTACCACATCGTTCCGGCAACAATGAAGGCGGCAAAGAACACAGCGGCGATTGCCGAGGCCAGAACCGTTTCGATGTTGCCCATCCGCAGAGCCTTGTACAGGCGCTCAGGCGGGCGGGTGGTGATGTGGAAGATGCCGGCAATGATGCCGACAATGCCCGCCGCGATGTGGTGGGCCACGATGCCCCCCGGATTGAAGGGGTTGAAACCCTCTGGTCCCCAGGAGGGCTGCACCGGTTCAAGGTGTCCCGTGATTCCGTAGGGATCGCTGACCCACATGCCCGGTCCGAAGACGCCAGTCAGGTGGAAGGCGCCGAAACCGAAGCAACCCAGGCCGGCGAGCAGCAGGTGGATGCCGAAAATCTTGGGCAGATCAAGGGCAGGTTCGCCGGTGCGGGGGTCCTGCCAGATCTCCAGGTCCCAGTAGGTCCAGTGCCAGATCGCTGCCAGGAACAGCAGACCACTAAAAATGATGTGGGCGGCGGCAACGCCTTCGAAGCTCCAGAAGCCGGGGTCGACGCCGGTTTCACCGGTGATGCTCCAGCCGCCCCAGCTGCCGGTCACGCCGAGGCGGGCCATGAAGGGCATGACGAACATGCCCTGGCGCCACATCGGGTTGAGCACCGGGTCAGAGGGGTCAAAGATGGCGAGCTCATAGAGCGCCATGGAGCCGGCCCAGCCGGCCACCAATGCGGTGTGCATGAGGTGCACGGCCAGCAATCGGCCCGGGTCGTTGATCACGACCGTGTGCACCCGGTACCAGGGCAATCCCATGGGGAGACGCTTGGGGTGGGTTGGGCGATCGTAAGGGTCGCGGCCGCTCTGGCGCGGCGGCGGTCACAGACCGCAACCAGCGCGGGTTCGTCCCGGACGCAGAATGGCCCCAGCCGAAGCTCTGTCGATGCCCGTGATCCGGTTTGTGCGCGAGGGCCGCGATGTCGAGTGTTATCCGGGCGAAAACCTGCGCGAGGTCGCCCTGCGGGCCGGCATCCAGCTCTATGGACTCAAGGGGACCCTGGGCAATTGCGGTGGTTGCGGTCAGTGCATCACCTGTTTTGTTGAGGTGCCCGACGAGCCCTCGGCAGTGGCGCTCAGCCCGCGCACCCCGGTCGAAGAGCAGAAGCTCAGGCGCCGCTCTCAGAGCTGGCGTCTGGCCTGTCAGGCCCTGGTCAACCAGTCGCTGCGGGTGATCACCCGTCCCCAGGTCGGATTGGGAGACAGGGAAGCGCTGCTCGCGTCTTCCATGGCCACACCCCTGCCCCTGGGGCCGACCGCTTGGCCTCAGCCCGAGGTCGAACCCGAGACGGCGCTCGAAGGCGATGCTGAGTCTCAGCCCCAGCCTCAGCTTCAGCCCGAGGCCGACGCAACGAGCGGTGACGTCTCCTGAGTAAAGCCCTGGCAGCGGTGATACCTTTCCTCCACCACCCTCATTGCCATGGAAACCAACGACCTCGGCTTTGTCGCCAGCCTTCTGTTTGTGTTGGTTCCGGCGGTCTTTCTGATCATCCTGTATATCCAGACCAGTAGCCGCCAGGGAGGCTGAGGCAGGTCCCTCAGCGCCCTTGCTCGGGTTCGCGAACCAGCAGCACCGGCGCTGGCGCGTGAACCCTGATGTAATCGCTGACTGAGCTGCCCAGCAGACGGTCGATGTCAACCAGGCTCTTGGCCACCACCGGCCGGCGGTCCTGGGATGCGATCACCAGCAGATCGGCTCTTGCTTCTTGAGCCGCGCTGCAGACGGTGCGGGCAATGTCGCCGACCTTGTGCATGGGCTTCAGGGTGACGCCGTAGCTGCGGGCCCGTTGCACCGCCTTGTCGAGGACCTCGTCGGCGGGGCTTTTGCCGCCCCGGCTGGGGGTGATGTCTTGCCGGGTCACATGGACGCCGGTCAGGGTGCCGCCGGGGATCGCGGCCACCAGTTCGCAGGCCAGGCGCAGGGCATCGTCGCCGACGCCAGTGCCATCCACGGTGACCATCACGCGGTTGATGGCGCGGATGTACAGGTCGTCGCGCACCAGCAGCATCGGCCGGGTCGACAGCTGAAACACGTACTGGCTGGCGCTGTTGCTGAGGATCGCCTGCAGCCGGTTCATGCCGCGCGAGCCCATCACGATCAGATCGGCATCAAGCTCGTCAGCAACCTTGAGCACCGTGGTCTTGGTGTCCCCCTGGCGGATCAGGGTGTTGACCGTGATGGTGTCGAGCCCCATGCGTTGGATCGCATCGCTGAGCAGGCCTTGGGCCCGGGCCAGGTGATCCTCGACGTTGGCGCTGCTCTGTTCGCCGACCACGTGCAGCAGATTTACCCGGGCCTGGGCGGCCGGCGGGATGGCGCGCAGCATGCGCACCATCTCTTCGACATGACCCTGGCCGGAATCGGCGATCAGAAGGTTGCGGAACACAGCAGGATGCGGAAGCGCGATGGCAGCCTATGGCGCAAGTCCGGGCCCGACCTGCCGTTTGAAAACCATGGTCACCGAAACCTTCGCGGCCAGCTCTCCCTGGCTCCTGCAGCGGCGGGTGCTGCCCCAGCACACCGATCACGCCGGGGTGATGTGGCACGGCGCCTATCTGGGCTGGCTCGAAGAGGCGCGCATCGAAGCGCTGGCGCAGGCGGGCCTGGCCTACAGCGACCTGTCGGACCGCGGGCTCGAGCTGCCGGTGGTGTCGCTCACCATCGACTATCGCCAGGCCCTGCTGCACGGCGATCTGGTGCGTCTGGAAAGCCAGGTGTTGCCGCGCCAGGGGGTCAGGTTGCCTTGGCGCACCCGGTTCGTGACCGCTGGCGGCACCCTGGCTGCCGAGGCCCTGGTGGTGCTGGTCCCCGTGGACCTGGGCGGCGGCCCGGGCCAGCGGCGGCTGTTGAGGCGGCTACCGGATGACCTGGCTGCAGCGGTGAATGCCCTGGAGCGGGGACCGGGGTAATATCAGTACAGATGTACTGGTTGCGTTGGTCGGGTGCCCCTGGGGTGATCTAGATGCTCGTGGGGCTGCGTGGTCCCCGCAGGAGCGGCTGTGGTGGTTGCTGTGGAGCCAGGTTCCGGGGCTGGGATTTGGCAGGCTCTGCCAGCTCTGGGGGGTGTTCGGCAGTCTGGCGGCGGCGTGGGCCGCACCTCGCGAGGCCCTGGCGGCGGTGCCGGGTATCGGGCCGGCCCGCCTGGCGGCGATTGAGCGCTGTCGGCGGCGGGGTGGGGACGATCCGCTCGCCCCGCTGCGCCATACCGGGGTGTTGCTACCCGGTGATCGGGCCCTGCCCGCGGCGGTCAAGGCCCTGGTCAGGCCCCCGATCCATCTGTACTGGCGCGGCCGCGGCCAGCTGTGGTCGCCGTTGCGCCGGGGGCTGGCGGTGGCGGTGGTGGGCACGCGCCGGCCGTCGGTGCATGGTCTGCAGATGGCCGAGGCCATCGGTCATGCCCTGGCCCAGGCGGGTTGGCCCGTGGTCAGCGGCCTGGCCGAAGGCATCGATGCGGCGGCGCACCAGGGGTGTCTGCGGGCTGACGGGCGGCCCATCGGGGTGCTGGGGACCCCCCTGGATCGGGTGTATCCCAGCCATCACGCTCGCCTGCAGCAGCAGGTGGCGACCCGTGGTCTGCTGATCAGCGAACAGGCCCCGGGCAGCAGGGTCTGCGCAGGCCATTTTGCCGCCCGCAACCGGTTGCAGGTCGCCCTGGTGCGCGCTGTTGTGCTGGTCGAATGCCCTGAGCCCAGTGGTGCCCTGCACGCGGCTCGCCTGGCCTGGGACCAGGGGCTGCGGTTGTGGGTGGTGCCGGCCGATGCCGCCAAGACGTCAGCTGTCGGCAGCAACCGTTGGCTGGCGGCCGGCGCGGCGCCCCTGCTCAACCCCAGCGATCTGATCGCCACCCTGGGACCGGGGCCGCTGGCGGCAGGGTCTGGGCCACGACCCGCATCCGGGCTCAGGGCAGCGGCTCCAGCGGCGGCTGCGATCGCTGCCGATCAGGCCTTGCTGGCGGCGGTGGGCAGTGGCGCCTCGCTCGAGCAGCTCAGCCTGCACCTGGGCCAGGCCGCGGCCCAGCTCATGCCCCGGCTGCTGGCCCTTGAGCTGGCGGGGGTGCTGCAGGCCGAGCCAGGCCTGCAGTGGCGACCAGCCTGATGGCGCCAGCAGCCACACTGGAACCAACCCAGCCCTGTGCGGCAACCACGCAGCTGAGCACCCCCGCGACCATCACGGCCCAGGCCTTGCTCGCCTGGCGTCGCCAGCAGTTGGCGGGCTATAGCCGCCCGCCGGCCCTGCTGCAGCCCAGCCTGGATTGGCTGCTCGACCTGGGCGCCGGTGTGGGCTGGCAGCAGCTGCAACAGCTCCACCTGCGGCCCGATCAACCCGTCGTTCTGCAGCGCAGCCTCGATGAGCTCGAAGCCCTGTGGCAGCGGCATCTGGGCGAGGCGGTGCCGCTGCAGTACCTGCTGGGCCTGTGCCCCTGGCGCGACCTGACCCTGCAGGTGGGGCCAGGGGTGTTGATCCCCAGGGCTGAAACCGAACTGCTGATCGAACTGGCCCAGCAGCTGCTGCCAGTGCCGCCGCGGCTTTGGGCCGACCTGGGCACAGGCAGCGGGGCAATGGCCCTGGCTCTGGCCCGGGCCTGGCCCCACAGCCGTGGCCTGGCCGTCGAGCTGTCACCCCCTGCCCGTGCTGTGGCAGCCCGCAACCTGCAGGCGGCGTCCCAGGTGCAGCTGGTCGCAGGCAGCTGGTGGCAGCCGCTGGGGCCCTGGTGGGGACAGCTGGAGCTGGTGGTGGCTAATCCGCCTTACATCCCCGCTGCGGTGTGGGCCCAGCTTGAGCCCGTGGTGCGCGAGCACGAGCCAGCCCTTGCCCTGGCGGCCGGGGTCGACGGCCTTGAGGCGATCCGCCAGATCGCCGCAGGCGCCGTTGCTGCCCTAAGCCCCGGCGGTTTGTTGCTGCTGGAGCACCACCACGACCAGAGTGAGGCGGTTCATGATCTGTTGGCTGCGGCGGGGCTTGTCGCGCTGGAGCGTCACCGCGATCTTGAAGGGGTCTGGCGCTTTGCCAGTGCCCAGTCACCGCAGCCGCCGCAGCCATGACCTCCGTTGTTGACCCCTCTGCTCTGGCTGCGCGCCTGCAGGCGGGTGTGGCGGCCCTGTTCCCAACCGACACCCTGGTGGCCCTGGCGGCGTTGCCTGACTACGCCGGCCAGATCTGGCAACTCAAGCAGCGTCCCCCCGATAAGCCCCTGATCCTGATGGGGGCCGATCTGGCCCAGCTCCAGCAGGTTGCCGGGGTGCAGTGGCCCGCGGCTGCCCTGGAGCTGGCGCAGACCCATTGGCCCGGGGGGCTGACCCTGGTGCTGCCGGCAGCCGGCCCCCTGGTCGGACAGCTCAACCCAGGTGGCAACAGCGTTGGGTTGCGGGTGCCGGCCTGCGCCCTGGCCCAGGACCTGCTGCGGTTGAGCGGTCCCTTGGCCACCACCAGCGCCAATCGCTCGGGTCAGCCGGCCGCCACCACCGCCGACGAGGCGGCGGCGTGGTTTGGCGAGCAGGGCGTGCCCCTGCTGGGGCCGTTGCCCTGGCCTGCACCCAGCGGCCAGGCCAGCACCGTTCTGGCCTGGCAAGCGGGCCACTGGCAGGTGCTGCGGGCCGGCAGCATCAGCGTGGTCTGAGCGATGGCAGCACTGATCCTGCTGGTGGTCCTTGGTCTGACGGTCGGGCTGGTGTGGATGGGCCCATTGACGGCCCTGTTCAGCCCCACGGCCGGCCTGCATCCGTTGCGGTGGCTGTTGTTGGTGGTGGTGTTGTGGCTGTTGGCCGGTCAGGGCCGGCGGCAGGTCTGAACAGGGGAACGGGCTCAGGTGCGGCCAGCAGGGCCAGGACCAGGTACGTGATCAAACCACTGCTGATGGCCTGCAGCCCGGCGTGCTGCCAGCGACCGATGCCATCCATGAGCCCTGTTGGCAGAGAGCCCCAAGGTTTTCAACGCAATCCTTGGATCAGGGCGCCGATGGGCTGAAGTGCACCGGCAATGCGGCGGTTGGTGCAGTGGTGATCGGCTGATCCAACCGTTGCTGGCACAGCCACTGCAGCCGTGCCATGGCCAGGGCCGGGTTCGTCAACGTGGGCTGGGTGTCGATGCGGGACTGCAGTTCACGGCTGCGGGCCATCACCAGGGCCACGGCCTTGTGGGCATCGGCTTGCTCCAGCTCGCGGGTGTAGCTGCTCCAGCGGCCTTGGGCGATGGGTTGGTCGCCTTTTGTGCAGTCAACCCCCAGGCAGCGGCCAAACAGGTGGGCATCAAAGCGACCCAGGGCCGCCACCATGCCCATGGCATCGGCCACCAGCTCATCGAGCAGGTTGAGGCGCATGGTGCCCAGCAGGGCCTTAGTGGCCAGGTGGGTCAGCTCGTGCTCGAGCCGCAGGGTCGTCGAGGCCGTCACCCAGGCCGCATCGCTCAGGCCGCCCGGTACATGCACGGCGCTGACCGAGCCGTAGGGCGCCCGATGCAACACGATCAGGCGAGCCCTGCTCTGGCGGCCGAACCGGTTGATCAGTCCCCAGTGGATCAGCCCGCTGACCGCCTGAGCATGGACGCCATCGGCCAGCACGGCGGGTTCGGCGCGATGGGCCAGGGCCCGCACCAGCAGCTCAAAGTCGGGCCAGCTGGGGGTCTGCAGCACCGGCATCGCCCCGGCCGGGTGGGGCGCGATCCACAACGTCAGGGCTTGCGGCTGCTCCCAGCTGGGCAGGGGGCCGGCGCCGGCCAGCTCATCGGCGTTGAGGAGCACGCCGCGCAGCACGCTCTGTTGGTACAGCTCGCTGCTGCTGATGCCCTCGACCTGGGGCAGCCGCAGCTGGGGCAGGGCTTTCTGCAAGGCGGCCAGCAGGGCAGGGCCCTGAAGCACGCCCCCTGGGGCCGGGCCGATCAGCGCGTGCCACCAGGCCAGCTCGGGCGCATCGGCCAGGGGCAGGGGTGGCCAGGGCTCAGAAGCGCGGGCAAAACCTTGGCAATAGGTCGCAAGATCAGTGGCCAATGCAGCGCAAAGCGAGCGGTCAATCCATGGCCATCACTCTGATGGGTGATGGCGTAGTCGGGGTGTTCGCCTTAGGGTCCAAACAACGATTGGTCGTTCTGAAGTCCATGTTGTCAACTCCAGAACCGGCCCCTGTGCTTGATCTGCAGGCGGCCCTAGATCTCGTCCCTACCTATCTGTCCGAGTCCCCTGATGGTCACCGCTTTGCAGCGCTTGCGACCACTGAAGTAGCCCAATTGTTGGTCTGGTTCGATCGCATGGGGCGCGATCCTGACCTGCAGCAACAGGTCGCTGCGCTTCAGCTGCCCGAGCAGTTGGTCACCCTCGCCGACAAGGCTGGGGCGCCGATCAGCCTGGCTGCAGCCCAGGCTGTGTCCGGCGAAATCGAATTGCTCGATGACGAGCAACTCGATCAGGTCGTCGGTGGGGAGCCCCTCACGCTTGCGGTGATCGGCCTGGCGGCTGCCGTTGTCGGCCTGGGCGCGGCGACCTTCAATTGGTTGTCATCTCGCAACAATCTGGAAACGGCCAAGATCAACGCTGGTGCTCAGACGGCCTGAGACACCCAATGGCCCAACCTCTCGCCACTGATCTGCAACTGAGCAACCTGCGCACGCAGCTGTCCGAGCACGGCCATGCGTTCAGTGATACCGAGCTGGGTCTGCGTTTGCTCAGCCTGCGCGGTCTCGATGATGCCCTGGCTGGATTTCACCAGGACGAGCGAGATGCGCTCGGTCGATTTCTGGTGAAGCTGGCCGAGAGTCCAGCCCTGACAACATCGTTGGTTCAGGTGCAGACTGCTGATCAGGCTTCGGCCCTGGCGGCAGCAGCGGGTTGCCTCGTCTCGCCAGCGATCCTGGAGGCGATGCACGAAGCCCCGCAGGATCTCAATGACGATGATCTAGCTCAAGTCACCGGTGGGATCATCGCCACGATCACCCTCGGGATCGGCATTGCTGCCGCTGTTGTCGGCGTGTTGGGAGTGGCCAATGATGTTGAGGCTTTTTTGTATTCGGACAGCTCATCATTTCTGGGTGATGGCATCCGCAACACCGGCAAAAAAGTGCTGGGCTGGCTGCCCTGATCGGTTGCCTCAGCTGTCCATCCGGCTCAGGTAGCCGCCGGACCGACCACTCAGTTCGGCGTAGGTGCCCAGCTCGCTGATGCGGCCGCCGGCGATCACGGCGATCTGGTCGGCCGATTCGATCGTCGACAGGCGGTGGGCGATGGCAATGCGGGTGATCGGTAAGGACTCCAGCGTGCGGGTCACGGCCGCCTGGGTCGGGGCGTCCAACGCGCTGGTGGCTTCATCGAGCAGCAACAGTTTCGGTTTGCCCAGCAGGGCACGGGCCATCGACAGGCGCTGGCGCTGGCCCCCCGAAATGCCCATGGCACCTTCGCTGATGATCGTCTCGAGCTTCATGGGCATGCGCTCGACGTCATCGGCCATCGCTGCCAGGGCCAGGGCCTCCCAGACCTCGTCGCGGCTGTAGGCGCGGCCGGCCCGCACCACCTCGTAGATCGAGCCGGTGGGCAGCGGTGTGTTCTGCAGCACCACGCCCAGCTGGCGGCGGTAGTGGCGCACCGCCAGCTCGCGCAGGTCGATGCCATCAACACTGATCACGCCGGCTTCGGGGTCCATCAGCCGCAGCAGGCAGCGCATCAGCGTCGTCTTGCCGCAGCCCGAGGCGCCGGTGATTGCGGTGTAGCGCCCCTGGGGGATCGTCAAGTTGATGTCGCTCAGCAACGGTTCGGGCGCATCGGGATAGCGCACCTGCAGGCTCTGCAGCTGCAGCTGGCCCTGCAGATCCAGCAGCTTGGCGCTGCCGTCGTGGCCGGCTTCGGGGGTGGCAAACATCACCACGCTGCTGCGCTGCCACAGCACGACCAGGCGGGCCACCGTGCTGGCCACCTGCACCGCCATGGCCGAGAGCTGGCTGTTGAACGACAGATAGGCGGCTTGGAAGGCCACAAACGCGGCCACCAGCTGGTTGGCCCCCAGGGTCCCCAGGGACCCGGGGGCGACTGCGGCACCGGGCACGGCCGCAGCTGTTTTGGCCTGGTCGAGCAGCACCACCAGCACGATGAACACCACCACCTGTCCCAGGGGTGTCAGCACCCGCGCCAGGATCTCGAGGGCGTTGTTGGCTGCCTCGCCCCGGCGCATCAGCCCGCCCAGGCGCACCACATCGGTGATCCACTGTTCGAAGACGAACGGTTCGCTGCCGCTGACCCGGATCTGGGGCATGCCCACAACCGCCTGCAGACCCATGTCACTGACCCGGGCCTGGCCCTCTTGAAGGGGTTTTTCGAGCCGGGCCGCCTGCATCACCAGCGCCACCATGACGATGGCACTGAGTAGGGTGAAGGCTGCGGCCACCATGGCCAGCTGGGCCTGATAGACGAACATCAACACCAGATTGGTGAGCGAAAACAGCAGGCCCAGGCCGGCCGTCAGCAGGCCGCTGCTGACCAACTGGCGCATCTGGCTGATCGAGCCGACGCGGGTGACCAGATCGGCGGTGCCCAGTTGCTGGAAGAAGCCCAGGGGCAGGCGCATCAGGTGGCTCCAGAGCGCCGTCTCGAGCCGCAGGTTCACCAGCGACTCCATGCGCACCGTGGCCAGGCTGCTGAATCCCTGCGACACCACCGTGCACAGGGCCACCAACAGCACCACCAACGAGGTTTCGACGATCAGGCGCAGGTCCCCCAGCGGCAGCACCGTGCCCACCAGAAACGACGTCAGGGTGGGAATGCTCAGGTTGAAGATCGCCACCACCAGGGCGCTGAACAGCACCGTCAGTAGGGGGGTGATATTGCTGGTCAGGGCAAAGCCCAGCAGTTGGGGCAGCGAGCGCAGCGGCACCGGCAATGACGCATACAGCTCGTAGGCGTAGGGCTTGAGGGCCAGAGCCGGGTCGAGGGGTTCCCGCAGTCCGCTGGTGCTGTCAAAGGCCACCGTCTGACCCCCGAGCCGATGCGCCGCCAGCGGTCGGCCGTCGTCGCCAGCAAACACCACCATCGTTGCCCGCGTCGACACGGCCAGATCGGACGGGGTCTTGACCTCGCGATGGGCGATGTTGTTGACCTCGAGCAGGTCGGTGAAGCTGCCGTCGCTGGCGACGATCGTCCGCGGGTCGCCCAGCACGGTCATGGCATAGGCCAGAACCGTGCTGCGCGCGTCGCTGGCGCCGCGCAGTGGCAGGGTGTCGATGCTCTGCCGCTGAACGGCGCCCATGCCTCGCAGCAACGCGGCCTGTCTTGCTTCTGAAAGGTTCATGCCGACCTCCCGGCAGGGGCGCTCTGCAGGAGTTCGGCCTCGAGCAGGCGCCGGTAGGGGCCATCGCCGGCGGCCAGATCGCGCGGGTGGCCCTGCTGGATCAGCTGGCCCTGCTCCAGCACCAGCACCCAGTCACTGATCTGGGCTGCATGCATGCGGTGGGCCACCGTCACCAGGGTGCGGGGCACCTGTTTGACCGCGGCCATGATCTGACGCTCGCGGCGATCGTCCAGGGCGCTGGTGGCTTCATCCATCAGCAGCAGACTGGGCTGGCGCAGCAGGGCCCGGGCGATCTCGACCCGTTGGCGCTGGCCGCCGCTGAGGTTGCCGCCCCCTTCTCCCAGGTGCAGGCCCAGGGCGCCGGCGCCGCCCAGGTCGTCCAGCAGCCCGGCCTGCTCCAGGGCCTCGATCGCCTGGCTGGCGTTGTAGCGGGGGTCCCAGAGGCTCAGGTTCTGCTCGAGCGTGGCCGGAAACAGAAACACGTCCTGGGACACCAGCGCGATCGAGGCGCGCAGGGTGGGGTCGTCCCAGTCGAGCCAATGGCGGCCGTCATACAGCACGTTTCCCTGGCTGGGGTAATACAGGCCCGCCAGCAGGCGCAGCAGGGTCGACTTGCCCGAGCCGCTGCCGCCCACGATCGCCAGGTGCTGCCCCGCCTGCAGCTGCAGGTTCAGACCGCCGAACAGCATCGGTGTGGTGCTGCTGAACTGGAAGCCCAGATCCCGCAGTTCCAGCTCGCCCCGAAGCTGGCGGCTGGGGATCGCATTTGCCGCCATCTGAAAGCTGCGCACCGTGGGATCGACATCGGTGTCGATCACATCGTTGGTGCGGCCCACCTGGCCATCGAGCTGTTGCAACTGGCTGCTGAGCAGGCTCAGCTGGGACAGAGGGGCCTGGATCATGCCCATCAGGAACTGAAAAGCCATCAGTTCACCGAGGGTGATCTGGCCCACGATGATCAACAAGCCTCCCAGCATGATCACGCTGCAGCGCAGCAGAAAGCCCGAGGTGGTACCCATCAGCCCCACCAGTGAGCTGGCCAGCGATTGCTTCTGCAGTTCGGCTAGGCCCTCGTTGAAGCTGGCGGACCATTGCATGAACGATTCATTTTCGAGGCCGCTGGCCTTGATGCTTTCGATGCACTGAATCACGTACATGCCGATACCGCCGGCCTTGCCCTGAACCATGGCCAACTTGTAGTTGTCGCCCTTGCGCAGCTCCCTGATCCACAGGGTTAAGGCGGTGTTGCCCCCGGCGATGGCCACGGTCAGCAGGGCCAGCCAGGGTGAAATCAGCAGACCGACGATCAGGGCCAGCAGCCCTGAGCCCAGGGACAGACCGAAATCGACGACGCCGGTGACGCTGAGCTGCACCAGCGAAAACGGAAGAATCAGCCGGGTCGCCACCTCGCCGCGCATGCGCTGCACGAAATAGCGGTAGGGAAGGCTGAACAGCGAGATGTAGAGCAGGCTGCTGATCCTTTTGAGCAGCAGGTTCCCCAGGCTGCGCAGCAGCAGTTTCTGCAGGTTCAGCAGGGCGATCAGCACCACCACGGCGATCGCCGTGACCCAGATCACCGGAATCGCAATGTTTTGTCGGCCGTTCTGCAGAAATCCGTCGATAAACTGGGCAGTGGCACCGGCGATGAACAACTCGGGCAGGGACCCCGCCAGCGACACCAGGGCTAGCCAGGGCAACAGGCTGCGGTAGGGGGCAATCAGGGCAGGCACCCAGCGGTAAAGGCCCGGTTCGCTGCCGCCGGGGCTAAACCCTTCGCTGGGAATCAGCTCCAGCACCACACCGGTGAAGCTGGTCTGGAACTCGTCCCAGTCGACGCTGCGGCGGCCGCTGGCCGGGTCGCTCAGGTAGGCCTTGCCCTTGCTGAACCCCTCCAGGACCAGGAAGTGGTTGAAATTCCAGAAAATGATGCAAGGAAACTGGCCCTTGTTGAGCAGATGCTGGGCGCTGCAACGAAACGCCTTGACCGCGAGTCCCAGGCTCAGGGCTGCCTTTTTGAGCTGCACGGCCGTGACCCCGTCCCGGCTAATGCCGCAGCGTTCGCGCAGGTCGGCCAGGGGCATCACCTTGCCCAGGTAGCCCAGCACGATCTTGAGGCTGGCGGCCCCGCATTCGACCGCCTCGTATTGCAGCACCGTCGGGGTGGTGACCCGGGTGCTGCTCAGGGTGCGGGACGGCATGCTCCTGGCTGTCATTTGTTGTCGACGACCAAGCCCAGGGCCTTGCGCAGCGCCGGCATCACAAATTCGATCGGCCTGCGGTAGACGGTGGTGATCTGCACGTCGGCCAGGCTGGCCAGCCGCACCGGGTGGGGCGGCAGCCGGCCCGAGCTCCAGCGGTAGCAGCGGCGCGACATCACCTGCTGGCAGAGCCCCGGTTCAGCCTGATCGAGCTTCACCCAGACCAGGTAAGGCGAAGGGATCGACTGCTGGATCGAGCCGGCCATCGAGCGGCTGCCGACGGCGCCGAACACACCCTCACCCAGCAGGGGCAGTTTGTTGACCTCGACCACCGTGCCGCGGATGCCCCCGTATTCGGCTCTGGAAATGCCCTTGGGCGTCAGCAGCACGGCCATGCCCTCACTGACCTGCTGGGCCGAGGTGCCATCCAGAAACACCGGCACTGACCGGGGCAGGGCTGGGGGCTTGGTGGTGTAACTGAGCAGCTCTTCGCCCTGCTTCACCCAGGAGCCATCTCTGAAGAACTTGGCGAGCAGATAGAAACCGCCATCGGGGACGAACAACGCTGTCTTCGTCAGGTAATTGATCAGCTGGACTTCGAGCTTGTTGCGGCTGTCCAGGTTGGTGATGGCGACCTGTTTGGACTGATCGAGCTGGTCCTGGCTGTTGATCGTGGTGTTGAGCTGGGTCGCATCGGCGCTCAGCAGCTGGCTCTCGAGGTTGTGGACGCGGGTCTCCTCATCCAGCACCTGGGTGATGGGGAGGTAGCCCTGCCTCCATAGTTTTTGCAGGCGTTGCAGCAGCGCGCGCCGCTGCTGCAGTTCGCGGGTGATGGCCTGGCGCTGATCCTGTTGCAGGACCACCAGGTTGCGGTATTGGCCGGAGCGCTTCAGGCGCTCCCGCCGTTGCTGCTGCTGCAGATCGACCGCCGGCAGGGTCGTCAACAGGGCCCCGTTGAGGTCCTGGTGGGCCAGCGGGTCGGTGATCCTGGCCAGCAGGGTGCCCTCGGGGTAGTTGATCAGCAACCGGCTGCCCGGCCTGTCGAAGAGCTCCTGATTGGGCAGATCCTCGGGTAGCACCAGGGGTTGTCCCTGCACCTGGGCCAGGGCGGCCTTGACCAGGGTGTCGAGTCTGTTGGCCGCTGCAACCGTGCTGGTGAGCACCCGGGCGTCCTGGCTCCAGAACTGGGCCAGCTGTGCGTTGTTGCCCTGCTGGGCCGCTGGCAGCGTGTTCGGGCCCAGGCCGTTGATCTGATAGTGCAGATGGCCGGTGGTGGGGGCCAGCAGGGTGCCCATGCCGCTCATTGGCACAATCGCGGCAGTGCCGTTGACCTGCACCGGGACCCGGGCCAGCACCGACCACACCACGCCGATCCCGGCAATGGCCGCGGCGGCGATCGCCGTGAGCCGCACCGGCAACGGCAGAAAGGCGGCTGCTTTGGTCGAATCGGTGCCGGCCTGCAGGCGCTCCAGAGCCACCGACTCAAAGATCTGAAAGCGATCCGCAGCCCGCTTGCTGCCGCTGGCCTCTGCCGAGCCGCTCGGCGGAGCCGCCGGCTGGTTGGATTGGTCATCAGAGTCGTCGGGCACTGGTTTGGTCGCGGGCGAGATGCTGTCTGGATTGGCCGCAAATTAGCGGCATTGCTGGGATCTGAACATCAGGCTTATTGCTGCTTGAGGCTGGTGCTGCGCTGTTGCAGCGGCGCCTGGGTGCCCTCGGGCCAGCGGGCCGAGGAGCGGTACAGGCGAGCGACGGCATCGTTGTACGTGCGCAACGCCGACGTGTAGGCACTGGCGGCATTGATCGCCTGGCTCAGGGTCTGCACCACCGAGGTCATGGTGTCGACACCGACGTTGAACCGTTCCTGGACGGCGATCACCGCCTGCCGGGCGGCCGTTGCCTGGGCGCTGGTGCTTTGCAGGCCCATCTGGCTGGTCAGGTAGGCGCTGTAGGCCTGCTCCACCTCGCGGGTTACGTTCAGCCGCTGACTGGCCGCATTGTTCTGCAGTTGCACGGCCTGGGAGATGCTGGCTTGGGCCTGGGCGGCGTTGATGCCGCCGTCAAACAGCTTCCAGCTGAAGCCCACACCGATCCCACCGTTCCAGTTGAAGCTTGTGTTGCTGGTGGTGACGCTGATCCCCGGCAGGCCGCTGGTGGCGTTGTCGTTGGCAAAGGTGCCGCTGGCCCCGAGGCTGAACTTGGGCCAGTAGGTGTTGAACAGGCTGCTGGCGCTCCAGCTGGCGCTGGCTGCGGCCGCCAGGCTGGCCTGGATCTCTTCGCGCAGTCGCAGGGCCTGGGCAATGGTTGCCGGCAGGGGCTCGCTCCAGCTGCCGACCCGGTTCAACGGTTCGGCAGGCAGCACCAGGCCCCCCGGCGGCAGGGCCATGGCCTGGGCCAGCAGGGCGGCGGTGTCCAGTAGCTGGCGGTAGGTGACGATCAGGGTGCTGAGGTTGCTGTACTGCTGGGCGCGGATCTGTTCAACCTCGGCGATGCTGACTAGCCCGCTGTTGAACTGGGCTTCGGTGAGCGTCACCAGTCGGTCGGTGTTGAGCAGGATCTCGTTGTAGGCGCTGATCAGTTGGCTCTGTTCCTGTAGCTGGAAGTAGGTCTGCTGCACCGTCAGCACCAGGTTGCGGGCGCTGACGTCAAACAGCAGTTGCTGCTGGCGCAGGCTTTCGCCGGCAGCGTTGATCGCTGGCCCGCGGCTGGGGTCGAAGAAGGTCCAGCCCATGGTTACCGCGACGCTTGCCGAGGTGGTGTTGGTGAAGGTTGGTGTGTTGTAAGTGGTCGGACCGCTGTTGTTTTCTGTTCTATAAGTCTGGGACGGCAGGGTGGTGCTGCTGGCGTTCAGGGTCGGATACCACGAGCGCCGCACGGCGATCAGGTTCCACTGGCTGCCCTGGATCGAGGCGTAGGCCGTCGCCAGTTCCGGATTGTTCAGCAGGGCTGCCTCGATCGCCTGCTGCAGGTTCGTCGAGCGTGATCGGGCTTCAAGATCTGCTTTGAGGCTGCGCAGTTGAGCCTGCAACTGGCTGGCCGCCGGGTTGGTCTGAACCTGGGGGGCCTTTTGACCGTTAAACCGGTAGCCCGGGCTGGGCTGGGCCTGGGCCGGGCTGCCGGCCCACAGCGCCACCCAGGCAACCCACAGCAGCAGCGCCAGGGGCTTGGGGGTGGGGGAAGGCGCTCGCATGGGGCGATTGTCGCCGATTGGCTTCGCTTTTCAAGCGTTCATCAAATTCTGCACATTGAGGCGTTGCTGCGGCAGCCTTGCCGCAGGGTGCTGCGCCATTGCCTCTTGTTTGCTCAGAACCTGAAGAGTTTGCGTTGTTCTCTTGGCGCAATGTCCTGCAGGTGTGTAGCTCTGGATTAGTCTTTTCTCGTCAATAATGGCGAATGATCAACAGCCGTTCGTTTGCAATCAGGACCCTGCCCTCGCCTTTCTGGAGCGTCTGATTGCGCGCATTCAAAGTGATCAGGTCTTCTGCACTGCGCTGGATGCCTGCGTCAGCCGCGGCGATACCAATGGCTTCTTTGCTCTGTTGGAACAGAGCGATCTGGACCCTGACTGCACGTGGGAACTGGACGACGACTGGCTCGAAGGTCTGGTCGGCGGCCGCGGCGGGTTGCCGCTGGCCCTGGCGTTGCTGGCCGGGTCACTGGGCGCCGGCCATGGTCTGCAGGCCTTGCCACTGGCGCAGTTGGCATTGACAACAAACCCAAGCCAGCCGGCGCCTTGGCTGCAGCATGCATTGCCGCTGATTCGTCACTTTGAAGGGCTGGCCCTTGAGGCCTATCTGGACCCAGTGGGTGTTGTCACGATCGGCTACGGCTCCACCCGCTATCCGGATGGCCGGGCGGTGCAGCTGGGCGACCGCATCAGTGCTGAACAGGCCGAGCAGCTGCTCGCCCACAGCCTCCAGGAGCATTACGGGCCGGCCCTGCTGGAGGCAATCCCGCCGGCCCGCTTTTACAGCCCAAGACAACAGGCAGCCTTGATCAGCTTCACCTACAACGTCGGCAGCGGTGCGCTGCGCAGTTCCAGCTTGCGGCGCCGGTTGTTGGCTGGCGACGATCCCCAGCAGGTGATCGCCGAAGAGCTGCCCCGCTGGAGCCGGGGCGGCGACCGCGAGCTGCCCGGTCTGGTGCGCCGCCGCGCAGCCGAGGTGGCGTTGTTCAACGCTGGCCGTTACGGCTGAACCAGCGGCGTCCTTAGGTTGCGGTTGCCCGCCTGCTGATCCCCGATGCCGCTCAACCTGGCCCGCCGCGCCCTGCTTGAGGCGATCGGCACCGCCACGTTGGCGTTTGCGATCGTGCGATTGGGCCGCAGCGATCTTGGGACTTTTGAGCAGGCCTGGGCCATGGGCCTGACCCTGTGCCTGCTCATCCACCTGTTCGGCAGGCTGTGCGGTGCCCATTTCAACCCGGCGGTGACGCTGCTGCTCAACCAGCAGCGCTTTGGCTGGCGTGGTCTGTTGCGGGGCCAGGGGTTGCGCGAAACCGCGCTCTACTGCCTGGCCCAGGTGCTGGCTGCCGTGGCGGTGTTTCGTTTGGATCCCCTGGCGACCGCATCGGCGCCGTTCACCGGGGCCGGGATTGTGCCCGAGTTCATCTTCAGTGCGGCGCTCTACGGCCTGATCCTGGTCTGGAGCCACGAGGGCAAGATCTGCCCGTTTGCCCAGCCCCTCTCGGGGGTGGTGATCGGCCTGGCCCTGGTGGCTTTGGTGGTGCTGGGCGGGCTGAGTGGTTCGGGCCTGTACAACCCCGCCATCGCCGCCGGGCTGATCAGCCAGGGCGGCGGCGGCGTGCTGCCGATGATCGGCGCCCAGCTGCTGGCGGCCCTGCTGATCATGCGGCTGCAGTCGCTCGGGCGCTGAACCGCCGAATCGAGAACAACCTGGCCGTGGCGCT
>JAIXOF010000219.1 GCA_027486935.1 Cyanobium sp. C1_MAG_00004 | reverse complement strand
GCGCTCCACAAGGCGCTGCGGGCGCTTGTCGCGGAGGGCTGTCGGACGGAGCCGGACGACGGGGGCTTCAAGCCCGACGAGCCCGGGCACCCGCGCGCGGAGCAGCGGTTCGTGGACTACGCACGCGCGCAGTTCGCGGCAGCTGGGCCGGTGCCGCCCGCCGCCGCTGGCGGCAGCGTGCGCGCGCCCTGGCAGGCCTTCGTGCCGCAGGCCGCGAGCAGCTCCGGCCTGTCCCAGCCCATCGCCCGTGCGGAGGTGTACAACGTGCTCTTCCCGCCCAGCAGGCTCGAGCCGCCGCCCTCGCCGTGCGCGGGCGGCGGCGCGGACTGCTCGCTGTGCGCGGCCGACCGCGCTCGCATCGACGCGTGGTCTGGCCGCGCGGACGCGGCGGACGAGGACGCGCCCACGCTCAAGCCGTGCGTCAAGACGACGGCGGCGCCGGGCGTCGACGGCCTGGACGCGCGCACGCTCCGGTTTGCGAGGCCTGCGGCGCTGCGCGAGCGCCACACGTACCGTGCGCTCGTCGCCGACGCTGTCGCGGCGGTGTTCAACCGCATCCTCGCGACTGGCACGGTGCCCGACGCGTGGCTGCAGTACCGCACGGTGTACCTGCCGAAGACGGGGCGCGACGGGCAGCGGCTCAACCCCGCGGACCCGGCCAACTGCAGGCCGATCACGGTCGGCAACACGCTGCTCAAGACGTTCGCGCTCGTGCTCACCCGGCGCATCTCGCACTGGGCGCACGCGAACGGCCTGATCGGCGAGGAGCAGGCCGCGTTCCGCGAGGGCTACAACGCGGAGCAGCACGTCGCGACGTTCGTCGAGGCGGTCAAGCACCGCTGGCGGCGCAACGAGCACGTGTACGCGCTGTTCGTCGACTTCCAGAAGGCGTACGACTCCGTGCACCCGGAGGCGCTGTGGGCCGTCCTACGGCACATGGGCATGCCCGACGCGCTCGTCGGGCTGCTACGCAGCTGGAACTCGCGGCGCGTCACGCGCGTCGCGGTCAACGGCACGCTGTCCGAGCCGATCCCGATGCGCATGGGCGTCGGGCAGGGCGACCCGCTGTCGCCTCTGCTCTTCAACCTGTTCATCGAGTCGCTCGCGCGTTACCTTCGCGTCACTGCCGACACGCCACCCAGGCGCGCTGGCATCTGGCTCGAGGACACGACCGCATCGGGCCGGGACGCGGTCCTGTCGTCCCTGTTCTTCGCGGACGACGTCCTCGCCCTCGCGCCCAACCGGTACGCACTCGCCGACGCCGCGCGACGCGTCAAGCTGTGGGCCGACTGCTGGGGCATGCGCCTCGGGCTCGGCAACGGCAAGACGCAGGCGATGGCGCTGTTGTACCCGGCCTGGTACGCGCGGCGCGGCGCGCCCTCGGGCATCCCTGGCCACGACGCGTGGGCCGACGACCCGACGCCCATCGACCTCGGCGACGGGCAGCGCATCGAGTGGACGCAGGAGTATAGGTACCTCGGCTTCCCTGTCCGCAGGGACCTGGCTACTGACGGTCTATTCGAGCGCCTCGTGTCGCGGCTCGAGCGCAACTGGGCGCGGTACTTCGTGGCCAACAGGCTCGTCCTGCGCGCGTCGCCGGCTCTCGCGATGCAGGTGTTCCGCGCCGTCGTCCTCGGCGCGAGCAACTTCCTGCTGTGCATCACGCCGCCGACGCAGCAGGTCGTCTCGCTGCTCGACCGCTTCCTGCGCCAGGTCGCTGAGGCGGTCACCCCAGCGCCGCTGCGCGTCGCGCGCGCGGCGCTGTGGCCCGAGTCGCGCCTGCCCACGGCGACGGGCATCCTCGCGCGCGCACGCGCACGCTTGTGGCTCAGCTTGCAGCGCCACATCGGTGGGCGCAGCGCGCTTTGCTACCGCGTGTTCGTGCTCGCCCACCGCGACCCCGCGCAGTACCTCGCGTACAACGCGCCGTCCACCCACGGGCGGCCGGAGTACAGCGTGTACTGGCGCATCTGGTGGTGGCGCAACGAGCACTACCTGCGCCACCGCGTCATCTGGCGGCCCGCGCAGTCGCGGGACGACGTTGCGTCGGCGGCGGCCGTGTACGCTCGCGCGCTCGACGAGGCCATCTTCCGCGCCAGCGCAGCGGCGGGCGTCCCGTCGCCGATGCTCGTGCCTGTCCTCGCGGACTCGCGGCCGCCGACGCGCGGCGTCAACCGTGTGGCCGCGTGGTTCAGCGACAACTACGTTGCGGCCGCGATCCCGCTGGGCGCTGCGGCCGGCGCCACCCCGCTCAGCGCCCGCGGCCCGGGCTGCTCGGGCGGCCTGCTGTGCGTGCCTTCGCTCCGGATCCCGCACCACGCGCGCGCGCTGCTGTTCAACATGCGACTGGGCAAGTCGCTGCTGTACACGTGGCCCGCCGCGCCGGTCGGCCGCACGCGCGCGGCGCTGGCTGCGGACTGGCGCATGCGGATCAACTCGGACACGCGCTGCCCGCGGTGCGACGCTGCGCTCGAGGACCCGTTCCACGTGTTCGCCGAGTGCGCCCACGCCCCGACGGCTGCCGCGCGAGCCGAGGCGACCGCGTCGCTCCCGGGGGTGCTCGCGGCTATCGCGCTGCTCGCGACACGCGCAACCCGCGAGGGCCGCGCGGATGCGGCTGACGGTGACCTGGACGCGTCCGGTGTCGCTGCCCACGTGCGGGCGCTCGCGCTCGCAACGGACTGGGACACCGCGACGGGACGGTTCGTGCTTTACCGTGCGCTGGCCGTCGCCCCATGGGGCGCACGGGCTGCTCGCGGCGTGCAGGCGCCGCTCGCGGACGCGCTCGGCCGCATCTTCGATGCGACGGTCGCGAAGCCCAACCGCATCCGCCCGCTCGCCAACGTGTGGGTGACGTGGGCGGCCCGCTGGGCCGTCCGCATCGTGCGCGCGTGGTTCTCGGCAGAGGACACGCACGCCGCGGACGACGACGCCCCCGACGCGCACGACGCGCCCGGTGACGCGCACGACGCCGCGCCGCCGGCGCTGGCCGCGTGGGCGGGCTTTCCGCGTGGCGCGCCTGCTGCCGCCGCCGCTGCCGCTGCGGCTACGCGTGGCGGCGGCGAGCGCGGTGGCGACACACGCGACGACGACGTGTACACAGTGACGTCGGCGTCATCCGCAGCAGCGAGCGAGCGACTACGCAACGCTTGCGGCGGAGGCCCCGACGGGTCGGTCTCCGACCTCTGAGTGCGCGCTTTCATACGAGCGAGAAGCTCAGCACGCGGCGCCGCGCGAGTGCGCGCGGCGCTGCGCGTTCCCCCGGGCGGCCAGCGGCGTGAGGTCGCGGCAGCGCGTGGGGGAGCGCTGCCTCACTGCAGGCCCGTCAGGGCGAACGCAGGCACGCGAGACACACACACAGACCGGGCGGGGCGGCACACAAGCACTCACGCGTGCGTGCCGGCTGCGCCGCCGCCCCGTGCGCCGTCATCGCCCACTGCTGCGCCGCCGCCGCCGCCGCCCGCAGCTGCGCCTGCGTCCACGCCTGCGTCCGCGCCAGTGCCGCCCGCAG
>JAIXOF010000127.1 GCA_027486935.1 Cyanobium sp. C1_MAG_00004 | reverse complement strand
TGCCACATGGCCATCGGCGGCCGCACTCCCATTCAGCAGCTGAACCGGCTGCGGGTCACTGAATGACCTGGTGAGAAAACACACTTAGGCCTGTTTAGGCCTGTTTAGATCTGTTTAGGCCTATCTGGATCTGTCTTGGCCTGGCTTTGCCTGTATCGGTCTGTCTTGATCTGTTTAGGTCTGTCTTGATCTGTTTAGGTCTGTCTTGATCTGTTTAGGTCTGTCTTGATCTGTTTAGGTCTGTCGAGGTCTCTTTAGGTCCGCTTCAGTCTGCCCGGGTCTTTCATTGCCTATGCCGATCTCAGCACGCTGATGCGCTGATGTCTTGATGCAGTCGTGCCGTGATGCATGCACGCGGTGATGCAAACGTGCCGTGATGCCGTGATGCCGTGATGCCTTGATGTAGTGATGCCGTGATGTAGTGATGTGGTCGTGCCGAGATCGGCATAGGCCACTCATGATGTTGCAGCCCCCGGCCTGGTCAGCAAGGGGCAGGGCGGCGCCAGCGTCGCAGTGATCTGATTTCAGGTTTCCGGTCCCCAGTTCTGAGTTCCTGGATGCCAGCTTCTGGCTTTTAGTTTTTGGAGCCAGTCCAGTCCAGTCCAGCCAGTCCAGTCCTGACCTGTAGGGGGTCCAGTGTCTGGATTGATTGTCAGCGCAGGCGCTTCAGGCAGAGCTCTTCAAAGGCCGGGCGCAGAAGGTAGGGGTAGTCGCCGGCCCAGAGTTTGATCTGGGGCAGCCAGGCATCGCTGATGGCGCCAATGCGGGAAAAGTCTTTGCGCTCGCTGAGCACCAGGGTGCGAACCACCATGCCGCGGCGGATTTGCTGGTGCTTCTTTTCCATGGGAAAGCGAATTTTGCCGAGGTATCCGTCCTCGTCCTCCAGGTCCAGGCTCAGCCAGGTTCGGGTGTTCTCGACCAGCTGCAGGCGACCACTGTTGTCGGCCTGCTCGCGCCGGTTCTCGACCACTTCGCGCTGCTCGATGCCGGCCACGGTGCCCTCAAAGATTGCGGCGGCCGGGTAGCGCCGCAGGGTGGCATTGCGACGGCCCGCCTCCACGATCGGGCCCCACAGCACGTAGAGCAGAAACACGAAGCCGACCACCAGCCAGACCGGTCCCCAGCGGCTTGAAAACAGGCTCTGACTGAGCAGCAGCGAGATCACCCCTCCGATCACTGCGATCAGGACCCGCTGCAGCAGTTTGCGGGGGTCGCCGCTGCAGGCGTTGAACTGGGGACCGGTGGCCACCGCCGGGATCAGGCGGGGCAGTTCCCCCGGACGAAGTGGGATCAGCATCGAAACGAACAGGCGGAGGCGGGCCACACCACCACGCCACACAACCACAACGATGGGCGGTGAACCGATCTTCGGCAAGATATGCCTATTCGCTATCGCCGGCCTCTGCCGGCCTCTGTGTGATGGGACGCATGCCCTTGTTGGCCTTGCTGGGTGTGTTGGCCCTGGGGGTGGTTGATCCTGGTGGGGCCCAGACCCAGCCGGATCTGCAACGCTGTCGGCTGGAGGCCACCCAGTCCAAGGCATCGGATCCAGTGCTGGATCTGGAGCGGCACCAGCAGCTCAATCCGGCCCTGTGGACGAGTGCCGGTCAGCTTCGGCCCGTGGTGGCCGAGCGGTTGCTGGCCATTGCAGCTGCCTGGCAGCGTGACGCTCTCATTCCCGATGACCTGGTGAGCGACGTGTTGTTGGTGGGGGGCAATGCCAACTACAACTACACCTCCAAATCCGACATTGACGTGCATCTGCTGGTCCCCCTGGATCGCCTGGGCAGTCCGCGGAGCTTGGTCAACGAGTACATCAAGACCAAGACCAAAAGCTGGAGCAACAGCCGGGCGATCCGGGTGGCGGGCTATCGGGTCGAGGTCTCGGCCTATGCCAATCCCATCCGTGCCGATCAAGGGATCTACAGCCTGCGGCAACGCCGTTGGCTTGTGACACCGCGGCAGCAGGCCGTCAGGACCATCACCCCTGAGCTGAGGCAGCAGGCGGGGGTCTACCAGCGCACGATCGCTTGCCTGATCCGAAACAATGCCCCGAACGCCAGCTTTGAAACGCTGCTCGCTGAACTCAAGCAGCTCCGCAAGGCAGGCCTCGCCCAGGCCGGCGAGTTCGATCCGAAAAATCTGCTTTACAAGGCTCTGCGCAACAGCGGCGACATCGATGCGATCAAGACCTTTCTCCAGGCCCGCACCGACCGCCAGCTCAGTACTCCTTGAAGGCTCGTGACGGTGCCCTCAGAGCAGCCGTTCCAGTCCATAGACCAGCCCGCCCAGCTGCCGCACCTTGCGCACGCTCAGCAGCACCCCGGGCATGTAGGCGCTGCGATCGATCGTGTCGTGGCGCAGGGTGTAGGTCTCGCCCTGGGCACCGAACATCACTTCCTGGTGGGCCACCAGGCCTGGTAGCCGCACCGAATGCAGCCGCAGGCCGCTGTCGCGCTGGCCGCCGCGGCAGCCGGGCAGGCTTTCGTGCTCGTCGATCTGCTGGGGATTGAACGACTTGCCCAGCTCCTCCATCAGTTCTGCGGTCTTGATGCAGGTGCCGCTCGGTGCATCGGCCTTGCGGTTGTGGTGGAGTTCCGTCAGCTCGGCGAAGTCGTAAAAGCGTGCTGCAGCGGCTGCGGCCTGCTGCAGCAGCACCATGCCGACTGAGAAGTTCGGGATCACAGCGCCCCCCATCGAGGCTTTGTCGGCGAACACGGCCAGCTCATGGAGCTGCTCGGGGCTCAGGCCGGTGGTGCCGATCACCGGGTGCACCCCATAGGCGATGGCGCCGCGGGTGTGCTCGTAGACAACGCTGGGGTGGGTGAAATCCACCAGCACGGCGCCGCCCCCCGGCCCGCTGTTACGGGCGTTCTGGCTGGCCAGGCAGAGGGCGCCCTCAAAATCGGCGGTGACGGCCACTTCGAGCTCGCCCAGTCCGAGCTCGAGGCCCACGTCAGCCCCTTCTTTGCCTGGGGTGGTGTCGATGGCCCCCACCAGCTCGCAATCAGCCGACGCCAGAACGGCCCTGATCACCTCGGCACCCATGCGCCCCAGGGCGCCGGCCACCACCACAGGGATCGGGGTGGTCATCGGGTTTGTTGAAGGCTGGTCGCTGCTCATGGTTGGGCGCTGCTGCGGGAAGGCTCGCCACGGGGGCCGATGCTGCGAAGCCTATGGGCTGCAGGTTGCCGCTCAG
The DNA here is from genome assembly GCA_027486935.1 of Cyanobium sp. C1_MAG_00004. Taxonomy (GTDB): domain Bacteria; phylum Cyanobacteriota; class Cyanobacteriia; order PCC-6307; family Cyanobiaceae; genus RGUW01. The sequence continues at coordinate 793 of JAIXOF010000127.1, read as the reverse complement.
GCTCCAGGGGCGGTTGAGCTGGCCTGTGAAGCGTTGCCCAGCTTTGCTTGCAGGCAGGCCGTGGCCTACGTAGGCTCCTTCACATTGCTCAATCTGGCCGCATGTTCACGCAGGTCCGTTCCGCCAACCGTCGGGTCAGCCCTGCTGCGGGTCATCAAGGCACCGTGATGAAGGCGGTGTACGTGGTGCTCGAGCCCCAGTACCAGAACGCCCTGACCCAGGCTGCCACCAGCCTGAACGACCAGAACGGCCCCCTGGCGATCGACCTGAGCGGCTACCTGATCGAGGAGTTGCGCGATCCCGTCAATTACGCCGATTTCTGTGCCGATGTGGCCGCGGCTGATGTGTTCATCGCCTCGCTGATTTTCATCGAAGACCTGGCCCAGAAGGTGGTCGAAGCCGTGGCGCCCCACCGCGACCGCCTCAAGGCGGCGGTGGTGTTCCCGTCCATGCCTGAGGTGATGCGCCTCAACAAGCTGGGCACCTTTTCAATGGCCCAGCTCGGTCAGAGCAAGTCGGCCATTGCCAGCTTCATGAAAAAGCGCAAGGAGGCCGGCGGCGCCGGCTTCCAGGACGCGATGTTGAAGTTGCTGAATACCCTGCCGACGGTGCTCAAGTACCTGCCCGTCGAAAAGGCGCAGGATGCCCGTTCGTTCATGCTCAGCTTCCAGTATTGGCTGGGCGGCACGCCGGACAACCTCAGGAATTTCCTGTTGATGCTGGCCGACAAATATGTGTACCCGCGCAAGGGGACTGACGCCTCTGAGCGCCCCGAGCTCCAGGTGGCCGAGCC
>JAIXOF010000161.1 GCA_027486935.1 Cyanobium sp. C1_MAG_00004 | reverse complement strand
TGTCGGACAACATGACCCTATCGATCTCGGGAATGCGCGACGTCATCGGCTGCGTCCAGATCGACGAAAGCTGGGGGAGCGTCATCACCTATCGGCCCTACAGTCTCGCGGACCAAGACATCATACCCCTCCAAGACGGCGTCCTGGGCCCCACGATGCGCTTCTACCTCACGGACGCCTACGGCAAGCCCCTCCCCATCGGCCAGAGCTACGTCTTCATCCAGCTGTCCGTCGTCCCACTCAACACGATGGAGACCTAAAGAGAAATGGCGTGGCACCGGCCGTCCGTCGAGCACGCTCTGCAGAAAGCCGTCCAGCTGGGCAGCGCGGCTCACACCGCCTACCAAGTGGGGAAGGGCATCTACACCGTGGGGAAATTCTTAGCGCCGCTGCTACTATAAAGGCACAATGGCGCTCCACACCACCCGCCGCTTGGCACAGAGGGGGTGGCAGCACACGAAACGAGCCATCGGAACGGTGTCCGAGGCGGCCGACAAGGCCACCCCGTTCTACACCAAGTACGTACACCCAGTGCTGGACGCGAATCCAGAGACGCGAACCCTCGCTAAATACGTGCACTCCGGCCTGATGGTCAACCGCGCGGCGAGAACCACCGCCGACGCCTATGAGCGCATCCGGGGATCCATGGGCCGCTGAGTTTTTTTTCCGCCACCAATAAATGGATGGCGGAGCCAGACCAAAACGAGGTAAAGGAGCAGGAGGAGCCGGAGCCGAAGGAGGAGCCGGAGGAACCAAAGCCCGAAAAGAGACCAAGAGGACGACCGCGAAAGGAACCGAAGGAGGAACCGAAGGAGGAACCGAAGCCAAGAGGGCGACCGCGGAAGGAGCCGGAGCCAAAGGAGCCAAAGGAGCCAAAGCAGCCACAAGAACCAAAGCGGCGGAAGGAGCCGGAGCCAAAGCTGCCGCAAGAGCCAGAGCGGCAGGAGGAGCCGAAGCCCCCAAAGCCAAGAGGGCGACCGCGGAAGGAGCCAGAGCCGCGAGAGCCGGCAAGAGTCACGTTTGAGGAGGACACCATGGCTCAGCTGGCGCAGCTCTTGAAGCAGCACGCCGAAGACACCAAACACAGGCGCCGGCAACTCATGCAGAATCTCCTGGGACTCTAAAGAGAAATGAAGAAGCCTAAGGCGCTGGGCATCAAGCGGCGCATCACCATCCTCGACAGGATGGACGCCGTGAAGCGACTACAGAGCGTCGGCGAGGAGCGGAAGGCGCAGCTGCTCCACCGCTCCACGAAGGACGAGATCGATCGGCTCCGCGGAGTGCTTCACCACACCATGCCGACGAACGCGCGCGCGGTCATCGAGCATTTGGCGCATCTGAACCACGAGCTGAGTAAGATGAAGCCGTACAAGTAAAAACATGGCGCGCAGAGTCGTCGGACCCGGACTCCATGTGGTCCCCCGGTTCGAGGACATGCTACAAAACAAGACGACGCTCCACGAGCCCCACGCCCTCAAGCACACCGAGATCATCGAGAGCCCCGCGTACCAAAACCTCTACGCACACTTCAAGAGCATCGAGACGACGCAGGAGCTCCTGGCGCAGCAGCAGCTCCTACACGCCACCCTCACGCAGATCGCGGCCAGCATCAACATGCCCGTCGACGTAATCCGCGAGACGCTCGGGCAAGTCGCGAGGGAGCAGGGGGAGGCGATGGCGAGCCGACTCTTCATACACATGCGAAACATGCGAGGGCCGGAGGTCAGAGCGCAGGGGCCGCCCGGACCACCCGGGCCGCCGGGCATGCCCGGAGCCGCGGGGCTGCGCGGCGAGCGCGGGCCCGCAGGCGCGGCGGGCGCAGCTGGACCCGTCGGGCCCGCAGGGCCACCCGGACCGCCCGGCGCACCCGGTGCGGCAGGCTTCGTGCCCCCGCCCAGGCGACGCGACGGGAACCCCGACGAGCCATACGCACCCATGGGCCGAGGAGGGCCGCCGCCGCCACCGCCGGGAGGCTGGATGGGAGCGCAGCAGCGAGCGCAGACGCAGCGCTTCACCATACACACGCCCCGCGAGCCCAGGGGCATCGGCGTGGACCCCGCCGACGACCCGCAACTCATCGCCTTCCGAGAGATGCTCCGGAAGAAGAACCCCAAGGCCTTCATGCAGAACCGCTTCGACGACCGACACACCGCCAACGCCTTCGCCATCGAGCAGCAGGCGAAGGAGCGACAGGAGGAGCGCGAGAAGCTCCTCTGGAAGCAGCGGAACAAGGTCGCGAGCGCGTGGAGACAGCAGCACCGCGGCACCGGCGATGTGGCGCAGGTCATTGCGGACAGCTCCAGGCGCGAGGACAGTCTCGACGCCGTCAGCCGCTACTTCGACGAGTACTACCGCGGAGCCAACGACCCGGACGCCCCGGCCGTCCACGCCACCATCCCGCCGCCGCCTCCGCCGCCGCCGAGCGGGGGAGCAAGGACAAGGGCGAAGGCCCGGTCCCCGAATATGGACACCGAGGCCGAGGAGGACTACATGATGTTCGAGCAGAAGTCGGACACCGAGGCACCGCCTCAGCGAGGCCGGGCCATGAGACCCACGCCGGGGAGAGCCAGCGCCTTCAAGCCGAGGGTAGACATCACCATCGACAGCCACAATATCGAGACGCCCCCGCGCAGCCGCTCGAACTCCCTCGCACGCGCCGCCCTCCGCGTCCCGAAATACGAAGACTACGCCAGGGCCGCAGCCGCAGCCCCCGCAGCGTCGCGAACCTCCGGTAAGCTCTCGAGCTTCCGAGCGCCCGACGCCGACGCTCCCAGCGCCAGGGCCCCCATGAGGCGGTCCGGCAGACCGGGGCGAAACATTTTGGTTCCGCCTTAGGTAAATGAGCAATCTCGACGCCATCGTCGCGACCGTCGAGGACGCCATCGTCCCGGGCTTGGGGTACTCCCTACACACGCAGAAGGCCGCCGGCTACGTGCGCGAGCGGAATTGGTCGACCTTTCACCCCTCGGGCTCAAACATCTACAGCGTCGCTTCAGGGCAGAGGGTCGTCAGATTTCTGATCAGCGACGGCGGCAAGGCCATGCTTGACCTCCATACGCTGAGGCTCAACTTCCAGATCACCAACACCGATGGCACCAACCCGCTCTACCTCACAGGGCGGCACCCGGCGTGCCTCTTCTCGAGACTCACAGTGCGCGTCGCGGGGACGCAGGTGGAGGACATCCTCTACTACAACCGCCTCCTCGGCATGCTGCAGAATTTCCGAACGGCCAACGCCGTGGCTTCCGAGGGCATCATGGGCGTCGGCACCGCCACCAATAACCTGACCATGACATCGCCCGGGCCCGAGGCCATCGAGCCGGGCGAGACGCGCACCATCGTCTGCGATTTGCCGTGTGGGCTCCTCAACTCCCACTACCTCCTGCCCATCGGCCGCTTCCCATTGGAAATCCAGCTCGAGCTCGTCAAGCAGGCCAACGACGTTTGCATGCCTGGGCCCCTGCCCGGCCCCGTCAATTTGTCGACCGCATTCACCATCCAGAATTGCTCCATCAAGGTCGACACCGTGTCCCTAGACAGTCAGATGAACGAGTCCATCGACGAGGCCCTCCTGCAGGGCAAGCCCCTGAGCCTCAGCCTGTCGACGTGGAACAATCAATACTTCACGCTGGCCAACATCGCAGCCAACGCGGGCTCCTGGTCAGTTTTGCTCTCACGCAGCTTCAGTCGCCTACAGTCCGTCTTCATCAACTTCCTTCCTACAACTTTCACCGGTCAGTGGACTGAGAGCAACTTGTTTACGTGCTGGCACGGAGGGGCCGCGGCGGACAACGTCACAATGCCCAATTACAACTTCGTCCGAGACACCTTCCGCTTCCAGCTGACGGCCGGCGCGCACCTGTGGCCCCAGATGCCGATTCAGAGCTTGGCGGAGGCCTATTACCAGCTGGCGAAATGCCTTGGGCAGCTACAGTCGGCCGAGGGATTTTCGGTCGGCCCGCTCTACCGCAGCACTAATTTCCACATCGGCCTCGATCTCGAGAAGATGGCGGCGACGCCGGCGGGCACCATGGCCTTCACGGGCCTCAACACGAAAGCCTCCAACGATCAATTGCGGTTCCAATTCGACAACGTCTCCTCCGACACCGGCAACGGGTATTTACCCGCACGCCAATATGTATTCTGTCATTTTAACACCCTTGTGGAGCTTAGAGCTGAGGGCGTTATTTGCGCCGATTAGTCGAGTGGTGACGGAAGTGTAGCACCCTGCTACACTTGCGCCTCGTAAATACGAGGTTTTTTCTTTTTTTATTTCGCATTATTAATTTTACATGATTTTCCACCGCGGAAAATACTAAAAAAAAAAACTCCGCAGCGCGTTCAGCGGGGGGAGAAAATGCCGGGCGCCCTAAGAAAAACCACCGACGCACCAAGCAGCCATGACGACGCTTCTCGCAGAGGCCGCGGATGCGCAAGCATGGGCCATCAGCGCCCCGCGTCAAGGAAAGGCCATTCAGGTGTCGACCGCCACGTACAAGGAGAAGACGGCAGCCCTTCTACTCACGCCGCGGAGCGAACTGGGCTCCGTGACGACCCCCTGGCCGCCAAACGTGTTCCGGGGCACAGGGCAGGAGGAGCGCCAGACGATCACGTTCGAGATTACGCCGGAGCTGTACGAGCAGTGCCAGCGGCTCGAAAGCGCCATCCTGGAGAAGGCCAGGGAGGTCATCCCAAACGCCGACGCACTGTGGCACTCAGCCATCAAGCCGGCGGGGAGCCACCCAGCGACGCTCAAGGCGAAGATACACATGTCTGGGAGCCGAAGGTGTCGCTTTGTGGACGAGAACGATCAGCCGATCGACCCGCCAACAGAGTGGCGAGGCCGACCCGTGCTGCCAATTGTAGCAGTCAGGGGACTCTACATACAAAAAACAATGGTGGGCTTGATGCTCGATGTGGTGGCGCTGATGGTGGGCAGCGGCGCAGCACAGGAGGCGGAGTACGATTTCGGGGCGTGAAAGTGATGGACGCAGCCGTGAAGGCAGCGCTGCGGAAGCTGATTGAGTCGCTCCCTGCGAGGGTAAGACCACCTGGGGTGACGAAGTCCAGGAGTCTGCGACATCGCATGGCTTTGAGCCATATCAAGCGGTTTAATCCGTAGCGCCTCGAGGCAGCTACTTTTTTTTGTCTCGAGTAGGGCGTGACCCTATTTGGCGCCCTATTCGGAAACCTTGAGTAGGGCGTGACCCTATTCGGCGCCCTATTCGGAAACTTTGAGGAG
>JAIXOF010000106.1 GCA_027486935.1 Cyanobium sp. C1_MAG_00004 | reverse complement strand
CCCCAGAACCCCCTGCTTCGGCAGGGGGTTTTTTGTTGGTGGGCTTGGGACGCGTTACGGGGGTGGCACTGGTTCATGGACCTGATGCCGGACCACCGGCACGCCTGCTCTTCCATGGACAACGCCCAGACCACTGAGACCCTGGTGGCCTCACTGATCAGCCTGCTGGAGGCAGGCACCAGCCCCTGGCGCCGCGAGTGGGATGCGGTGAGCAGCGGCCATCACGCCAACCTGCGTTCGGGACGGCGCTACCGCGGGGTCAATCCGATCCTGCTGACCATGGGCATGCATCTGCGCGGCTCGGCTCTGCCCTACTGGTGTGGTTGGGGCGAGGCCAGGGCCCTGGGCCTGGCGCCGCGGCAGGGTTGTCGGGCGGTTCATGTGCTGCGTCCTCTGGTCCATCGCCGTGGAGCTGCGGCCACCCCAGCCGCGGCAACCGCGGTGCTGCAAGGGAACGACCAGACAGACGCCGGCTCCACCTGGGTCAGTTTTCGCCCGGTTCCGCTGTTCAACGCTGCCGATCTGGTCGGTGACGCCCTGCCGCAGTTGTTGCAGCAGCGTGCTGCAGCGGCCGATGGGCGAATTCGGCCCGAGCCCGAGCGCCTTGCTGCGGCCGAGGCCGTGCTGCAACGCTGGCCGGTGCCCGTGGTGCATGGCAGCGAGCGGGCCTGCTACCTGCCGGGTGCCGATCGCATCGTGCTGCCGGTGCGCTGTGCCTTTCACAGCGCCGCGTCCTATTACGCCACCTGGGCCCACGAGGCGGTGCACAGCACCGGTCATGCCAGCCGCCTGGCCCGCGATCTCTCAGGATCTCCCAGCAGCGAGGCCTATGCCCGCGAAGAGCTGGTGGCCGAGCTCGGATCGATCCTGATCGGTGATCGACTCGAGATCGGCAGCGATCTGGCCAACCACGCCTCCTATCTGGCCAGCTGGATCGCGATGCTGCGCGAAACCCCCAGGCTGCTGTTGCAGGTGTTGGGCGAGGCGCGTCGGGCCGTTGATCTGATCGTGCCCGAAGGCGGTGAGCACCCGGGCTGCGGCCGTGATCTGCAGCTGTTGTCGGCAGGTCGCCGATGAGTGAATTGTGGGGGCTGGTTGGGAGCCCGGAGTTCCTTGCTGGAAACCCAGAGCCGACGCTGCCCCATCATCAAGCCGGTGACTGGATTTGAACCTGCGACCTACTGATTACGAATCAGTTTTAGCAGGTTTTGGGAGCCCCAGCCACCACAGCGAAAATCGCCAAAAGTGCTGTAAATACTGGAATATGAGTCAGAGCTTGTCTTGACGGGTTTCGACCTGTCTCGTAGGTTTTGGGAATTCTTTGGGAACTCGGCGTCATGCCTCGCCTTGTCGACAAGCCCGAGTGGGAGCGAGCGGCTGCTCGTTCGGTGAAACGACTCGCGAAGACTGCCCAGATTTCAGGCCTTTCGGTCAAAGCGCATCTGGGCAAGGTTCGGCTGAGGTTTCGCCCGCCCGGTGAGAAGGAGCAAGGTGTTCCGCTGCCGTTCCAGTGGTCCGAACACGATTGGGACGATGCCTACACCCGAATTAGGAACATCGTTGCCCTAATGCGTGAGGGTCATAGCCTCAAGGCTGCCGCTGATATCGCTGACGGAAGATCACAAACAAGTCGACCAAGTTGGGAGGCTGCTGTAAATGCATATGAAATACAAAAGACCCAGTTTGGGAACGCGATTCAATCGAAGACTTGGAATAGCGATTACAAGCCACCTTTGACGGAATTGATTTCGTTGATGGAGCAAAAAGATGCTCCGCGTGATGGCAACGAAGTCATCGAATGTCTTGTGATTCGCTACGACCCGGGCAGTCGCACCAGAAATATTAGAGTCGATTCAGTAACTTCGTTTTTAAAGTATTGCGTTGAGCGGCTCCGTTTTGCGGATGCTTGGCGACCAACAGAATCTCGGGCAAAGTTCGTCGGGCGAAAACCAAAGGATGCTCTTGATTACAAGGCTGATCCACTTGCTGATGTTGACATCCTGAAGTTAATCGCAGAGTTGTCTGGCACCGAAGCCGGGCAGCGATGGTCGAATGTTTTAAAGCTGATGGCGGTTTATGGGCTCCGCGGTATCGCCGAGGTTGCAGCACTCGAGACAAGAGTCGATCCGCGAACCAAGGAGCCGTATATGTTTTGCTGCTACGAGAAACGCAGCGGCAAGGGAGTCACGAAGCCTCGCAAGGTCCGTCCGTTGCCGCTGTTGGACGCCGATGGTAAGGAGGTCGACTGGCAGCTTTTGGAGTTGATGGTTAACGGCAGGCTGCTTCTTCCAAGCCTTCAGGACAAATATTCAATGCAGACATTCCTAAGGCGTAAATCAGTATGGACAGAACTAAAGAAAGATATGGCAAGCCATGGCCTGAACTTGCAGGGCAAAAGCTTTAGGGACAGCTATAGCCTTCGCGCGCATGAAATGGGTGTAAGCGCCGAGCATGCAGCTTTGTCTATGGGGCATTCACTAGAGACGCATCTAAGGCATTACCCATGGGCGGACGGTGCAAGTGCTGATAGAGATTTTGAAAGGGCGAGAAACGCTAGGAAAACATAAGCTAAGACGCCTTATAGATCTTTATATTAAGGAGGCTAAGTTTTCTTCTGGGTATTGACAAGTCGCGACGAAAACAATACTGTCTTGTCAGGTTCGCGCCTCAAATCCTGAGTCTTTCGATGATGACTTTTTCGCCTGAATGGGTGTCGCAGCGTGCTGCGGCTGAATATCTGGGTGTCAGCGAGAGGACGCTGCTTCGTTGGCGTCAATCGGGATTGTTGAGACCCGGTGAGCACTTCGCTCGAAAATTTGTTGCTCCAAACTCGCCGCTTGTTTACAAGCTTCGACTCTGCGAGCCCCCTCTGCCAGGAAAGTTGACGCCTCTTCATTCCGACCACTTCAACCATCAGGGGGCCTGAT
>JAIXOF010000162.1 GCA_027486935.1 Cyanobium sp. C1_MAG_00004 | reverse complement strand
TGCCTGCTGCGGGCCCTCGCCCGCGCCTCCCGCCGCGCCGGCGTGCTGGAGGTGCACAGGCGGCTCCGCGGGGTTGCCCCGGGGCAGAGCGTCACCCTCGCCTGCCCGAAGGGCGGCGGCGAGCCCGCCAGCTCCATTGACGGCCGCGCCGCCGGCGCCGGCGCCGGCTGCGTGCGCGGCGCCGCCCGCGCCCGCGCCTGCGCCCGCCGGATCGGGCGCGAAAAACTGGTGCTCAGCTTCGCCCAAATCGAAGAGGCGCGCGAGGTGTTCCAGGTCGCCGTCCGCCACTCCGGAGATAGCGGAGTACGGGATCGACACGTTACCGCCGTCGCGACCGCGCCTGCGGCGCCATGAGAGGAGCTGCGTGCCGGCGGCCGAAGAGCGCACGACCATAGAGATTCCATCGATGTATGCTGTGTTGGCTCGCGGGGCCTGACGCATCGTGGCCAGCTTGCCCGCCACCTGTTCTCGCGGGTCCTCTGCCATTCGAAAAACGAGCCTCCTGAGTAAGGGAGGAAGGACTGCAAGAGAGAGCGTGGGGGGAGTAGGCGAGACAAAAGAACTCTGAGGGGTTCCCGGGGGGAGGGGGGGGGCACCCCCTCCTCCCTACCCCCCCTCCGACTCGCCTCCGACGGGGGCCCCCCTTTCGCACTTGGGAGAGGGGCGCGACGGTTGGAGCATATCCGCAACCGACGCGCCCCTCGTTGCACGCTGTAGGATTTTCTCTTAAGCTCGCTCCCGCTCTTTTCCCCCTTCGCCTACCGGGCGCATGACACTAGCGTCAACCGCTGCGCGGTAGACCCGACGCGTCATGCTTCGGTGCGGCTACGTGGGAAATAGGCGGGGCTCGCTTAAGAGAACGAACAGAGCGCGTGCAACGCAGGGGGGCCGAGGCGCGCCGACGATACAGGGGCAAGACGTTAACGAAAAGATAGAATGAACCACCCGCCTTCCCGAACGGTATTGATGAAGGTACAGCCGGGCCCGTGGGGATCGCGTCGGGTAGACGGAGAGTTATAGCGCGGCCGTGGTCACTCGCCGTAGCAGAGTGGTCGACCGAACCGCCCTCCCGCCTCCGCGACGAGGACCAACGGTGCTGGGTCGACGAGGGGATCCGCGCGCGTAGGTACGCTGCTTGGCAGCGCCCCGATACGCGTAGACTGCCCCGCCGCCACAGCCCGAGAAGCCCCGAGCCAAACCCCGCGAGCCCGGCCATCCCGTATCAGGGGCCGTCGGAGACAGGTGAAAAAGAAGTACGACGAACGGAGATAAGTGGGGGAGAGACAGGGATAAGAGGGCTAGGATACACGGGAGAGGGAAAAGGGGAGGGGTTGACGTGTGGAGTGGCTAGGGCCGTGAAGGGAATGAACGAGGAAGCGAGCCTGCCGAGGTCCATCGGTTAGCTAACTCCGGCCTCCGCGAACCGGCGGCCGGAGCGGGTGACGCGGGTCCGCACGGCGTAGTCGTTGAGGCTAGACTCGCCGTGAACGGTGGGCGTCCACGGTGGGGTCCACTCCACTAGGTAGAGCGGGTCGCCGTCGGGGTTCCAACCGCGGGGGCCTACGATTTTCCCGGTCGCTCCGGTGGCGGACCACTGGACGGCGGTCCCCGCCGTCCACTTGTGCGGGCGCGGGTCGGCCGAGTCGTCGGGGGGGTCCGCGCCGCCGGCGCCTGCTCCGACGTCTGCGCGGTCGGAGCGGCCGCGCGGAGGCGGGGACGGCGGCGGGCTGAAGACTGCGTCGGGTGTCGGAATGCCCACGCCCTCCCGGTAGCCGAAGAGCTGGATCTCGTCCAGCTCCTCACCGGCCTCCTGCTTCGCCGCCTCGGCGTCGATCCACGCGTTGGCGGTGGAGCCCGACCGCGACGCGGGGAGGCCGGAGCGAGCGTCGTCGAGGAGGCTCCAGAGCAGCGGGGACCTCGCGAACACGGGGGGGAGCTGGCTGCCGGGGCTCCGATCGGGCCGCCCCGCGGCTCCGTCGTCGTCGCCGCTGATGTCGCTGGCGTCGGCGTGGTCGGGGTCGACGATGGTTCTGGCTCCGGCCCCAGCGCCGGCGCCTACTGCGGTGGCAGCTCGACCGACCTCGCCGCCGAGGGCGGGGAGGGACTCCTCGTCGGGCCGCGAGGGGGCCGGACGCTTCGGCTTCGGGGCCGTCTGGGCGGCGCCCCGGCGTATGGCGTTCTGGAGGGCGTCCACTCCGGGGCAGAGGCCGTCGCTGCGCGGGGGGGCCCGCTCGGAGTCCCGGAAGTAGACGTACACCGCGTCCGACGTCCAGCGGCCTCGCTCGGCGATCTCCTCGATGCTCACTCCGCACGCGCGGAGGTCCGTGGCTCCGCCAGAGCGGAAGCTGTGGTTGGCGAACTCCTTAGCCGCGGGCTCGGAGAACCCGATGGAGACGAGGCCGCGACGAGTGATGCTGGTCGTCTCGTCCCTGTTGATGGAGCGGGGGAAGTTGCCGCTCGCCAGCTCGGACGCGCTGACGGGGCGGACGGGGAAGAGGGGGGCGGAGGCCCACTTCTCTTCCGCGGCGTCGGAGTCGCCCGAAATGGCGCCAGACTGGGCCCCGTATTCAAGGAAGTGCGAGAGAGCGCACCACGCCGCCGATTTCGCGGGGAGCCGGGTGACCCGCGCCATCTGGCGGCCGTGGGTGACCGGGTTGGTCGGGTCGGACGTCTTAGCGCTGACGATGGTGAAGCGGGCCTCGGCCACCCGGCCGGCCCGGTCGCGGACAAGCTCGACATCGCGCCAGGTGAGCGCGAGAAGCTCGCCGATCCGGAAGAGGCCGGCATGCGCGATGGCCTGCCACGCCCGGTCCCGGAGGAACTCCCACGAGGTGCTGTCCCCCTTCTCCCAGATGGCCGTGAGGTACTCGAGGAGCATGGGGGCCTTCTGGTAGCTAGATGGCGGGAAGACCCGGGAGAGCCCGCGCATGATCCGGTTGGCGCGGGCGTCTGACACGCACACGAGGGGGCGAGGGTTTCCCAAGATGTCGCGTCCTAGGGGGGCGTCGCCAGCCTCGATGGCGTCGTCGGCGTAGTGGCGGATCGCCGACAGAATCCCGGGAATGGACAGGGCGCTGCGGCCGATCCAGCAGTAGGCGATACCGAACGCCGTGAAGGTCGCCGGGGTAACGGGGAAGAGCGGAATCCGCGCCATGGTGATGAAGTTGACGTAGCCCGTCATCCGGCTGCGGTAGGTCCGGTGCGTGGAGTCGGCCCAGGCGCGGCGGTGCACCTCAGGAAGGAACTCGAAAATGTCCTCGTTGGTGGCGGCCCCGAGCCGAAGGAACGGGTTCTCGTCGGGGGTGAGGCCGGGGTTCGGGAGCCCGAGGCGTGGCAGTGTGAAGGTCGATGCGCTGGGGGACGCCGACGACGAAGTGCCGCTGAGGCCGGCCCTGCGGGGCGGGGGAAAATGTGGCGGTGGCGGAGTGAGAGGCGGCGTCCGAGCGCGGACGGAAGCGGCGCGAGCAGGAGAGCCGGCGCCTGGCGGCTAAGCCGCGGCGACGTAGTCCATTTTGACGTGGAGCGCGAGGGCGTCGGCGACAGCTTTCGGGGATGGCGATTTGGAGATAGCGTCGCAGAGGATGTTGAGCTCCCGTGGTAGCCAGCGTGCCACTAGAGTGACGGAGTGCTTGCGCAGGAGCTCGACGATCTCTTGAAGGAGGGGGCGCGCCGAGTCGTCCGCTGTCGTGCCGCCGTTGAGGGCGTAGACGTTGGGCTTGTTGTCCGTGTCGTAGGCGATCCAGAGGCCCGAAAAGAGGTGGCCGTAGGCGCGCAGAGCGCGGACGAGGGGGTGAAGCTCCTTGGCCTGAATCGTGAGAGCCGTTGACGACGCGGCGTCCCACCGCTCCCAATGAATAACCGACGGAGAGGCCGGGTTGCCGATGACAAGGCCGGCACCGACGTCACCCGAAGCATCGGAACGTATTGGTACCGTGTTGTGGGCGGATGCGAGGGTAGGATAAATGTTGAGCTGCTGGCAAGACCGGCCGGGGTCGCAGAGGGCGTCGAACCACCACTGCAGGTCGTCGCGGGCGGGAGAAAGGTCGACTCCGTCGGCAGACGAGCGACTGCCTGCCGCGGGCCCGTCCGCGGCTGTCGGCGCCGGGTTGGCCGCGCGCTTGGCGGCGTAGATGGAGTCGCAACGCGAGCGGCCGCCTGGGACGACCAGCTCCGCGTAGGCGAGCTTGCCGGCGAGCTTGGCGACGAAGCGGTCGGGAAGGTTGACGCCGGCGTCGATGCCGGCGAGGGCCGTGGCGACGATGAAGGCGGTGTTGTAGCGCTTCTCGAGCGGGAGCGAGATGGTCATGGAGAGGGTGTCGAGCTCGATGCCGAGGATGGGGATCCCCCGCTGGGCGGGGGGGCGCTCCTTGTCGTTGGTGGCGGCGCCCGCCTCGGCCAGGACGGCCTTGGCGTCCGCCACCGCCGCGAGCGCGTCCTTCTCGGTGTCCGCGACGATGAAGACGTCGTCCATGTAAACGAAGAAGTTGACGGAACCGGCGTTGGCGGCGTAGCGGGCGGAGCGCCGCTGCATGACTTCCACGAGGGCGCCGGAGACGGTGCTGAAGAGCGCGGGTGCGTGGGCGAGCCCGAAGCTGAGGCGGGTGAGGGCAAGCTGAACCCAGGACGACGGGTCGGACGAGAGGTCGCCGTCGGCCGGCCAGCGCGCGCGCATGAACTTCTGGTCGGACGGAAGCATGCGAACGAGGTGGAAGGCGCTGCTAATGTCGAGGCTTGCCACCCAGGAGCCGCGTTTGCACGCGGCGAGGATCTGCGCGATGCGGACGTAGCTGAACTGCCAGCGGGCAAGGCGATCGTTCAGATCCACGGCGAAGTCGAACACCATGCGCGGCTTGCTGCTGGTGCAGTAAGGCTGTGCGGCGGCGGCCATGGCCGCGGCGCCGACGGCAAGGCGCGGGGGGAGCTTGCGGCGGCGGCGCGTGGCGGCCGGGGCGGCTGCGCCGCCGCCAGCGCCGGCCGCTGCGGCCGACTCGCTGGCCGCCGCGTCGGAATCGCTGGAATAATCGGCGGCCTCCGGCGGCGGGGGGGGGTCCGCGCCCGCAGAGGAAAAACCGGCAGCGGTGATGCTCACGGCGGACGCGACGACTGTGCGACCCGCGTCGAGGAGGCTGGCGCGGAGGGTGTCGTACCCGCCCGCGGAGTAGAGGTGAGAGAGGACGTCCGGGGCCGGGGCGTAGCGGTAGCGGTGGGCGACGAAGATGGGAGTGAAGGCCGCCTCGTCGCCCCGCTCGCTGCTGGGAAGGACGACGGCTTTCCCGGTCCGGACGAGGTCCGCGAGGCCGGCGGACACAAGGAAACCGTCGTCGGGGGCTAGGGTGTACTGCCCGCGCCGCGTGGGCGGCCGCTTCCGACCCAGCGCGTAGAAGGGCAGAGGGGCGCACGCCGCCAACGCGCAGACACGGAGGGCCACAACCCTCTCCTCCGGCGAGACCTTGCCGGAATCCCGATGGACCATGAGCGCGTAGAGGGCCGCAACGTCGAAGGCAGGGGCTAAAGCCGCGGGCGGGACGGGCTTGCCGTCGCGGGATCGGACGGCGGCGAGGGCGTCGGACCAAGCCTTCGGCGGCTGTCCCACATGCTCGGCCTCGAGGGGGGCGTGGGGGTCCTCGCGAAGCGCCTCGACTCGCCGATCGAAGATGCCGTCGGCCGCCCAGTCAACGCGGGAGTGGCCTTCGCTGCCGATTGCGAAGGGGGAGGCGGCCACCATCTCCGCGGGGACCATGGCCAGCGCGCGAGCTGCGCCGCAGCCGTCCGAGGGCGAGGAGTACACCGCACTCGCCGCCGCCCGAACGGCCGACGGGAGGTGCGTCGCGAGGTGGCCGTCCGGGCCTGCCGCTGCACGGACCGGAGGGACGGAGGCAAGCGGGGACGCCAGGACGGCGGCCGCGGCCGCTCGGTGTGGTGGAAGGCCGGCCGGTAGGCCGGGGGGGGCGGCTACAGGCGCCTCATCCGGGGTGAGGATCGCGTAGTGCGCCGCCGCCGCGACAAGTGCGGCGGCCACCACGTCCGTCGGGGATCGCGACAGCGGCGCCAAGCGTGCACGAGCCAGAGCCAAAGACGCCTGCCGCAGGAGATAGGTGTGGCTGGCGGAGCGAGGCGCGGCGGCCCGCAAGACTGAGAGCCGGCCGGCGAGTCGGGACTCGGGGTCGGGGTCGAGCGGCGCGACCCGAACGAGAGTGAGCGCCTCGGCTGCCGGGGCGGGCGCGGGCGCGCCCGCGGGGGCCGCGGAGGCGGGGCGCGCGGGGGCGGGGCGCGCGGGGCAGGATGACGGAGGGCCGGGGCCCGAGGGGGGCGGGCCGAAGATGGACGGGCCCACACCGTGGCGCCCGAGCGGCTGAACGAAAGATGGGGGCGAAGGCGAGGGCGGTCCGTGCGCGCCGTGCGGGGGCCCAGGGCCGTGCACCGGCGCGTAGGCGCGGCTCGCCTTGCCCCCGAGGACCTAGTGATGCGCGCCCGGCGCTGCGGGCGCGCTCGGCGTGGCGGCCTCCTCCGGGAGATCGGTGAGGGTCGCGATGTTGGCCGGGTACTCGCACGAGGCAGTCGGGTGCTTGCCGGCGCAGATGAGGCAGTACGTCGGCTTGGCGTCGAGCACGGCCGACGGAACGACGCGGTAGAGCGGGGGGAACTTCATGCCGGCGGAGAGGAGCGGTGGGATCTTCTCGTTGGGCGGCAGGAAGCGGAGGAGGTCGTGGAGCGGCCTCCCCCGGCCCGTGAGGGTCCGGACGCGCTCCATCGTGTGCGGGGGCAGGGCGCCCTGAAGGAGCTGTGCCATGTCCGCGTCGAGGCCCCTGGGTGCGTTCCCGTCGCCGAAGCGGCTAGGGGAGGAGGCTGCCTCGCCCCAGCGCGCGACTTTGGGGGACGACCGGCCGCCGACCCCGCCGCCGGCTGCCGCGGCGGCGGCCGAGGAAGCCGACGGCGGGGGGGCGGGGGGGCCGCGAGAGACGACCTCGTGATCGCCGACGGAGGGGCGGCTTGCGTCGGCGCTCGCTGCGGCGGCGCCGGCGCCCGCGCCCACGCGCGCGAGCCCCGTAGGGCTGGGGCGCTTGACGGGCCGCTTGTGGGCGGCCGGCGCGGCGCGGGACTCCGACTCCATCTGCGTGGACTCCTGGCGCTTCTCGGAAGCCGGCTTCATGTCGCTGACGTAGTACTGGCGGAACGCGGCGAGGTCGGCGGCTGCCTCCTCCGGGCTGGTGGCCGGAACGAGCTCCACTGGCGGCTCGGCGGGGAGGGGCGCCAGGAGGAAGTGGGCCTTTGACGAGGTCCAGGAGTGCAGGTCGCTCATGAGCGCCGAGAGGTCGAGCACGCCCTCGAACGCGAACTGGAAGAGGATGAACGCCGCGTGGCGGTTGATGGCCGAGCACGCGTCGCCGTCCCGCTGGCACTTGTCGTGCGCGGCCGCGGCAAGCGTGAGAACGGCGGAGACGGCGAGCTTGAGGATGACGATCGGGCCGTAGTGCTGCTCGAGCTTGAGGGCCGAGAGGCTAAGCGGCACGTCCGCCGCGGTCGCGTAGCTCTTGTAGGCGACGGAGTCCGGCGACGGGAGCCTGAACTGGGCGCTGAACGTGGAGGGCTTCGCGTGAACGAGAGTGGCGAACTCCTTGGCTGCCGCCTTGAGCCCCTCGGCGGTGGCGGTAAGGATGCCGAACGGGGTCAGGAGGGTGTTGTAGCCGGCGAGGTGGTAACCCCAGGCCCGCTGCTTCTCGAGCTCGAGGCGGAACGGCGAGAAAAAGGGGATGCAGACGTAGAGCCACGGCTCCACGAGGAGCGAAATCTCCCGAAGGCCGAAGAAGACCGAGTAGCCGGACGCGAGAAAAGGGTTGGCCGCGCCGGCGGGGAGGAAAATGAAGGGCCCGACGCGTGGGAACGCTGCGGGAGCCGTGGCCGCGTTGAGCCCCCCGGGACCGAGCAGAAGGCCCATCTTGATGGCGAGGGGCCGACCGGAGGTGACGGAGAGGCCGGCCCGGAGAGCGTGGGGCTCGGGCGCGGAGACCTGGAGCACCGCGGCGAGGTGCACGGGGCGGATCTTGTCGGTGTCCCTGAGCCCCGCGGGGCACGTAGAGGTGGTCGGGGCGCCCTCAAAGGTCACGAAGTTGGTGTCCAATGAGCAGGCGGAGAAGACGGTGGCTGCGACGGCGGCTGCGCGAGAGATGCTGGCGTGAGTCGCGCGGGAATCGGGGGGGGGCGCTACTGACCATGTGTACGGGGGAGAAACGGCAGGCCTTCCGCCGAAAGAAGTAGAGAGGGCGGAGGCGTCGGGGATGTAGGCGAGCGGGACGTCGAAGCCCGTCGGCGGGGCCAGGCCGCGGGAGATGTGGTCCACAGCGGCGCGGTCGCAGTAGACGCAGAAGGCGGAGCCAGCCGCCAGCGGCCGCAGGCACAGGGTGAAGCGCCCGTTCACGGTGATGCCAGAGAGGCCCATGCAGCAGGTCGGGTTCGCCGCCCAGAGGAGGATGGGCGAGACCGGGTCACCGGGCCGGGCAGCCGTGCGGGCGGCCGCGCCGTGCTGAGCGGCGTGCGACCCGGCGGCGGCGCTGTCGTCCGCGAGCTCGCGGGGGGCCTGCGCGGCCGCCTGGAGGAGCGTCGCGAGATCAGCCGCCTCGCGGGGACCGGGCGGGGGGTCGCCTGCGCCCCCGGCGCCGGTGGCGGCGCGGGCGCTGGCGGCTACGCCGGCGCCGACGTCGGCGAGGGGGGGGCCGAC
>JAIXOF010000047.1 GCA_027486935.1 Cyanobium sp. C1_MAG_00004 | reverse complement strand
TCCAAACTGATTGCCTAAAGTTGAGAAGTAATTCCCTTCCACAACTTTCCAGGCGGCATAACCCTTGAGCCCCTTGAAGATATCATAGGTAATATTTACAGTGTTGCCTGAGTTATAGGCAAGCATGCGCGGGCCTGAAGGCATGTAGTAGCAATTAGGAGCGACGACTCTGAGCGGAGCTTGATTTTCAATATACAAGGCTTCCTCGCCTTGCAGCACGCAGGCTAGTCCACCATTCGCATGAATGTGAATCGGCGATCTTGCATAAGCGGGACGTATTGTGAGATTAACTGTCGTCACATAGTCACCATCTGCGACACGATTAATCAGTGGGACTGAGGAAAGAGGTTGGACTGGATTTTTGGGCAAAACACCTGATTGAATCAAGCCCTCTAGGGTGCCCGCTAGAGCAGGAGCAGAAAAAGCTGTTAATAGCCCCGCAAAACCCAAGAAGAATTGAACCATCTCTGCGATCAGAGCATTATCCGTGAAAGGCTAAGCCAAGCAGCGCATGGCAACAATCCTTTATAACGATAATCGTTCTTAATCACTTCGGCGGGGCTGCAAAAGAAGGGCTGGGGGAGCTTGGTTGCCATGGGAGTGGCTTGGCGAGGAAGCGCCCCCGGTATCAGGAAAGATGACACCCTTGCTGCTGTTTCAGTTGCCATGCTCAACGTCAAGATCAGAACCAGTGCCATGGTTCAACAGCCTCAAGGCTCGATCCGAGATTTGAAGGTCACCTGCCTGTATGCCTGGCCGTTGACCACTGCATCCTCAGGTAGCACGGTGCCGCGGTTTGATGGGGCGACAGTGTCCTCCCGCTCTGATGCTTGAACACCAGCAAAGCAACCCATGCCGAGCTCAGTCGGGCTCAGATTGCGAGAACACATCACAAGCCCAGTCCTGAACCAACATCCACAAGTCCCACATGCCCTTAAGCCGCCCTTCGTCAAATTCCATACAACCCATAGTGTTACTGCTTCCATTTCTTTGGGCAATCCATACATTCGCCTGGAAAGAACATCTGGCGCCAAAGCTGAAAGGGCCGAAGCTAGAGATCACCTCGGCGATTGAGAAGGCTGGAGGCACCAGTTCAACACTGGTCAGACTACGCATCGAGCCGTATAAAACAGGGACTCGCCCAATCAACTTGTTGGCGGACAACTGGGCCTTGTCCAAGCTGGTTCCAACAAAGCCGGGCACTGAAACGGAATTCCTCAATAGGCCTGATTCATTCCTGGCAGAAGGCAATGACAACGCAAGTATCGAAAGGTCATCCATCATCAGGGCCGGAGCAATCCTGGCCACAGGCTCACTGGAATGGGGTTTACTGAAACCAGGAGAATCCACCAGCTTTTGAAAGTTAATCAAGCTACCGAAAAGCGTGACAGAAATTAATCTCAGCATCACGATTCGATTTCACCCGCAAATCCAATCGCCAAGTCCAGAACCTGAGACTACAAGGAAACTTTCGTTGCGATGGAAGCACGATCGCGTCGATCGGCTGATCAAACCCTTCATCCGCCCATCTAGCCAAACAGAACCAAAGTCAGGACCCAAGACCAGCCCCAGCCGCTTCGGCCATCACTCGCAAAACCTTGCCCTTTGGCAAAGGGTAAACCATATCTACGTCGCCAGCAACTACGAATCATTTGCTGTGCGATAAAGCAAGAACGTGACAACGTTTTGTTCACTTTCTCTTGCCTAGCGATGGCTCAACTAAAGGATGGGGCTACACGAAAAGAAGAGAGAATTGACCGATGTCAATCCTCCCTTCCTGTCAGACCACAGGCCTCAATCAATCAGACCACAGTCAAATTACTCAGACTGCCACTGAATCCAGTAATCTCAACGATTGAGTCAGACCCAGCCTGGAACCCAATCCGACCGTCATTGAAAGCCACAAATGTACGGCTAACATTGTCTGCGCTAAAACCAAAAGCGACTGCAGCATTTGAGCCAAAAGACTGATTGCTGAGCACTTTTCCAATTTCAAGCTCATTCAAAGCATTAACGAAGCCGAGCCCGGAAACAGAGCCCGCCATCCCATAGCCATCGATAACATCAGTACCAATCACAAAATCGGTGATTTGGTCAAAGCCACTGAGCAAAGAATCCCCTCGACCAAAGACAAACGTGTCACTTCCCAGTCCACCGGTCAGGCGATCGGCACCGCGAAGCCCCGTGAGCACATCATTGCCACCGCCCCCAGCGAGAACATTCGAACCGTTGCTGCCGATGATGCTATCGGCATTCTCGGAACCCAGCACATTTGTGAAATTTTTCACCACCAACTGAGCCGATCCAATCACGGGCAGATTGTTGATGGTCAATGTTTCCTTGGACAGATTGACCGCCAATGAAGCTGTTGTGCCGGTGGTGCCGTCGATCGTGTTCGCAACGCCCCTGGCACCGATCACCGCCTCAACAGAGAAATCGGCAACGGTATCGACGGATCCATCGGCTTTGATGATGGTGCCGCCGCGGACCAACGTCACTCCTGTAGCCGAATCTACATAACTGAGCGTATCAAAACCGCTGCCTCCCCGATAGACATCATTACCGCTTGAGCCGATCAAGGTGTCATCGCCGCCGCCACCACTGATGGCATCGTTACCCCCCTTGCCATCGAGAACATTTGCCTTGTCATCGCCGACGATGACATCAGCATTCTGCGAACCATTGACGTTCTGAAAGTTGACAACCTTCAGCGATACACTGCCGATACCCGGCAGACCGTTGATGGTAAGCCGATTAGCACTTAAGTCGACATCAAGCGAAGCGGTAACCCCCGTACTGCCGTCGATGGTATTGATACGTGTGGAATTGGCGCGGATTTCCTCAACATCAAAGCCTGGGATGGTGTCGGTTCCAAGCCCCCCCGATTTTATAAGAACTCCTCCACGGGACAAGCTGAGATCAGCATTGACTTTGGAATAGTCGAGGACGTCATACCCTGCCCCGCCAGAAATGGTGTCGTTGCCACTTGAGGCAGTCAACAGATCGTCCCCAGCCCCTGCGCTGTAGGTGTCATTGGCCGATCCACCCCAGAGCGTATCGGCACCTGGGGTTCCGATCAGGTTGGGAACCCGGGGCGCTGGCAAAGGTTTCGACGGCGGGTTGAGCGGCGAGGGTTGTCGTCTGATTCCGCCAGCAGGCTCCTGTGCGACAACAGGAACAAGAGCTGAGAACTGGGGTGGCATGGGGGGCATGACCTGGAGAGCTTTGGGGAACGTTTGGAGGTTTTCAGGTCGATGTGACCCAAATGTGACTCGATCCTGGGCACCCATGACCAGATGTGAACCAAGGGCAGATTGGTGCCAAGGGACAGATCCTGCTCCCATGGCTCCAAACCAGGATCAAGCCGACAAGCCCGCACTGCACATCAGCTCAGAGACCACGCCGGCCAAAAGCCTTTAAAGCCTCCAATGAAGCTCCCAACATGTTCCAGATCCGTCAGCAGGACCGAAGCTCCAGGTCCAAAGCGGCCCGCCTCAGCACCAAAAGGTTGCATGGGGCAGGCTCCCACAAATGACCTTGCCACTGATGACATGCAATCAGCCGTAAGGGGCCAGCGACGCGGGTTGGCCAAGTCGTTAATGACTGAAACCCTTGTAATCGATCTAGTCTCTGCCATGTGATCTGCCCAGAAAGCGATGTCTGAACATCATGAGGTTGTTGTCATAGGAGCGGGCACCACAGGAGCAGCGTCTGCCTTTCACCTAGCGCAGGCCGGGATCACCAACATTCTTTGCCTGGAGATGGGCACAGCCGGTCAAGGGCGTTCAGCGGCGGGCCGTGTCCCCGCCGATACCCCGCTGATCCCTGGCGAAGAAACCATGTACGAACCACAGAACAGTGGCTCCGCGGTCTTCGAGGGTGGGCCCAAGGGGCCCAGAACCATCAAGATGATTGTGACGCTGCCGCCCTATCTGATGCTGGACGGCTTTGCCGATCAGCACGGCTGGGATGGCGTCAAGACCTATCTCGAACTGGCGATCCGGGGCCGGGATCTGCAACTGGAGCTGGCGAACCGGCTGTTGCCAAACCCCGGCGAGCAGGTCAAGCAATGCGGATCCTTGATGGTCTGTGAACCCGAGCGGGTGCAACGGCTGCGCCAGGAGTTTGACACCCTGCAACGACTGGGCTGCGCCTGCGAATGGTGGGACCGGGATCGGGTGGTGGCAGCCCACGGGGCAGCAGCCAACTTTGTGGCTGGCATCTGGTTTGCCAACGATGCCCGCATCGATTCGGTCAGCTATGCGAGGGCCTTGCTGGATGCCGCCTGCGCCACCGGCTCGGTGACCCTGCGCGAGCAGAGCCCTGCTGTGGTCAACCTCAACAGCGCGGGGGCCGACAGTCCCGTCACCGTTGAGCTGGCCGATGGCACGCAGCTGCAGGCCGGCAGGGTGATCGTCGCCACCGGCGGGATGTACAGCGACCCCTATCTGGCTGGGGTTCTGACTCCGCGCTACAGCTATCTGGCCGCGCTGCCACACCGCGCACCTGGGGCCGCCGGTGGCATGGCCGCACCCGATTCGGCCAACTTCTTCACGTTTGGCTTCAGCCACGACTGGTGTGTGGCCGACAATTTTGTGCGCATCAGCGGCGAGGACCACTACAGCGGCCTCAAAAGCCCGCGAGCCAGCGAACGCTGTGGCCGACTGGCCAGTTGGGGATGGCAGACCTACCCCTACCTGCAGGCTGGGGTGGAGCACCCGCAGAAGTACGCCATCTATTCAGAAACCGCCGACTTCATGCCCCTAGTCGGCACACCCCATGACAACAGCCGAGTTTGTTACATGGTGGGCTGCAACGCCTGGGGCCAGGCCTCGCTCTCGGCGGCGGCTGCCCTGGCACCAGCCCTGCTTGGCTACAGATCACTGTCGCCCGAAGAAAGCGCCACGGCCAGGTTGTTCTCGATTCGGCGGTTCAGCGCCCGAGCGACTGCAGCCGCATGATCAGCAGCGCCGCCAGCAGCTGGGCGCCGATCATCGGCAGCACGCCGCGGCCGCCCTGGCTGATCAGGCCGGCCGCGATGGCGGGGTTGTAAAGGCCCGAACCGCTCAGCCCGCCCAGCACCACCAAAGCCACCAGGGCCAGGCCGATCACCACGCCCGAGAGGGGCTGGGCAAACGGGCAGATCTTGCCCTCGTGGCTCCAGACCAGGATCAGGCCGTAGAGCGCCGCACTGAAGATCAACTCGGGCACAATCCCCGCCCCGTTGAACGGCGCCGGTGCGGTCGCCAGGGGATCCAAACGAAACACCGCCACCGCAGCCAGCACCTGGGCCAGGCAGTAAAACGCGGTTTCGCGCAACCCCTGGCCCCGCAACAGACCACGCCAGCCAAAGCGCTGCTGGTTGAGCAGCAGC
>JAIXOF010000167.1 GCA_027486935.1 Cyanobium sp. C1_MAG_00004 | reverse complement strand
TTGCTTATATTTCTCAACTTTTCTGTGGAAGTATTGGAGCATCTGCTCCTCGTTCTCTTTGTTTTCATCGTAGTCGAAAAACTTGACCTTTTTTAGATCCCGCGCTCCTGTGACGGCGGTGTACAACCACTTACGATTCACATGCACGAATTTCCAGTCGAACACCGTTATCGCCTTACTTCTGGAGCTCCCCTGGAAGCTATGACAGGTCCGGCAATGATTGTGCGTGAAATGTTTTTGCACCATTTGCAAGGGCACCACCACGCCGTCATTTAGCTCTACACAGCTCCCCGCCACCCCGCTTATGGTGTACTCGTAGTTCACATGGAACACCACCTTTTTCATCTTGAAGTAGCTCCTGCATATCAGCACCTCCCCTGGCTCATATGGCTCAAGCTTGTTCAGGATCCGGCGCCGCGCCTCCTCGCTGATCCTCTGGCAGGTCGTGTTGCGGTAGGCGATGTTGTCCGTGGTGTTCCACTCTTTGGTCAGTTTGAAGTATTTTCGGATGGTCCTCTCCACGGGGATGCTCAAATCGAAGATGTCTCTTTTGAACGCCGTTAAGGTTTCCTTGTCTTTCTTGTCTTTAAGTCGTTTGTTTTCCTTCAGAAACATATTCACGGGGAAGATCAGGTCCACGCAGCGGTTGTAGTACTCGTCGTAGTCGTGCTGGTTCGTGATGCAGTCGATGCACTCCAGCTGCATGCTGTCGCCCGTCGCTATGATGATCTTCTCGGGGTGCTCGTCGCAGTATCTCTTGATTCGAGCAAGCTTTCGGACACTGCTGAAGAAGATCTCATCGAAAACTATGGTGTCGTAGGGGCTGTCGTCAAACCTCGCCATTTTGGTTTCCTCCGTCAAGCCAATGCCAAAGAACTTGTTGATCGTGCAGCCATCTTTGCCGTATTTGCTCGCCAGCTTGTTCGTGGGGCAGACGAGCAGGACTTTGTGGCCCCTCTTCGTCATCTCCTCGCAGGCGTAGCTTTTCCCGCAGCCAGCATACTCCGCCCGAATCATGACTCTCTTGTGCTGCTCGAAATACTCACAGAGCTTGTCCGTGTTGTATTCGTCCTCCAGGCTCAGCTCAATGGGTGTTGTTTTCGGTTCGACGATCTCGGGCTTCTTGTTCTCCTTCAAAACCAGCAGGGCGTCCTCGTTCGGGAACTTTATGTCTTCGGTGCGGTTCAGCCTCCAGCTCCCGATGCCCTCGTCCCAACTTAAGACCTCCTTGGCTCTCTCCACCTGACTCTGGGGGATCGTCAGGGCGTCCGTCTTCACGGTGTAGACATCCACCCCATTCTCCTTGAGCAGGTCGCAGGATCTGCTCATGTAGAAGTTGTGGTGCTGCATCAGGAGCTCCTTGATGTAGCGGAAGCCGTTCGTCAGGCAGGCCTCGGCGGAGAGGTTCAGGATAAACAGGCACCTCCCGGTGGGCGTCATGGTGTTGCGGTAGACGGGCTCCACACCCTTCACGTCCTTGTCCAGTATGTTCTCATACTCCCACACCTGCTTCTCCTCGTACTGCTTTATGAAGGTGATGCTCCCGCCGTATTTGGCTTGGAAAAACTTGGCGTCCTCGTAGGTGTCAAAGAGCTTGCTTTTCTGCGTTCGGTTGAACTGCTTCTCCAGCATCCCATAGTTGCAGTTGGCAATGGTCTTTTTTAGGACTTGGTCCTCCTCGGGGTCGTCGCTGATGTGGGTCTTCCAGAGCTCCTCCACGAGACCCCGATAATTCACTTTCTTGATGACGCTCGGATGCTTCACCAGGTGCACTTTCGGTTTATGCTTCAGCTGTTTCAGGAATTGCCCGTAGCAGAGGTTGTAGCGCTTGTTGAAGAGCAGGTCGAATTCGGAGACCTCCACCAGGTACAGGCTCAGGTTTCGGAGGGGCTCCGTCTCAGAATGCCTCTGCCAGAGGTCGAACTCGTTGAACACGGGGATCGCCCTGATCCGCATGAAGGCTCCCGTGTAGGCTTTGGAGACGTCGATCTCCGCCAGGTCAGCCTTCCTGATAGGCATGTAGAGGCGGTTCCTTCCCCTGACAGGGTTGTATTTCAGGGTGTTCAGCCAGCCCACGTTCGCCACCGTCCGGCACTCGTCCAGGATCTCCAGGTCCTGCGGGCTGTAGAAGCTCCGATGCTCCGCCCGGAAGAGCTGGTAGTGGAACTCCGTCTTGGCGTCGTGCATGCGGTTGAAGACCGCCGCGTCCTGCACCTCCATCATCCCATCGATCGCCCAGTCAATCATCTGCTGGCTCTTGATGATAAAGGTATGCTTGTTGATGCTCAGGCTCACCCAGCTCAGCCTGCCTGCCCCGTACTTGATGCTGGGGCGGAAGCCCGCGTCGTAGAGCTGCCAGACCACGGCTTCCAGGTTGTCATGCTTCTGGATCAGGTAGGAGATTTTCTCCTCTTGCTCCGCACCCTCCTGCTCCCTCAGAATCTCCAGGAGCTCGTCGATGTGCTCAATGATGCGGTGGTTGGAGGGCTCCGTGGCCTTGTCGGGGATGTGGAAGTTGGGC
>JAIXOF010000227.1 GCA_027486935.1 Cyanobium sp. C1_MAG_00004 | reverse complement strand
GATGCTGCTGCCTGATGACGAGGACGCCAACGTGATCATGCTGGCCACCGGCACGGGCATCGCGCCGATGCGCACCTACCTGCGCCGCATGTTCGAGCCGTCAGAGCGCGAGAAGAACGGCTGGCATTTCAAGGGCAAGGCCTGGCTGTTCATGGGGGCACCCACCACCGCCAACCTGCTCTACGACGCCGACTTCGAGCACTACCAGAGCGAGTTCCCCGACAACTTCCGCTACACCAAGGCGATCAGCCGTGAGCAGCAGAACGCCAAGGGCGGGCGCATGTACATCCAGGACCGGGTCAGCGAGAACGCTGACGAGATCTTCTCCTGGATCGAAAATCCCAAGACCCACGTCTACATGTGCGGTCTGCGGGGCATGGAGCCCGGCATCGACGAAGCGATGACCGCCGCCGCCGCCGCCAAGGGTCTGGATTGGTCCGAGCTGCGTCCCCAGCTCAAGAAAGCCGAGCGCTGGCACGTCGAGACCTACTGACCTTCGGGCCAGGGTCTCTGAACGCTCACACAGGTTCGTCACAATTCAGGCAACTGCTGGGTTAAGGCCCCTGGAGTCGTTAAACCAGGGGCACACGCCATGGCAGCGATGAGCGAGGTGCTCACCAACCCTCTGCGGGTGGGTCTACGGCAGGAGCGGGTGGTCAGCCCCCAATGCCTGGTGATCTTCGGGGCCAGCGGGGACCTCACCCATCGCAAGCTGATCCCAGCTCTGTTCGAGTTGTTCAGGCAACGGCGTCTGCCCAGTGAATTCGCCGTCCTCGGCTGTGCCCGCAGGCCCTGGAGTGACGAGGAGTTCAGGCAGCGCATGGCCGAGGCCATGGCCGACGACATCGCCCAGCACAGCAGTGCCTGGGAGCAGTTTTCGGCCTGTCTTCATTACGAACCGGTCGACCTGCAGGATCCCCCGACCGTGGTGCGGCTGGGGGAGCGCCTGGATCTGATCGATCGTCAGCGGGCCACCCGCGGCAACAGGACCTTTTATCTGTCGGTCTCGCCTGCGTTCTACGGCAGCGGTTGCAGGGCTCTGGCGGCCGCCGGTCTGCTCAGCGATCCGGCCCGCAGCCGGGTGGTGATCGAAAAACCCTTCGGCACCGATTACGCCAGTGCCCAGGCCCTCAACAAGGTGGTGCAGGCCTGTGCCCAGGAAAACCAGATCTTCCGCATCGACCACTACCTGGGCAAGGAAACAGTCCAGAACATCTTGGTGCTGCGGTTCGCCAACACGATCTTCGAGCCGATCTGGAACCGCAATTACATCGCCAACGTTCAGATCACTGCGGCCGAGACGGTCGGCGTTGAAGAGCGGGCCGGGTACTACGAAACCAGTGGTGCCCTGCGCGACATGGTGCAGAACCATCTCACCCAGATCCTGGCGTTGACGGCGATGGAGCCCCCGGGGCGTTTCGATCCCGAATCGATGCGCAACGAGAAGGCCAAGGTGCTGCAGGCCGCCCGTCTGGCCACCCCCGAGGAACCCTGGAAGTGCTGCGTGCGCGGCCAGTACGGACCGGGTGGCTCGGCCGAGCGCCCGATCGCCGGCTACCGCCAAGAGCCGGGGGTCAACCCCCAGAGCACCACCGAGACCTACGTCGCCACCAAGCTGTTCATCAACAACTGGCGCTGGCAGGGGGTGCCCTTTTACATCCGCACCGGCAAGCGGTTGCCGAAGCGCCTGTCGGAGGTGGTGCTCACCTTTCGCGAGGCGCCGGTCCACCTGTTTGATGCCGCTGG
This sequence comes from Cyanobium sp. C1_MAG_00004, assembly GCA_027486935.1. Classification (GTDB taxonomy): domain Bacteria; phylum Cyanobacteriota; class Cyanobacteriia; order PCC-6307; family Cyanobiaceae; genus RGUW01. Next base: position 57,699 of record JAIXOF010000227.1, on the reverse strand, counting down.
CGGGGCTCCCACCCCCAACCAGCTGATCCTGCGGATTCAGCCCGATGAGGGTGCCGACATCCGCTTCGAGGTCAAGGCTCCGGGGTCGGGCATGCGCAGCCGCCCCGTCGACATGGCCTTCAGCTACGACGAGAGCTTCGGCGAACCGTCGGATGAGGGCTATGTCCGCCTGCTGGCTGACGCCATGCTGGGTGATCCCACCCTGTACACCCGCAGCGACGAGGTGGAGGCCGCCTGGCGTCTGTACACGCCGTTGATCGAGCTGATGGAGGAGTCGCCCGAGCAGGTCCCGGTGCACCCCTACGAGGCCCGCACCTGGGGGCCTGCCGCTGCGGACAACCTGCTGGCCGAGGACGGCCTGGCCTGGCGGCGCCCCTGACGACCGAGTTGTTCACCGCGTTTCCCTGATCCCATGGCTGCCCAGCTCACCCTTCAGGCTCCCCTGGCCCTGCCCCCGGCCGAGGTGCAGCCCTATCTGCAACGCCTCTGGAGCACCGATCTGCAGGGGGCTGCCGGCGCCTCCACCTTCACCCTGGTGATCTACGAGGCCTCGTGGCTGCAGCAGCAGCTGATCCGCACGGGCCGGCTGGATGGGCCGATCACCGGTCTGCTCGACCGCTCCCTGATCGAACAGGCCAGGCAGGCCGTTGCCGACTGCGGCCTGCCGCTGAGCACGGCGGCGATGGATCAGCGTCTGGCCTGGGCCCTGGGCCAGCATCCCGGCCAGCATCAGCCCGAGGACCTGCGCGGCCAGTTTGTCGACACCGCCATCAGCGAGCACATGCCGCGGCGCCTGATCACCCTGGCGCCGACCCTGGATGCGTCGCTGCCCCTGGAGGCGCGGGTGGCCGCCTTCTGCCCCCTGGTCGACGAGGGGGCGGGCGCTGCCCAGGCCTGCGGGGATGTGGTGGTGTTGCGCGGCGGTCTGGGGTCCCTGCAGCAGGGCCTGCCCCTGGTGGATCCCTTGGTGGATCAGGGGCTGCCCTGTTGGGTCTGGTGGAACAGTTCCCTTGATGAGGCGCCCGAGCTGCTGGACGCTCTGGCCCGGCCCGGCCGCCGCCTGGTGGTCGACAGTTCCCTGGGCGCCCCCCGGCGCTGCATCGACCTGCTGGTCGAGCGCATCCAATCGGGGCAGGCCGTCAACGACCTCAACTGGATGCGGTTGCGCACCTGGCGTGAATCCCTGGCGATGGTGTTTGACCCCCCGTCCCGGCGCGAGGCCCTCGACCATGTGGTCCAGCTCGACATTGACGTCGAGGGCGATCACACCCTCAAGGGGCTGCTGCTGGCGGCCTGGATTGCCGATCGGCTCGGCTGGCACCTGATCAACAGCTTTGCCGTCGATGGCGACGGAGCCGGCAGCGGTGTCGGCGCCGAGTTTCAGCGCACCGATGGCGCGACCGTGCAGTTCCGGTTGATGCCCGTGCCGGTGGGGGTGCCCCGCACCCATCCAGGGGCGATGGTCGGCCTGCGGCTGATCTGTGCGCCCCCCGGACGGACGGCGTTGTGCGTGATTCTGTGCTCGGAATCGGGCGGTTGCATGCGCCTCGAGGCCGGCGGCATGGCCAGCATGGAGCTGCTGGAAGAGGTGGTGCCCGTCCCCGACGAAAGCGAGGAGATGGAGCTGGCCCGGTTGCTGGGCGGCGGCCATGACACCACCAACCCCCTGCTGGCCGCCGCCGCACCGGTGGCCGCCCGCCTGCTACCGGCCTGAGCCGCTGACGCCGGCCTGACAAGCTGCTCCTCAGTCGCAGTCCCCTGTGGCCTGTCTGATCGCGGCGCCCAGCAGTGGCAGTGGCAAGACCCTGCTGAGCCTGATGCTGACGGCCCTGGCATGCCGGCGGGGCCAGAGCCTGCAGCCGTTCAAGGTGGGTCCCGATTATCTGGACCCCCAGCTGCTGGGCCGGGTGGCCGGCCGCCCCTGCCGCAACCTGGACACCCTGCTGTGTGGGCCCGCCTGGGTGCGGCGCAGTTTTGCCTGGCACGCCGGCCGCGCAGATCTGGCCCTGGTCGAGGGGGTCATGGGCCTGTTTGATGGCCGCGGGGCCAGCTCCGAAGGCAGCAGTGCCGAGGTGGCCGCGCTGCTCGATCTGCCGGTGGTGCTGGTGGTGGAGGCCTCCCGCCAGGCGGGTTCTCTGGCGGCCCTGGTGCGGGGATTCCGCGACCATGGCCCCCCCCCTGTGCGGTTGGCCGGGGTTGTGCTCAACAAGGTCGGCAGCGACCGGCACCGGGCCCTGCTGGCCGAAGCTCTGGCGGCGATCGCGGTGCCGCTGCTGGGGGTGTTGCCCCCGGCCGAGGTGTTGGATCTGCCATCGCGCCATCTGGGGCTGCTGAGCGCGGCCGAACTGGATGACCTGCCCCATCGGCTGCCCCACTGGGCCGCGCTGGCCGAGGCCCATCTCGACCTGGAACGCCTCTGGCCGTTGCTCGAGCCGGTGCCCAGCCTGGTGCCGGGGGGCCCTTGGCCGGGGGGTGCTGCTGACGATCCGGTGCCGTGGCTGCTGCAGCAGGCCGGTGCCCTGCCCAGCCCCCTGCCTGAGCCTGTGCCGGTGGCGATCGCCAGCGATCGGGCCTTTCAGTTCTGCTACCCGGAGGTCAGCGAACTGTTGTGCGCCCTGGGCGCCCAGCCCCGGCCCTGGAGTCCCCTGGCCGACGAACCCCTGCCGGCAGGCACCCGGGCGGTGCTGCTGCCCGGGGGCTACCCCGAGCTGGCGGCCGCCGAGCTGGCGGCCGCCAGCCGCGCCATCGGCAGCCTGCGTCAGGCGGTGGCCCAGGGGATCCCCCTGCTGGCCGAATGCGGTGGGCTGCTGCTGTTGGGTCAGGCCCTGGCCGATGCTGACGGCCGCTGGCACCCAATGGCCGGCCTGCTGCCGTTCAGGGCGGCCCGCGGCAGCCTCAGCCTGGGCTATCGCCAGACCCTGAGCCGCGTGGATGGGTTGCTGACCCGTGCCGGCGAGCGCCGCTGGGGCCATGAGTTTCACCGCTGGCAACTGGAGCCCTGGGCGCCGCCGGAGCCGCCGCCTGTGGCCGCATCGCCCGGGCTGTGGCAGCTTGAAGGATGGGGATGCTCACCGCGCGAGGAGGGATGGACAGCGCCAAACGTGCACGCCAGTTGGCTTCATCTCCATTGGGCTGGATGCCCGGAGATTCCCCGTCGCCTGGTCGCCGCAGCCGCGACCGGCGACTGGCCGCAGCCAGCCGGCGCTTTCTGCAGCCCAGCGAGCCCCGCCAGTCACCCCAGTGCGAGCGCTGGCGTCTGTGCGTGAGTGGCCGGGTCCAGGGGGTCGGGTACCGGCAGGCCACCCTGCGCGAAGCCCAGGCCCTGGGGCTGGGGGGCTGGGTGCGCAACAACCCTGACGGCAGCGTCCTGGTCGAGGCCGAGGGGCCGGTCAGTGCCCTCAACGATCTGCGCCTCTGGTGTGAACGGGGTCCTGAAGCGGCCCTGGTGCAGCGGGTGACCACCAGCCAGACCGCCGCCACCGGCGCCGACTGGTTTGAGATCCTGCGCTGAAGCCATGGCCCAACCTGCTCCTGAACTGTGGCTGCTGCGCCACGGCGCCACCGAATGGGCCCGCAACGGCCGCCATACCGGTCGCACCGACCTGCCCTTGCTGGCCGAGGGCGAGGCCGAGGCCGTGGCCCTGGTTCCGGCCCTGGCCGGACTGGGGTTTGACGCCGTGCTGGTGAGCCCGCTGCAGCGGGCCCGGCGCACCGCCGAGCTGGCCGGACTGGGGCCGGCCGCCGCGTTGTGCCCGGATCTGTGCGAGTGGGATTACGGCGATTACGAGGGCATCACCACCGCCCAGATCCGCGCCGAACGGCCTGGTTGGAACCTGTGGCGGGATGGTTGTCCCGGGGGAGAGGTGGCCGCCCAAGTGCAGCAGCGGTGTGAGGCGGTGATCGCCAGGGCGTTGGCTGTTGCGCCGGCGCCGCGGGTGGCGCTGGTGGCCCATGGCCATCTGCTGCGGGCCCTGGCCGGCACCTGGCTGGGACTGGGGGCGGCAGGCGGCTCGCTGTTGACCCTGTCGACCGCCACCATCAGCGTGCTGGGGTTCGAGCGGGAGCAGCGGGTGATCCTGCGCTGGAATAGCCCGGTCGCTTGATCCGGGTGGGGTTGTGATGGCACTGCTGACCGAGCTGGGGGCCTTTGCCCTGGCGATCGGGTTTTCGCCGCTGCACATCGTGCTGCTGCTGCTGCTGTTGCTGGGGCCTGACCCCCTGCGCCGCGGCAGCCTGTTTGTGCTGGGCTGGATCATCACCGCTGCCACTGTCCTGCTGCTGCTGCTGACCCTGGGCCACGGCTTACTGCTGACCATGGACAAGGGCGACAGCCATCGCACCGGGCTCGATCTGCTCGCTGCCGGGGCCCTGCTGGCCCTGGGGCTCAAGGAGTTGCTGGCCAGCCGTCAGGAGCGGGGCGAACTGCCGGGCTGGGCAGCGCGGCTGGATGGGTTCTGCGCCATGGCCCTGGCGCCGCTGCTGGGGATCAGTGCCCTGCTCGAGGTGGCCAGCCCGGACGACCTGTTCCTGTTCGCCAAGTCGGCCGGCAGCCTGCTGGCGGCCCACCTGGGCCGGGCCCAGGAGCTGCTGCTGGCCCTGTTGTTCGGCATCATCAGTGCTGTGCTGCTCTTGGTTCCGCTGCTGGCCCTGGTGCTGCTGGGCCAGCAGCGGGTGCTGCCGGTGCTGCAGGCCGGCAAGCAGTGGCTGCTGGGCCGCGGGGATCTGCTGGTGGGGCTGATGGGCATTGCCCTGGCGGTGTATCTGGGCTCCCAGGGCATCGCCGGTCTCAGGTTGGGGTGAACCAGCGTTGCCAGGTCTGACGATCGGTGCTGTTGCCAGGGGCGGCCAGCAACGTCACGGCCTGGCTGGCCCGGCTCACCGCCACGTACAGCAGCTGTTGGCGCAGCTGTTGGTCGGCGGGCCAGAACACATCCCCGTCGATGAACACCTCACCGAAGGTGCTGCCCTGGCTGCGGTGCACGCTCAGGACGGCCGCCGGCCCCAGGGAGGCAAAGGCATCCCGCAGCAGAAAGTACCGGCGCCAGAGGGCTTTGCCGGCCGACCGCGGCCCGTCGTTGCCAGCCTCGCGGGCCCCTTGGCGCAGCAGCTGCAGCACCGCGTCCAGCCGTTGCCGCTGGCTGCTGCCGGCGGGCGGCAGCAGCCGCAGTGCCAGCTGGTTTTCGCCGGCGTCGACCACCGCTTTGAGGGTCTCGATCACCGGCACCGCCAGGGTGCCGCCCAGATCGGCGCCGCTGAGGCCCAGCTCGGCCAGGTCAAAGCGCACCGGTTCGACGTCGCGCACCACCACCTCCCGGTTGGAGCCCAGCACCATGTCGGGTTCTTCGGCCACGGCTTCGGCGGCCTCCTCGCCGGCGGTGCAGGCCGGCGCCATCACCGCCGTGCGGGTGATCAGCACCTCGCCCGGCAGCACCGGCAACTGGTCGGCCATGTCGCCATGCAGGGCGCGCCGTGCCAGGGGCACCAACCGCTCCAGTGAGCGGTTGGTGTAGCAGAGAATCCTGGCGTGGTCGGGGTTGTCGAGCTCGACGCTGCGCCGCAGGGCCGCCTGGGCGGCCGCCAGCCAGGCCTGGCGCTCGAGGCAGGCGACCTGGCCCTGCGGGCTGCGGATCGGTGGCAGCGGCGGCGGCTGGCGGCAGGGCAGCGCTCCGCTGCGAATGCCGGTGGCCAGCTGCAGCACCGGCCCCTGATGACGGACCACATCCCGCAGCTTTGCCCCCTGGTGGCGGCCCATGGCGAACACCGGGCTGCGGGGTTCACCCACCGGCGGCAACTGGGCTGGATCGCCCACGAACACCAGGCGGGTGCCAAAGGGTTGGGCGCAGCGCAGGGTGATCTCCAGCAGGTTGCTGTCGACCATCGAGGCTTCGTCGATCAGCACCAGCCCCAGGTGTTCGAGCGCCCCTGCGGTCTGGGCGGTTTCCTCACAGCGCTCCAGATCCCCCTGCCGTTTGAGCTTGAGCCGCAGCAGCCGGTGCACGGTGGCCGGATACCAGGTGGGGCGCAGACCCGCCGCGCTCAGGTGGGTGCGCAGCACCCCCACCGCCTTGTGGGTGGGGGCGGCCACGGTCCAGCACAGGCCCGCCGCTTCGGCGGCGGCCAACAACCGCATCGACAGAAAGGTCTTACCGGTCCCCGCATAGCCGCTGAGCACGAACGGGATGCCCCGGGCCGGCTCCCCCAGCCAGGCGGCGAACGCCGCCTCGGCCTGCTGTTGGTGAGAGGTGAGCGCAACCGCTCCGGTGTTCATCCGAGCGGGGGCAACAGTCCCCAGCTGATTGCCAGCTGCAGGGGTGATCCCACCAGCACCAGGCCGGGCAGGGCGACGGCCGGACCGATCAGGCTGCCGATCAGCACCTCGAGCCGGGTGTGGCCCAGGTTCTCCTTGAGGGGATTTTGACCTGGTTCGCTCAGGCTGTTGACCCGGGCGGCGGTGATGCCGGCAGCGCGGCGCACGCCGCTGGCGTCGTACAGCACCACAAAGCAGAGCGTCGCCGCCAGGGCGAACAGGGGCCCGTCAAAGCCCAGCTGCCAGCCGATGCCGGCGGCACAACCGGTCATCAGGGCCGAGTGGCTCGAGGGCATGCCGCCGGTTTCGATCAACACCCGCGGATTCCAGCGCCGATGGACGACCAGCTCGATCACCAATTTGGACAGCTGGGCGATGCCGCAGGCCGCCAGACCCCACCAGAGCACGCCGTTGTCGAGAAAGTCCATCATCGGTCGCGGCTGGTGATGTAATCCGCCAGCGCCAGCAGCGGCGCGGCGTTGTCGGCCCAGGGGGCCAGGACGCCTTTGGCCTCGGCCACCAGAGCCTCGGCGCGCCGGCGGGACTCCTCCAGGCCCAGCAGCTTGGGGTAGGTGGTCTTGTCGGCGGTGAGATCCTTGCCGGCGGTTTTGCCCAGCACCTCGCTGCTGGCGGTGACATCGAGGATGTCATCGATGATCTGAAAGGCCAGGCCGATGCCACGGGCGTAGGTGCCCAGGGCTTCCAGCAGGTCGGTGCCGGCGCCGGCGATCAGGGCGCCGCAGAGCACGCAGGACCGCAGCAGGGCGCCGGTCTTGTGCAGGTGGATGTACTCGAGCGTGTCCAGATCGACGCTCTTGCCCTCGCACTCCAGATCGACCACCTGGCCGCCCACCAGTCCCGGGGCCCCCGAGGCGAGGCTCAGTTCGCCCACCACCGCCAGCAATCGCTCGGCCGGCACGCCCGGGCTGCGCAGGGCCACCATCTCAAAGGCCCGGGTCAGCAGGGCATCACCGGCCAGGATCGCGTTGGCCTCGCCATAGACCTTGTGGTTGGTGGGCCGGCCGCGGCGCAGGTCGTCGTTGTCCATGGCCGGCAGGTCGTCATGGATCAGGGACATGGTGTGGACCATTTCCAGGGCCACCGCTGTCGGCATCGCCAGGGCCGGATCACCCCCCGCCAGCTCGCAGGCCGCCAGGCAAAGGATCGGCCGCAGCCGCTTGCCACCCGCCAGCAGCGAGTAGCGCATCGCGTCGCGCAGGCTCTCGGGCCGCTCCGGCCCCAGCGAGGCATCGAGGGCGGCCTCGACCTGCTGGCGCGCGGCTTCGAGATAGGCGCCAAAGTCAAAGCCGACGGCCTGTCCCCCTGAGTTGGAACTGGTGCCTGAGCTGCTGACGGCCGCGGACATGGGGGCTGGGCCTGGGGCCATCGCTGCGGCGGATTCTCTCAGGCCAGGGCGTGATTCACCCATCAGGGCAGCAGATCGGTCAGGGGGTTGGTCAGGCCGCAGCGCCCGCACCAGCCGGTCACGGTGTTGACCAGGAGCATCGTCACCGTCATCGGTCCAACGCCGCCCGGCACGGGGCTGATGGCGCTGGCGATCGGCTCCACCTCGTCAAAGCGCACATCGCCGCACAGGCCGCCCTCGGGTCTGCGGTGAATGCCCACATCCACCACGACCGCCCCCGGTTGGACGTGTTCGGCGCCGATCATGCCGGGCCTGCCGGCGGCCACCACCAGCACATCGGCCTGGCGGGTGAGCGCCGCCAGATCACCGGTGCGCGAGTGGGCCACGGTCACGGTGGCGTTGGCGGCCTGCAGCATCAGGGCCATCGGCTGACCCACCAGGATGCTGCGGCCCACCACCACGGCCCGCTTGCCGGCCGGCTCCACGCCGGCGGCGGCCAGCAGGGCCATCACGCCGGCGGGGGTGCAGCTGCGGGGGCCGGGTTCCCCCTTGAGCAGCCGGCCCAGGTTGAGGGTGTGCAGGCCATCGGCATCCTTGGCGGGGTCGATCGCCGCCAGCAGGGGGCCTTCGTCCAGGCCGGCCGGCAGGGGCAGCTGCAGCAGGATGCCGTCCACCGCCGGATCGGCGTTGAGCCGCTCGATCGTGGCCAGAACCTCAGCAGCTGGCGTGTCGGCCGCCAGGTGGGCCCCCAGGTTGGTGATGCCGACCCTGCTGCAGGCCTTTTCCTTGTTCGCCACATACACACCGCTGGCGGGGTCATCGCCCACCCGCAGCACCGCCAGCCCGGGGGGCCTGCCGGCCTGGGCCAACCCAGCGCCGATGGCCTCGGCGAGGCGTGTTTCGATCCGGGCTGCCAGCAGGCGGCCGTCCAGCAGGGTGGCCATGGGCGCTGCGGTGAACAGAAGGGCTAGCGTTTCATGATGCGATGGCGCCAGCCCAAAGTTCTGTGGCGGCAGTTGCTGCGTCTGGAGCGGCCACGCCAGCAAGCGGCGGTGTGGCGGCCCCAGGACAGCTTTGCTGTGGTGCTGGTCTGCGCGCTGGTGGCGTTGCTGGCCAGTTGGCCGCTGCTGGTGGAGCCGAGCATTCGCGCCGGCATGCCGGCGCCGTTCACGGCCCGGGCTCCCAAGGCCGCCACCGTCGTCGACAGCACCGCGCTCGAAGAGCGGCGCCTGCAACTGCTGCCCCGCACCACCGTGCAGGTGGTGGATCACCAGGCCAACCTGGTGCTGCAGGAGCGCCTCAACACCAGCCTGGCCCAGCTGCAGCAGCTGGGACCCAGGCCGGGCTCGGCCCTGCCGCCCGTGCCCCTGACCCCTGCCGAGCAGGTCTGGCTGCAGGCTCTTGATCCAGATCGGCGGGCCGGCTGGGAACGGGAGTTGCGTCAGGCCCAGCTGCGCATGTTGAGCCAGGGACTCAGCGGTGGCCTGGCCGAAGGGCAATTGCTCAATGCCGCCAGCCTGCAGCTCGAGACCCTGCCGCCGGCGGGCCGGGACCTGGGTGCCCGGCTGTTGACCCGTTCGCTGCTGGGCCAGGCCAACCTGCGCTCGGATCCTGCCCTGAGCCAGCGGCGCATCGAGGCCCTGATCACCCAGCAGGGCATTCCGACCCTGCAGGTCAACCAAGGGGATCTGATCACCCGCCAGGGCGAACCCGTCAGTCCCCAGGCCCTCGATGTGCTCGATTACTTCGGGCTGGTCAACCGCCGTCCAAGGCCCCTGGCCTGGCTGGCGGCCTTTGGCCAGGGCTTGGCGGCGGCGGCGGTGATGGTGCTGTTGCTTCGGCGCTGGCGGGCCTGCCTGGAACCCCGCCAGGCCCTGCTGGCCCTGGGGGTGCTGCTGATCGCCCAGGCGGTCAGCCTGTGGCTGGGTCCCCTGGCCAGTCCCCTGGTGCTGCTGGTGCCGCCGACCCTGCTGCTGGCCCAGGGCCTGGGTACGGCAGCGGGTCTCAGCTGGCTGGCTGTTTCGTGCCTGTTGCTGCCCCTGTCGTTAGGCGGTGTCGCCGACCTGCGCCTGCTGTTGGCCGCCGCGGTGGCCGCCGCCGGTGCCGTCGCCGCCGGACGCCAGCGCAGCCGTGCTGAGCTGTTGCAGCTGGCGGTGCTGTTGCCCAGCGGCGCGGTGTTGCTGCAGGCCCTGTTGCTGCAGGGCAGGGGCCAGCTGGCCCAGGTGGACCTGCTGGGTGAGGCCTTTGTGCTGGGGGGCCTGTTGATGGCCGGCCTGCTGCTGGCCCCCCTGGTCGAGCAGCTGTTCGGCCTGCTGACCCGTTCGCGCCTGCTGGAGCTGGCCGACCTGGAGCGGCCCTTGCTGCGCCGCCTGTCCTGCGAGGCCCCTGGCACGTTTGAGCACACGTTGATGATCGCCGGTCTCGCTGAAGAAGGCGCCCGGGCGATCGGGGCCGACGTCGATCTGGTCCGCACAGGCTCGCTGTATCACGACGTCGGCAAGCTGCACGGTCCGCAGTGGTTCATCGAAAACCAGACCGGTGGCGAGAACCCCCACGACCGGCTGGACGACCCCCAGGCCAGCGCCAAGATCCTGCAGGCCCATGTCGACGAGGGCCTCAGGTTGGCCCGGCGCTATCGCCTGCCCAGGCCCCTGGCCGATTTCATCCCTGAGCACCAGGGAACCCTGAAGATGGGGTTCTTCCTGCACCAGGCCCGCGAGCGGGACCCAGCGATTCCCGAGAGCGTCTTTCGCTATCACGGACCCCGGCCCCGCAGCCGCGAGACCGCGATCCTGATGCTGGCCGATGGCTGTGAGGCGGCCCTGCGCTCGCTGCCGCCGGACACCAGCGACCAGCAGGCCCGTGAGATGGTCAGACGGCTGATCGAGGCGCGCCTTGGTGATGGTCAGCTGGCCCTGAGCGGCCTGACCCGTTCGGAACTGGAGCTGGTGATCCGCGCCTTTGTGCGGATCTGGCGGCGGATGCGCCACCGGCGCATCCCTTATCCGATCGCGCCGCGGCGGGCCTTCAGCGCCTGAGCGACCGCAACTTGCGTTCCAGCACCACGCCGGCCGGCACCAGGGTCACCAGGTTGGCGATCAGCACCGGCCCGTCGCGCTGCAGCAGCCCGTAGAGGGCCCAGGCGGCGATTCCCAGGGTGAACAGCAGATACATCCGCAGCGAGATGCCGCGGGTGTCGCCGCTGCGCAGGGTCTTGATCGCCTGGGGAAAGAAGCTGGCCGTGGTCAGGGTGGCGGCGGCATAGCCCAGCAGGCGCACCTGGGGATCGCCCATGGCGATAAGTTCAGGGGGAGTGATCTCGAGCTTGCCGGTGACCGATGCCCCGCGTCGCAACCGCCGCCCCAAGAAGCGTGAACTCTGGTGCCCCGCCCACCCCGAGCAACGGGTCGAGGGCAATGGTCAGAAGTACTTCCTGCACCTGCTGACCCCCGAGCAGCTCAAGGAGCGGGGCATGAACGAGAAGAAGGCCAAACTGGTGATCCAGGCCTACCCGGTGCTGGTTCTCAGCAACGAGTGGCTCGAGGAGCTGTTCTGCCCTGCCTGTGGCATGTCCCGCTGGTGCCATGTGATCAAGCAGGACCGCATCCAGCACACGGTGCGATGGGCGCCCCGGGAGCTCTGGCAGCAGGTCGCCCATGTGGATCCGCTGGTGTCCAATCCCACCGTCAGCGAATACACCCGCCGCGAGGCGCGCCGCCACAGCCGCAAGCGCAGCGACGGCAAGGTGATTTTCGATCGTTAGGGTGATCCTTGACCATGAAGGAGTGGTCAGGCGGAGCTTCAGCAGGCAGGATCAGTTCATGCCCCTTGCCGGTGTCATTCATGCCCGTGGCGTCTGCTTCTGAACCCCGGCCCGAGCCCTTTGAGGGGGAGATTGTGATTCCGGCCTGGTTGGTCTGGCTGCAGCTGGGGCTCAGCACCACCCTGGCGGTGCTGTTCGTGGTGATGCTGGTCAAGACCCGCCAGCAGAGCGTGTCGATCCAGCAGTTGCAGGACAAGATCGCCGGCATTGAAAACAGCAGGGCCCTGGATCGCACCACGGCGATCGAGGATCAGTTGCGGACCACCGCCGAGCGCCTGCAGGCCCTCGAGCGCATGGGGGCCCAGATCTCGGGTCTCGCGACCGAAAACAGCCGGCTGCGGCAGGAGTTGCAGGGGGGTGAGGGCCCGGCCCCCAGGCCGTCCGGCCAGCCCCCGGTCGACGATGCCATTGCTCCCCTGCCCCCGATCAAGCCTTGATCAACCAAGCCTGATCAGCCTTTGACGGCATCACCGCTGGCGCTGGGCAGGATGTGGCGCTGCAGGCCGATGAACAGCGCCAGCACCGGCAGGATCGAGATCACCGAGCCTGCGGCCACCAACCGCCAGTCCAGCGAAAAGCTGCTGGCCAGTTGCTGCAACCCCAGGGGCAGGGTGTAAAGCCGGGGTTCATCAAGAATCACCAGGGGCCAGAGAAAATCGCTCCAGGTGCCGATGAACACGAACATCGCCAGGGTGATCAGATCGGCCTTGGCCGCCGGCAGCATCACGTTCCACCATTCCCCCACGGGTGTGCAGCCGTCGCAGCGGGCGGCTTCTTCCAGCTCGGCCGGAACACCGACAAAGCTTTGCCGCAGCAGGAAGATGCCGAAGGCGGTGGCCGCTTGCGGAATCACCAGAGCCGCCAGGGTGTTGCGCAGGCCCAGCTGCACCATCAACAGGTACAGCGGAATCATCACCACCTGAAACGGGATCAGGATCGTCGCCACCACCAGGGCCAGCACCAGTCCCCGGCCGGCAAACCGCAACCGCGCCAGGGGATAGGCCGCCAGTGAACAGAACAGCAGGTTGCAGGCCACCGCCAGACCACTGACGATGGCACTGTTGAGCAGGTAGGTGCTCATCGGGCTGCCGGCGAACAGGCGTCCGTAGGCCTCAAAGCTGGGCTGGGCCGGCAGCAGGGCCGGCGGGCTGGCAAAGATGTTCTCGGCCGGTCCCTTGAGTGAGGTGCTGACCAGCCACAGCAACGGCAGCAGCATCGCCAGGGCCAGCAGCAGCAGCAGCGTCAGCTGCAGCCCTGCTGTGGCTCTCGAGAACCGCCTCATGGAGCTCGGATCAGCCATGGGCAGTGGGGGCTGTGCTGGATTGGGCCCAGCCATCATCGCGGCAGATCCCGCAGAGGGTTGCCGGCGTTGTCGAGACATTGTCGATACAACCTTCAGAAACCTCCCAGCCCCTGGCGCTGGCCCGCGGCAGCCGCTGACCAGCCCCGTCCTGATGCCTCAGACCCGGGGCCGCTCGGCCAGGGGCAGATCGCCCACCACCGGCAGGGGCCCTTTCTGGGGGTGTAGGGGCTGGCTGCGGCCGCCGGCGATCAGCCGGTTGAGGGCGTTCACAAAGGCCTGGGCCGCGGCCACGACGATGTCGGTGTCAGCGGCATGGCCCGAGTACAGCACCCCGGCGGCGCGCAGGCGGATGGTGACCTCTCCCATGGCATCGATGCCTTCGGTGACGCTCTTGACGCTGAACTCCACCAGTTCATTGGGCACCTGGGCTAGGCGGTTGAGGGCCTGGCAGACCGCATCAACCGGGCCGGTGCCGATCGCCGCCTCGGTCAGCTCGGCCCCGTCGGCCGTGGTCAGGGTGATCGTGGCGGTGGGCTGCAGGCCGGTGCCGCAGCTCACCTGCACGCTCTTGAGACTGAAGCGGGCCCCATCGGCCTGCTGCACCTGCTCGCTGACGATTGCTTCAAGGTCGCGGTCACTGATCTCCCGCTTGCGATCGGCCAGCTCCTTGAAGCGGGCGAAGGCGTCGTCGAGGGCATCGCGCTCAAGCTGATAGCCCAACTCTTCGAGCCGCGCCCGAAAGGCGCTGCGGCCGCTGAGCTTGCCCAACGAGATGCGGTTGTCGGCCAGGCCCACGGTGCGGGCATCGATGATCTCGTAGGTGAGGCGGTTCTTGAGCACCCCGTCCTGGTGAATGCCGCTTTCGTGGGCAAAGGCGTTGGCTCCGACGATCGCCTTGTTGGGCTGCACGGCCATGCCGGTGAGGTTGCTCACCAGGCGCGAGGTCTTGGTGATCTCTTCGGTGCGCACGCCGGTCAGGGGCTCGGTGCTGTCTGCGGGCCTGCCCAGGAACGGATTGAAGTAGCTGCGGCGGACGTGCAGCGCCATCACCAGCTCTTCGAGCGAGGCGTTGCCGGCCCGCTCGCCGATGCCATTGATCGTGCATTCGAGCTGGCGGGCGCCGTTCTTGACCGCCTCCAAGAAGTTGGCCACGGCCAGGCCCAGGTCGTTGTGGCCGTGCACCGAAATCACGGCCTGATCGATGTTGGGCACGTGGGCATTGATGCCGGCGATCAGTTCGCCGAACTCGGCAGGCGTCGCATAGCCGACGGTGTCGGGAATGTTCACTGTGGTGGCGCCGGCCTTGATGGCGGCCTCGATCACCTGGTACATGAATTCCGGGTCGCTGCGGCCGGCGTCTTCGCAGCTGAACTCGATGTCGTCCACCAGCGAGCGGGCGTAGGCCACCATCTCGGCGGTGATCGCCAGGACCTCGGCGCGGCTCTTGCGCAGCTTGTGCTCCAGGTGAATGTCGCTGGTGGCGATGAAGGTGTGGATGCGCCTGTTGGCGGCCGGTGCCACCGCATCGGCGCAGGCCTTGATGTCACCGGCCGCGGCCCGTGCCAGGCCACAGATGATCGGGCCGTCCGGGGTGCCGACGTTGCCGGCGATGCGCTGCACGGCGTTGAAGTCGCCGGGGCTGGCAAAGGGGAAGCCGGCCTCGATGATGTCGACCCCCAGGCGCGCCAGCTGCTGGGCGATCGCCAGCTTCTCCTCCAGGTTGAGGCTGGCGCCGGGCGATTGCTCGCCGTCGCGCAGGGTGGTGTCAAAGATCAGAACGCGGCCGGGATCGCGGGCCATGGTCGGCTTCCCTGCTTCCTTATGCGGAGCGAGTATGAGTTGGCTCCAGTCTACGGTGCCTGCCCGCCCCGGGGCTGGGGCTGGAACCCTTCGATCAGCTTGGCTTCCCCTGCCAGTTCAATAGGGGCTGTTGGCTGCGCCCTTTGCAGGGACAGTCCATTGCCAACGACCGTGATGGCCTTGAGGTCGCCTTTGAGTTGGGCTGCGCTGTCAAGAATGGCGATCCAGTCATCGGTGCCCATGTCGGTGTCGATGAGCCAGGGTGCTGCGACGGCGTCACGCAGGCCAAGGCCTTGAACAACCGTCACTGCGGCCACCAAAGTGAGACACCAATGCTGAAAGCGTTGTTAAAGTTTTCGCATGGATAACAGGATTGCCGCGTGATCAGGAACGGGGCTTGACGTCGTATAACGGGACTTGATGTCGTATTTAGTGTTGATGAAAGCCCTGGGTTGTTGCAGGGCTTCCTACGTTTGGGTCGTCGCTGCAGAGCAGGCTTTCATCCGTGACACCTCGTTTTGTTCATCCGTCGCTGCGCCTGCGACTGGTTGGTGTTGCGATCTTGCTCGGCGCCACTCTGGCGCCTGTGCCAGGGCATGCTGATCCGGGCGGGCCGCAGACTGCTTCCGTCGACCTCCATCAACCGCCTGCAGCGGCTTGGTTGGACCGCCACCTTGACCAGCCCGCGGCGCTGCGGGTGTTCCTACAGCGCTTCCCAAAGGGCGGCGATATCCATACCCATCTCAGCGGGGCGGTCTACGCCGAGCGTTATCTGGACTGGGCGATGGCCGATGGCTACTGCGTCGATGCCAAGACGGTGCAGGTGGTGGCACCCAAGGATTGCGGCAAAACAAGCACAACTTTTCCCGCCGCCGATCTCCTTCAGAGCGCGCACAAGAGCGTCTATCAGGCTTTGATCGATCGCTGGTCGCTGCGCAACTTGGCCTTCGCGGGCCGGCCTGGTCATGACCAGTTCTTCGATGCCTTTGCCGGCTTCGATCTGCTCGCTTCGGCTCCCAATCGTGGGGGCGACATGCTGGCTGATGTGGCCAACCGTGCCGCAGCGCAGGTGATCACCTACCTGGAATTGCTGCATACCAGCCAGGGCGCCCCGGTCAAAGCCATGGCCCTGGCCCTGCGGTGGAACGGCGATTTGGCCGAGATGCGCCGTCAACTCTTGAACAATGGTCTGGCAACTCTGGTCGGTGAAGGCTCGCACGCGTTGACCCAGATGGAAGCGCAGAAGGCTCTCATCCTGGGCTGCGTCAGCAACGCGAACCAGCCTGCCTGCTAGGTCATCATTCGCTATCAACAGCAAACCAACCGCACCCAAGCGCCGGCTCAAGTGTTTGCCCAGCTGGTCTATGCCTTTGAACTCGCGACTGCCGATCCACGGGTTGTGGGCGTGAACCTGGTGGCACCAGAGGACGACCCGGTCGCGCTTCGGGACTATGGACTGCACATGGCGATGATCAAGTTCCTGCGGCCGCTCTATCCCCGCGTCAAGGTGTCGTTGCACGCCGGGGAGTTGGCCCTGGGCCTGGTCCCACCGGAGCGCCTGAGGTCCCACATCCGCCAGGCGGTCGAGGTCGCCGGGGCAGAACGCATCGGCCATGGAGTGGCGATCGCCTACGAAGACGATGCACTCGGCCTGTTGCAAACGATGCGGCAACGCCGAACCCTGGTGGAGATCTGCCTCACCAGCAATGAGACGATCTTGAATGTGCGGGGCTCGGCCCATCCATTCAGCCTTTATCGCAGCCATGGGGTGCCGGTCACTCTGGCCAGCGATGACGAAGGGGTATCGCGCATTGATCTCACTCACGAATACCAGTTGGCTTTGCAGCGCTACCGACTGCGGTATGCGGATCTGAAACACCTCGCCCGCAACAGCCTGGAATACAGCTTTCTGGCCGGGCCGAGCCTGTGGCAGGGCAATGCCTTCAAGCGGATGGCTTCAAGCTGTGCCAGCGATCGACTGGGGGCCCGGAGCCCATCGCGCGGTTGTGCCGCCTTTCTTGCGGCTAGCGATCGAGCTCAGGCGCAATGGCGACTGGAGGCAGAGTTCGCCGCGTTTGAAGCCCTGCCCCAGTGGCGTCAACCCTGAGTGGTCCGTCGCTGTCGCTTGTCTGCGATGGAGACGGCCTTGATTGCGCGAACATCGCCCAGCATCATGAGGACAAATAACTTTTCTGCTTTGTTTTCAGGCAAGCGTGTGTGAATGCGTGTGGCCGAAAATTGCTTCTTTAATTCGCCTGGTGCCTGAAGCTGCTCGCGTGATGCTGTGACTGTCAAACGAGGGGTTATGGTATGGCCAAGTCGTCCTTTGTTGTGTTGCTCAGTGTGTCGAACAGCAGGCCTGCTTGTCGTTCGGCTAATCACCTCGTGTGGGTAATTGTGTTGCTGGCTGCTTGAGGGTGTTTATTGTTTTCTGTTCTGGGTGGCTTGAAAGCGCTTTTTGTCGACATGGACGGCTTGCTTTGCTGTGTGGTGATTGATGCGCCTATCGCTATTTGTCCTGCCGTGGTTGTGGCGTATAGGCTTCCATTTCGGCTTTGATTCGTGATTTGGCGTAGAGTGATATGTCTGTAGTAGGCCCATGCCCCCTGGCGAGCTGGCCCTGGTCTTGCATGCGCACCTTCCCTACGTGCGCTCGAGCGAGCCGGGAACCCTCGAAGAGGACTGGTATTTCCAGGCCCTGCAGGAGTGCTACCTACCGCTGCTGGCGGTGCTCGAAGCGGCAGCTGCCGACCCTGCCCAGTCCCCACGGCTGACCCTGGGCCTGTCGCCGACGCTGTTGTCCCTGCTCAGCGACCAGGCCCTAAACCAACGTTTCGTTCCCTGGCTTGAGGTTCGCCTGGCCCTGCTGGTCCACGCGCCGGCCGAGCAGCACCAGGCTGCAGCAGCTCAGGCTGCCCAGCTGCACGGGACCCTGGCCCAGTGGCGTCAGCTGGACGGCAACCTGATCGGGCGCTTCAGACGGCTGCAGCAACAGGGGGTTCTCGACCTGATCACCTGTTGTGCCACCCACGGTTACCTGCCGCTGCTGCGCCACACCCCCGAAGCGGTGAGGGCCCAGCTGCTGACGGCGGTGCGCGAGCACGAACGCTTGCTGGGTGAGCGCCCCCTGGGGATCTGGTTGCCTGAATGCGCCTATTACGAGGGTCTCGATCAGCAGCTGTTGGCTTCTGGGCTGCGCTACTCGATTCTTGATGGCCATGGCCTGTTGCATGCCCTGCCGCGCCCCCGGTATGGGGTCTATGCACCGATCTGCTCGTCGGGGGGTGTGGCCTTCTTTGGCCGGGACAGCACCTCGACCCTGCCGGTCTGGAGTGCCCGTGATGGCTACCCAGGCCATGGCTCCTATCGGGAGTTTCACCGCGATCTGGGCTGGGACCTGCCCCAGGAGCTGCTCGACGAGGCCGGGATCAGCAGCCGCCGGCCGCTGGGGCTCAAGCTGCACCGGGTCACCAGTCAGGCTGCCTCGCTCGATCAGAAGCAGCCCTACGAACCGGCCATGGCCCTGGCGAGCGTGGTTGCCGATGCCCAGCACTATCTGCAGGGGCGCTCGGCCGAGCTGCAGAACCTGAGCGCGGTGATGGAGCGACCGCCCCTGCTGGTGGCGCCGTTCGATGCCGAACTGTTCGGTCACTGGTGGTACGAGGGACCGTCGTTCCTGGCCGAGCTGTTTCGACAGGGCCCCGCCCAGGGGGTGCGTTTCACCCACCTGCGGGCCGTGCTGGCCGATGACCAGCCCCTACAGGTCTGCCGCCCCTCACCCAGCAGCTGGGGCCAGGGGGGCTATCACGATTATTGGCTCAACGACACCAATGCCTGGGTGGTGATCGAGTGGCAGCGGGCTTCGGCCGCCATGGTGCGCCGGGTCAACCGCGGCGTTGGCAGCGCTGCCCAACGGGAGCTGCTCACGCAGGCAGGGCGTGAACTGCTGCTGGCCCAGAGCTCTGACTGGAGCTTCATTCTTCGGGCAGGCACGACCACCGATCTGGCCAAGGAGCGGATCGAGCGCCATCTCGATCGCTTCTGGCGTCTGATGGATGCGATCAACAACGGCACACCCTTGCCCGACGGATGGCTGCAGGCGATGCAACGCGATGACGGCCTGTTCCCCCTCCTCAATGCCGCCGACTGGGTCACGCGCCCCTGATCGAGCGACCCGTCGTCCTGCAATGCCACTCTGTCCTAGTCCTTGAGCAGGATCCAGTGGTTGTAAAGGGTCTCGATGCCGCCCTGGGCCTGCTCGCGGCTCAGGAAGCCGTTGACGTAGCGCCGCAGACTGGCATCCTGACCGGCGATCAACAGCACCAAGTCACTGTTGAGGTTGTTGCTGAACGGTGTGATCAGCGAGGTGCGCGGATAGACCACGGCCCAGGACGCTCCGGACTCGGCCGAGGTCAGCAGGCCGTCAAACCGTTGTTGCCCAGCACTTGAAAAGAAGGCTGCCTTGTTGGGGATGGTCTCGATCACAACCCGCACGGGTGGACCGCCTTGGCTGAGGTAGCGGCTGATCCGTCGCTCAATGTCGGGGCTGATCAGCTCTTCGTCGCGCACCGCCAGCACGATCGGTGATGTACGGCGCACACCGCTGCCCGGCTGCAGCGTCCTGAGCTTGTCATCGGGAACCACCAGGGCCAGGTGCACCTGCAGGTAGCTGCGGCTCAGTTCGTTCTGGATGGCCCGGCTGGGGCTGCCCTGGATGCCACCAGCCACCAGGTCCACCCGGCCCTGGGCCAGCCAGCGCTCCAGCTGGGGCATCGGAGCTTCCTGGATCTGCAGCCCGACCTCGAGGTCAGCGGCCAGTTTGCGCAACAGATCGATGTCAAACCCCACCAGCTGACCTTTGTTGTTGCGATAAGCCCAGGGCAGACCGTCGCTGCGCAGCCCGGCCCGCAGCACGCCGCGGGCCTTGATCGCCTTGAGATTGACCGGCTGGGGCGGTTGGGGGCCCTGCACGTCCCGAGGTGCTGGTCCGGTATCGGTCGAGGTCAGGCTCAGCAGCCGTTCGTCATTGCGGTAGCTGCCCTGCAGGGCGTTGGCCAGTGCTGACCGGGTGGCTCCCCCCAGCAACGAGGTCAGCCCCAGCAGCAGGGCCACCCCCGCCAGTGCCCGGCCGGGCCTATAGCGCCACGCCCCGACCGCGCGGGCATAGACCAGGACCGCCAGCACCACCAGGCCCTCGAGCGAGAGCACCTTTTCGAAGCGGTACAACCATTGGCTGTTGATGTACACCAGCTGCAGCAGATCGATCGGCAGCCCGAGCTGCAGCAGCTCCTGCCGCATCACCGCCCTGATCCCCGACACCGAGGCGGGAATCCCGCTCAGCAGCATGCGGGCGGTGGCCCCCGGTTCGAGGCTGCGGTCCACGTACCAGCCCGCAAACGGAATGAACAGCAGGGAGGCGACCTGGCCCAGCGTGGGCAGCGCATACCCCAGTGACACCAGGGGCGCCAGCTCGTCGCCGACTTCGTCAACGGTGCCTGGATCGGGGCTGCGGCCGGACACTGTGCGACCGGAATCCAGCGCCAGTTCCTTGGGGAGCTGCTCCTGCAAATTGCTGACCAACATCGGCAGGGCGATCAGCAGGTTGGCGCTGCTGGCAGTTAGGGCCAGGGGCCCTTTGATCAGCCGCCAGATCGCTGCCAGGCTCAGGGGTGTCAGGGTCAGCAGGCAGAGCGCGGCGGCGATGCTGAGCAGCACAAAGGCAATGGCGCACAGGGCGATGAATCCCTGCATGCGAATGAACTGATCGCCGTTGAGACTCGCCACATTGATGGCGATCAAGGCAAAGATTCCGTAGGGAATCAGCTTCACCACCAGTTTGTTCAGGCGGCCGAACAGCTGGCGGATCACCTCCAGCGGAGCCAGCAGGTGATCCCGTTCGTCGATGGTTTGCAGCAGGATGCCCAGCAGGCAGCTGAACAGCACCACGGCCGGAAAGTTGTCGGCAGCCATGGCGCCAAAGATGTTGTCGGGCAGGTAAGTGGTGAGCAGATTTGCCGGCTCGGTGCGCTCAAAGATCCCCGCATTAAAGAACTCTGACGTGACCAGTGGCGGCAGGAACTGGGGCAGGCCGACCACCACCAGCGAGCCGGCCAGCCACAGTCCCAGGAGCACCAGGCCGCCGCGGCGGGCCAGGACCTCCAGTGCCCCAGGCCTGAGGCGGCCGAAGCTCACAATCAGTTCGCAGATCAAGAAGGGCATCACCACGATCTGGGAGGCCTGCAGAAACACGGTCGCCAGGGGCTTCAACCAGGGGGTCTGTCCCGGGGCGAGCCAACCGAACAGCGTGCCGGCCGCCAGCATCACCAGGCACTGGTTGCCGATCTGGCTTGGCCAGAGTTGAAGCAGCCGTTTCATGCTGGCGTCCAATTAGTGATCAATTGGGACTGCATCAGTGTTGGACGCCATGGACCAGGTCGGTGCTGACCGGGCGGGCAGCAGCAACCCTGCGCGCACATCCCAGGGCGCAAGAGCGAACAGCTTGGCCATGGCGGCACCGAGCTCGGCCAGGTTAAGGGTGTTGGTCAGAAAGCCATACCAATCGTGGTCGGGCAATTGAAAAAAAGCTTCGAAGTGATGGCGTAGCCGGGCTTGATCAAAGCCCATCAGCTTTTGCAGACCAAAACGGTAAAACGCCCGTCTGGCCTGTTCTTCGGCGGGCCAGAGTGCAGTCCAGGCCCGCTGGGCCAGCTCAGAGCCGCTGATCCCTCCAGGGCCGTTCTGGCTTTCAGCCAGAGCTTTGGCGATCGTTTGTGCCAGCTGGGGCCCGCGGCGCAGCAGGCTTCCGACCATGAAGCCTGAAGCCGGGTGCACCATGCCTGCCGACCCGCCAAAGCCCACCACCCGTTGGTTGAGCGCTGGCAGGGGCGGGTTCATCGGAAACAGGCAGAACTCTTCGTGCTCGATCGCAGTGATGGCAGCCCCCTGCCGCTCGAGCCGCTGGGCCAGACGCTGCTGCAGCACGGCGAACGGCACCGCCGGTGCCAAGGCGAGGGAGGTTTCCTCGACGAAGTACCGGTCTTCACCCAGATGCATGGCATAGAGGAAGGTGGGCGGTTCGCGCCTCTGTTCCGCTGACAGGTGATGGCACCGGTAGTCCATGAACACGAACTGCTCGCTGTCGATCGGTGGCCGTTCAAAGCGCGCCACCACGCCATAGGCCGCCTGAGCTGCCACGAGCCCGCTGCTGAGTTGGGTCACGAACAACGGTTTGTGGCCCGTGGCATCGATCACCAGCCGGGCCTGAACCGTCTCGCCCTTGGCGGTGGTCACGGTCGAGCTGAAGGGGTCATGGCTGATCGTTACGGCCCCATCGGTGCGGATGGACACGCGGTGGCGATGGCAGATCTCGAGCCAGTGCTGCTGGAGCAGTTGTCGATCAAACAACCCGTAGTCGCGCCTGTGAACAACCACGCGGTTGGCGTCTGCCGTTGGATCGTCGTCTCCCGGTCCAAAGCGACTGATGGTGTTTTGCCAGCGATGGCCGAGCAGATGACCCAGTCCCAGGCTGTCCACTTCCTCTGCCCAGATGCCATAGGTGTTGGCCCAGGTGGTGGGCATCCCCTGGGGACAGAGCAGGGTCACCTGCAGATCCTCTGCTGCCAGGGCAGCGGCAATGCTCAACGCGGCCGGTCCGCCGCCGATCACCAGGACGTCGCTGTGAATGGCGCTGTGGAAGGCGCTGCTGGTGTTCCCCGTCATGCCACTGTCAGGTTCAGAACGGCTTGGTTGTTGCGGCGGCCGTTGTCTTGCTCAAGGATGTCGTGCTCGGGGTCGGCGATCACCGCGATGCACCTGTTGCCGGCCGTGAGATTCAGGGGAAGCGCAAAATCTTCGGTGGCGCCAGCTTCCATCCATGGCAGCCGCAGGTAGCGATGGCTGCTGTAGCAATCGTCGATCACGACGGCCACGCCGACATCGCTCACATCGAGGCTGCCGCGGTTGACGACGACGAACCGGACCTCTCCGTCGTCATAGCGGAGCTGTTCGATGGTCAGATCACTGCCCAGTTGATGCAATCGTTGCAGCGGATACAGGGTCAACCGCTCGAGCTCGAGCAATGCCGTCCCGGGATGCTCGTGATGCAGGTGGCCGCCATGGAGCAGGTCGGTGCTGCAGCCGTGCAGGTGCAGATGGTTAGCGGCGCCCGGCACCGTGACCCGTCCCTGGCAGGGATCGGTGTCCCAGAAGCCACAGCAGTCCCACTGCAATGAGCGTCCCAGAAAGCGGATCGGATCGGTGCTGTTGCCGTTGTCCGTTTCGGCCAGACGATAGTGCTGCAGATGGTCATAGATCGAGCGCTCGGCCGCCCTGGCTGCGCCTGCGCTGCTGGCAGGGCTGCTGCTGACAAGGCTGTTGCTGACAAGGCTGCTGTTGCGCCGCTGCTGCCCCATGCAGAGCTTGGAGGCCACGGTGATGATCAGGGACTGCCAGCGGGCCACCAACCGCAGGCCGTAGATCGGTGCTTCGGCTAGTTCACCGCTGCTGCGCAGCAGCGCGATGGCCTCGCCCACCAGCTCCTGCAGGGGCCGGCCGCGGCTGGGTCCCAGCAGGGTCAGATCGACGGGCCTGCGCAGGTTTGTGGCGTCACCGCTGAAGCAGACATAGGGGAAATGCCCGCTGCCATCGCCCGGCTGCAGTTCACGGATGGAGCCATCACTGGCCTGACATTTCCAGATGGCGGTGTTGCCATCACCCTTGAGCAGAAAGCTCAGTTCGCCGTTGTCCAGGCTGGTGGTGGTGCCCAGGCCGAGCACGTCCCCCTGCAGGGGGATGCGCTCGAGCGGCAGGTGTTCGCGCACATCACCCTGAACCAGGTCGCTGACCGTGTTGGCGATCCAGAGATCAGCTGTGGCCTTGGACGGTTGGGCCATGGCTGCGTTGGCGATGGTGATGGATCAGGCCTGCGGTTCGTCCTGTTCGGCTTCGGTGTTGTCGATGCCTTCGAGGCTGTCCTCTTCATCCGGAGCCGGGGGAACCAGCACCACCTCGGCCAGCCGATCACCGCTGTCGAGCTTCTGCAGGCGAACCCCGGTGGCCGCGCGGGACTGCTGGGGAATGGCATCGGCCTTCATGCGCACAATCACCCCCCGTTCACTGACCAGCAGCAGTTCTTCGCCGGCTCCGAGCACCTTGAGGCCCACCAGCACATCGCCATCACGGCGGAACTTCATCGCCCGCAGGCCCATGCCCGCCCGTTTCTGGAGGCGGAACTGATCCACCGGAACCCGTTTGCCCAGGCCACTGGCGCTGGCCACCAACACCCAGGGCCCGTCGCTGATGGGCAGCTCGTCGGTTTCGCTCTCGCCGTCACCTTCGCCCAGATCGGCCGCGGCGCTGATCTCGACCCGGTCGGCCAGCTCAACCGGCAACACATCCATGCTGACCAGCTGATCGCCAGCGCGCAGGTTCATCGCCCGTACGCCGCGGGCGCTGCGGCCCAGGGGCCTGAGCTCCTCGTCGTTGAGCCTGAAGTGGATGGTCATCCCATTGCGCGAGCCGATCAGCACGCTGTCGCCGGGTTGGGCCAGCCGCACCCAGCTCAGGGCGTCGCCCTCCTCGAGAGAGATGGCGATCAGGCCATTGGAGCGGATGTTGGCAAAGGCCGACAGGCGTGTGCGCTTGACGAACCCCTTGCTGGTCAGCATCACCAGCACCCCCTCTTCGGAGAATTCGCTGACGGCCAGCAGCGAGGTGATCTGCTCCTCGCGGGGGATCGGCAGCAGTTGCACGATCGGCGTGCCTTTGGCGCTGCGGCTGCACAGCGGCACCCGGTAGGCCGGCACCGTGTAGACCACGCCCCGATCCGAGAACAACAGCAGGCTGTCGTGGTCGTTGCAGCTGATGAACAACCGCACGGCCTCTTCGCCCTGGCTGCGGGTTCCGGCCTTGCCTCGGGTGCCGCGACTGGTGGACTCGAATTCGTTGACCGGCATCCGCTTGAGATAGCCGTTTTCGGTCAACAGCACGACCGAGCGCTCATTGGCGATCAGGTCGATGTCTTCGAGCCCGCCCTCGATGTCAAGAATCTCGGTGCGCCGGGGCGAGTCGAAACGGGTGCGGATCGCTCCCAGTTCGTCGGTGATCAGACCGAGAACCCGTTCGCGCCGCCCAAGGATGTCCTTGTAATCCGCGATCTTGGCAACAAGATCCTCGTGCTCGAGGCGAATCTTGTCGGCCTCCAGAGCGGTCAGGCGACGCAACTGCATCTGCAGGATGGCGTCCGCCTGGATCTCGCTCAGTCCATGGCGTTCCTGCAGCTGGGTACGCGCGGTTGCCGTGTCCGACGCCGCCCGGATCAGGGCGATAATCGGGTCGAGCTGATCGAGCGCCAGCAGCAGGCCCAGCAGGATGTGATCGCGCTCTTCGGCCTTGCGCAAGAAGTAACGGGTGCGCCGTTCGATCGTCTCGATCCTGAAATCGAGAAAGACCTCGAGCATCTTGCGCAGGGTGAGCAGAATCGGCTCGCCGTTGACAAGCGCCAGCATGTAAGCGCTGAAGTTGTTCTGCAGCGGTGTCAGCTTGAAGAGGTTGTTCAGCACAACCTGCGGGTAGGCATCACGGCGCAGCTCGATCACGATGCGCATGCCATCGCGGTCCGATTCGTCGCGGATGTCAGCGATTCCCTCCAACTTCTTGTCATTGACCATTTCGGCGATGCGCTCGATCAGCGCCGCCTTGTTGGTCTGGTAGGGCAGCTGGGTGATGATCACCGCATCGCGGTCAGGGCGACCCGGGGCCTCGATGGTTTCAATCCCTGCCACACCGCGCATCGTCACCGACCCGCGTCCGGTGGTGTAGGTCTCGCGAATGCCACGGCGACCCAGGATCTGCCCGCCCGTCGGGAAATCGGGTCCGGGAATGATCGCCATCAACTCCCGGTCCGACAGCTCCGGGTTGGCGATCAGGGCCAGCAATCCGTCGATCAGCTCGCCCAGGTTGTGGGGTGGGATGTTGGTCGCCATCCCCACGGCGATGCCCGACGAGCCGTTGAGCAGCAACTGGGGAATCCGCGCCGGCATCACCGTCGGTTCCTGCTGGGAGCCGTCGAAGTTGTCGACAAAATCGACGGTCTCGGCCTCGATGTCCTCGAGCAGGCTGTCGGTGGTCAGGGCCTGCAGCCGCGATTCGGTGTATCGCATGGCGGCCGGCGGGTCGTTGTCCACCGAGCCGAAGTTGCCGTGCCCATCAATCAAGGGCATGCGCATCGAAAAGTCCTGGGCCATGCGCACCAGGGCG
Organism: Cyanobium sp. C1_MAG_00004; assembly: GCA_027486935.1. Taxonomy (GTDB): domain Bacteria; phylum Cyanobacteriota; class Cyanobacteriia; order PCC-6307; family Cyanobiaceae; genus RGUW01. Next base: position 31,844 of record JAIXOF010000227.1, on the reverse strand, counting down.
TCATAAACCGCGGTGTCACCATGGGGGTGGTACTTACCCAGCACCTCACCGACCACACGGGCGCATTTGCGGTAGGGGCGATCGCTGGTCAGCCCCAGTTCGTACATCGCATAGAGAATGCGTCGATGCACAGGCTTGAGTCCATCGCGCGCATCGGGCAGGGCCCTGCCCACGATCACGCTCATCGCGTACTCCAGATAGGAGCGCGACATCTCGTTGCGCAGGTCTGTCTGGATGACCCTGGATTCAGGAGTGCTGCCGGAATCCCCGGAAGAAGCAGGTCCGGTTGGATCCGCCATGCAAGACAGCCTTCATTAGAGCCAAGTCTATCCAAACCCTGAGACATGGCCCCCCGTCGCCCCGAGGTCGCTGATCTGGCCCCCCGCTCGCACGCTGAGCTGCAGCGCCGTCAGGCCGGCGGCGATCTGCGGGTGCTGGGTGCCGCCGACTACCGGGCGCTGGTCGAGGGCGTGGGCCTGCAGCAGGCCTACGACCAGACCGATGTGGTCGTGGCCGCCGATGCGACCTGGACCGACCAGGGCGCCCTGCTGCTGAGCCTGGGCCCCAGCGATCCACCGATCCGGCTGCGGGAGGTCCAGCTCGCAGGGGTCAATGCCCTGGTGGGCGGTGGTTCAGGGGATCTGGTCCTGCCCCTGGGGGGGGGACTCACGGGTCCAGGCCGCCGCAGTGGGGCCCAGGTTCTGAGCGAACTTCTGGGCGGCCACCCATTGGCGCTGTCGGCTCTGGGTGAGCCGACGGCGCTGCAACCCCGCCTCGAGCTGAGCGGCAACCTTGGCCTCGCCCAGGTGCCGGCCGGGCGGTTGCTGCTGCAGCGGGCCGTGGTCGAGAACGGCATCGTCGCCGTCAGCAGTGCCGAAGGCCTGCTGCGCACGCCCCATGGCCCCCTGCTGGGGCCGTTGCAGTCGGCGCTGGTCACCGCCGGCGGCGCCGGCAGCATCGGCCTGACGATGCCGGCGCTGTCGCTGCTGGGGCCTGGCTCGCCGCTGCTGGTGGGGGGCGGACTGGGCTGGGTTCTGGGAGCCGGCAGCGGCCACAACCCGGCGCCCCGGCGTCAGCCTTTGGGCCATGCCTGCGGCCCGGGGGCCGCCCTGGCGGTGACCGTTGATCTGGACCAGCTCGATCCACTCCAGGTGCGCAGCTGCTTTCTCGAGGGGCATGGCGCAGCCCTGCTGGTGCCGGTGGCGGCGCCGGTGCCGCTGCTGAACGGCACCATTGCCCAGCAGGCGGCCATCGGTCCCCAGGCCCTGCAGGTGCCCGTCCTGGATCTGGGGATTCCGCGGCGGGTCAAGCCCCGCCTGGCCGACGTCACCTATGCCGAACTCGCCAGCGGTGTGCTGACCCTGGACGGGTCGACCCTGCGCTGCGCACCGGCCCACAGCCCCAGGCTGGCCGCCGCTGCCGGGGCCAGGTTGGCGGCGATGCTGCGGGAGGGAACCTTCCCGCTGCAGGCTCCGCTACGTCCCCTGAGCGACCGTTTGGCCCTGCTGCCCCTCGACCTGTGAGTCAGCCCTGGGACCGGGTTTATGCTCCGCCGGCGTCGTTGCGGATGACCGCTCGCCCCTGTTGCCATGGCTGATCTGCAAGGCCCAGGGCCGACGCCGCTCGATCCGGGGGCAGGGGTCAGCCATGTGCTCGAGATTCCGCCCGATCCGCAGCTCGAAGGGGGCGAGTGGCAGCTGCTGCGCTCCAAGCTGGATGCCTGGTGGGCCAGTGGTGAGCTGCAGTCCCTGTGGCTTCGCTCGAAACAGCCCCTGACGTGGTTGGTGGGCCTGCTCATCGTCCTGGCTCTGCTCCAGGTCGGTTCGGCGGTTCTGGATGCCGTCGGCAGCGTGCCCCTGCTGGGCGGCCTGCTCGAGCTGGTGGGTCTGGTCTGGGTGTTTCGCCAGGGCCTCCCGCGGGTGCTGCGCAGCCAGGAGCGCCAGCGGTTGCTGGCTGACCTGAACCAGCGCTGGCGGGCGTTCCGGGGCTCTGCTTGAGCGCGCGTTCAAGGGTGCTGGCAGCCCCGTTGATAGTTTGGCCCGAATGCTTCATGACGCGGTGACCATTCAGCTCGGCCGTTCCCGAACCGTTCGCCGTGCCTACGGCATTGATGAAATCGCCCTGGTTCCCGGCGGGCGCACCGTCGATCCTGCGGTGACCGACAGCAGCTGGAGCCTGGGGGGCATCACCTTTGAGATCCCGATCATCGCCAGTGCCATGGATGGTGTGGTCGATGTCGGCATGTGTGCGGCCCTGACCAAGCTGGGGGCCCTGGGGGTCCTCAATCTGGAGGGCGTCCAGTGCCGCTACGACGACCCCAACCCAGTCCTTGATCGCATCGCCGCGGTCGGCAAGGACGCGTTCGTGCCGTTGATGCAGGAGCTCTACAGCCAGCCGGTGCGCGAAGACCTGATCCGGCAGCGCATCGCCGAGATCAAGCAGGCCGGCGGCATCGCCGCCGTGAGCGCCACGCCGGTGGCAGCCCTGAAGTTCGGCAAGGCCATCGCCGAGGCCGGTGCCGACCTGTTCTTTGTGCAGGCCACGGTGGTCAGCACCGAGCACATCGGCCCCCAGGGTCAGGAGAGCCTCGATCTCGAGGCCCTGTGCCGCGACTTCGGGGTGCCGGTGATCATCGGCAACTGCGTCACCTATGACGTGGCCCTCAAGCTGATGCGGGCCGGTGCCGCCGGCGTGATGGTTGGAATCGGTCCCGGTGCCGCCTGCACCAGCCGCGGTGTGCTGGGCATCGGCATCCCCCAGGCCACCTCCGTGGCCGACTGCGCCGCAGCCCGTGCCGACTATCTGGCTGAGAGCGGCCGGTATGTGCCGATCGTGGCCGACGGCGGCATCGTCAATGGTGGCGACATCTGCAAGTGCCTGGCCTGCGGTGCCGATGCGGTGATGATCGGCTCCCCCATCGCCCGTGCTGCCGAGGCACCTGGACGGGGTTTCCACTGGGGCATGGCCACCCCCAGCCCGGTGCTGCCCCGCGGCACCCGCATCAAGGTGGGCACCACCGGCAGCCTTGAAAAAATTCTGCGGGGCCCTGCCTCGCTCGATGACGGCACCCAGAACCTGCTGGGATGCATCAGGACCTCGATGGGCACCCTCGGGGCCCGCAACCTGGCCGAGATGCAACAGGTCGAGGTGGTGGTTGCCCCCTCGCTGCTGACCGAGGGCAAGGTCTACCAGAAGGCCCAGCAGTTGGGCATGGGCAAATAGGGCAGCGCCCGCCCAGGCGAGCCCTATTCTGAAGGTGTGGGAGCTACGGCACTCACACTCCTCACACCCACGGCCCGGCGAACGGGCCTTTTGTCTTCTGGGCGGCCGTCCCTTGCCTGCAACGGGATGTTGCCCCCGCTGGTCTCCGGGTCAAACGTTGCTAGATTCCCGGAACCGTGATCCCATCAAGGATGTCCAGCGCCACCGCTGTCACCGACGCCTCCTTTGAGCAAGACGTGCTCAAAAGCGATGTGCCCGTGCTGGTCGACTTCTGGGCCCCCTGGTGCGGTCCCTGCCGCATGGTGGCTCCGATCGTCGACGAGATCGCCAAGGAGTTCGACGGCAAGATCAAGGTGTTCAAGCTGAACACCGACGAGAACCCCAATGTCGCCAGTCAGTACGGCATCCGCAGCATCCCCACCCTGATGATCTTCAAGGGCGGCCAGAAGGTGGACACCGTCGTCGGCGCCGTGCCCAAGACCACCCTCTCCAGCACCCTGTCCAAATACCTCTGAAGCCCATCGCCGTCCAGGGACAGCGTCACCGCTGTGGTTGAGCTTCAGCAGTCATCGATCGGTCTGGTCGATTACGGCATGGGCAACCTGCACTCGGTGCAGCGGGCCTTTGAACGGTTGGGTGCCTCTGTGGTGCCAGTCGGCTCTGCCGCAGCCATGGAGGACTGCCAGGCGTTGGTGCTGCCTGGGGTTGGCGCGTTTGACCCAGCCATGGAGCAGTTGGAGCAGGCAGCCCTGGTGGAGCCCCTGCGCCAATGGTGCGCGGGCGGCGGTCCGCTGTTGGGGATCTGTCTGGGACTGCAACTGCTGTTCGAGGGCAGTGACGAAGGCTCCCGTGCGGGACTCGGAATCCTGGCCGGCCGGGTGAAGGCCCTGCCCCGCAGGCCCGGTCACCCCATCCCCCATATGGGCTGGGAACCGCTGCTGCCGGCCCAACCCAGTCCACTGCTGCCCGCTGGTGCCCCTGAGGCATGGATGTATTTCGTCCATTCCTATGCAGCCGAACCGGCGGACCCGCGCTGCACCACGGCCCAGGTCAGTTTTGCCGGCGACCCTCTGACCGCGGCGGTCTGGCAGGGACGGGTGGGGGCCTGCCAGTTTCACCCTGAAAAGTCGGGCCCCAGCGGTGAGGCGATGCTCAGGCGCTGGCTGGCCTGGTTGCAGCAGAGCAGGGGCCAATGAGTCTGCGGCTCAGCGGCGGCCGGCGCCTGCAGAGCCCGCCCGGAGACCGGGCCCGTCCCACCGCAGCACGGGTACGCCAGGCGGTGCTCAACATGCTGGCGCCGCGGTTGGCGGGTAGCCGCTGGCTCGATCTGTGCAGCGGCAGCGGGGTGATGGCCTGTGAGGTGCTGCAGCGGGGCGCCGCCCAGGTCGTGGCCGTCGAACAGGACCGGCGCATTGCCCAGGTGGCGCGCCAAAACCTGAGCGCCGTGGCTGCAGGGCTGGGCTGCGGCCCTGAGCAATGGCAGCTCCATTGTCAGGAGGCTCTGCGCTGGTTGCAGCGCCCACCGCAGTCAGAAAGCAATGGGAGCGCGGTCTTTGACCTGATTTACTGCGACCCGCCCTACAGGTCGGATCTGTATGGGGACCTGGCCGACGCCGTGGCGAGCGGCGACTGGATCGCCCCAGATGGTCTGATGCTGTGGGAATGCGCGACAGCTGCGATGCCCCCTGTTCCCCAGGGTTGGGAGCTGGAGGACCAGCGCCGCTATGGCACCACCACGCTGATGGTGCTCACACGCGGATGATGGTCAGCTGTCGAGCAGGCTGCCGCGGCGATACTGGTTCCAGGCAGCGACGAAGAGGCCCAGCAGTGTCACGGGAATCAGACCGAGCACGATGCCGCAGAGCAGGGGTTCGATCATGGTTGGGCTGATGGTGGTGCCGAGCCACGATTCTTTCACGCCTGGGGCTGGCGTCGCGAGTCCCCCTGCAACTTTGTGACCAGCCCCCCCGCTCCAGCGCTGAACACCCTCAACCGCCGCACCCTCGTGACGGCGTTGGTGGTGGCCTTTGCCACGGCCTGCATCGTTGTGGTGCTGCTGGTGCTGCCCGGCGCCCGCAGCGATCCCTACACCCGCAGCACCCTCGAGCACAGCGGTTCAGCTGAGACCGGTGGGCGCCTGTTCCTGCTTAACTGCGCCGGTTGCCATGGCATCGCCGGCCAGGGTCTGGTGGGCCCCAACCTGCATGGCGTTGGCCAACGCAAGAACGACCGCCAGCTGATTCAGCAGGTCGTCAGCGGCCGCACGCCGCCCATGCCCCGCTTTCAACCCGAGCCCCAGGCGATGGCCGACCTGCTGGCCTACCTGCACAGCCTGGTGTGATCGACCTGGCCCTGGTGCTGGTGGAGCCAGCGGGACCCTTGAATGTGGGCAGCGTCGCCCGCTTGTGTGCCAATTTCAGCGGTCCGGCCCTGCGCCTGGGGCTGCGGTTGGTGTCTCCCCGTTGCGACCACCTGGGTTCTGAGGCCCTGCAGATGGCCGTTCATGGCCGCCCCCTGCTCGAGGCCGCCCAGCTTTATGGCGATCTGGCTGCGGCAGTGGCCGACTGCCCTGTGGTCGTGGCCACCAGCGGTCGGGGCGAGGGCGAACCGCTGCCGCCGTTGCCGCTTGCTGGGGCGCTCGGCTGGCTGGTGCAGCACTGCACCGCGCGCGTTGGCAGCGCGGCTGGCCAGCGGGCCGCCCTGGTCTTTGGCCGCGAAGACCGGGGCCTGAGCAGTGATGAGCTGCTCCAGGCCGGCGCCCTGCTGCAGATCGCCACCGGGCCTGGCTACCGCTCCCTCAACCTGTCGCACGCGGTGGCCCTGGTGCTCCACCATCTGCACCAGCTGCTCGCCATCGACCAGCCAGTCGCCAGCGACGCGCCGCTGCTGGCCCGCCGCGATGCGGTCGAGGCGATGCTGGCGGATGCCGAAGCGCTCTTGCTGGACATCGGGTTTCTCTATCCCCACACGGCCGGGGCCCGCATGGCCCGCCTGCGGGGGCTGTTGCAGCGCGCCGGCCTGACCCCCGAGGACACAGCCCTGCTGCGGGGCATGGTGCGCCAGAGCCGTTGGGCGGCTGGACGTGGCGGCCAAACCTCTTAGCGTCGGGGTCCTTGTTCAGAGACCAGTGCCACCAGGCCGCTCGTCACGCCCCGCCAAACGTCCGTGGATGGCACCGCTGCTGCTGGTGCTGCGGCTGTTGGTGATGGGGGTGGGCCTGGGGGTGATCGCCGGCACCAGCCTGCGCCTGCTGGCTCCGCGGCTGGCCCTTGGGGCCTCCAGCCAGAACACCAGTGCTGAGCCCGCACCGGGGTTCGGCACGGCGACGGCGCGCCCCGCCGCCCCTGGCGCCGCGCTGGGTCGGTTTGAGCCCCGAACCGAGCTGACCGCTCTGTCGAAGCGCTGGCAACAGCTGGCGGCAGCGCACAAGGATCTGACCGCGTCAGGCTTTCTGCTGGTGCTGGACGACGGCCGCTTTGCCCAGCTGCAGAGCGAACTGCCCCTGCCCGCTGCCAGCTCGATCAAGACCCCGATCCTGTTGCTGGCCCTCGAAGCTCTCGACGCGGGGCAGCTGCGCTGGAGCGAACCGCTGGCGATGACCAAGGAGGTGGTGGGCGGTGGGGCCGGTTGGATGGCCAGCCGGCCGGTGGGCACCCGCTTCCCCGTGTTCGAGGCGGCCACCGAGATGATCCGCGTCAGTGACAACACGGCCACCAACCTGTTGATCAAGCGGCTTGGCGGCAAGCAGGTGGTCAATCAACAGTTTGCGGCCCAGGGCCTCTCGGCCACGGTGGTCAACAACTGGCTTCCCGATCTTGAGGGCACCAACACCACCAGCGCCCGGGACCTGGCGCGGACGATCGCGCTGGTTGACACAGGCGAGAAACTCAACAACCGCGGGCGTGATCTGTTTCGCGAGATCCTTGGCACCTCGCGCACCAACACCCTGATCCCCCTGGGTCTGCTGCAGGGCCTGGGCCGGGATGGAGCCGATCCCGATGCCGAGCTGCGTGGATTCGGGATCACTGCTTACAACAAGACCGGCGACATCGGTATCGCCTACGCCGACGGTGCCCTGGTGCAGCTGCCCACCGGCCAGAGGGCCGTGCTGGCCTTTCTGGTCAAAGGGCCCTTCAATGACCCTCGCTCAACCGATCTGATCCGCGCGATGGCGGCTGAAGTGTCCAAAACCCTGGTGGGACGTCGCTGATGTCTCTGCTGCGTCTGTTCTATGGCGTTGCTGCGCTGGCGTCACTGGCCGTCCCGGTTGCCGGTGGCACCGCGGTGGCGCAGCCGGTGGAGCTGCGGCCGCAGCGGGTGGCCCCCCTGCCCGGAGGCCTCGATGGGGTGCCTCTGGTCAATGACAACAACCCTGAGCTGATCACCGCCGCAGGGATCCTGATCTCGACCTTTGCAGGCAAGGGCCGCGGCGTGTCCGAAGCCCATCTCGATGCCCCCCTGGACGGTCGTTTTGATCTGTTCAGCCATCACGTCTATGCCGGCAAAGCGGACAGCCTCGATTCGACCCTGTGGCTGGCGGTGGTGGCCCAGCCCCGCGGCGCCGCGCCGGTGACCCTGCGGGTGCTGGCGGGCTCGACTGCCCTGTCCCAGTCCCTTGATCCCAGCCAGCCGGGAGCGCCCTTTCTGCCCCTGCCCCAGCTGATGCCCCAGGGCCTTGAGCCTGTCTATGCCGGCCCCGGCAGCCGGGTGGCCACCGAGCTGCTGGGCCGCCAGCGCTCGGCGTTGCTGCCAGCCCAGTGGACCCTGCCCCCCGGCCAGCTCAGCACCCTGCTGGTGGTGCCCTTGCCCGTTCGCGGCCTGGACCCCCTGCTCAATGGGCGCAACCTGCAGCTGCGTCTGCAGAGCAGCGGTCCCGTCGATGTGGCGACCCTGGCCGCCTTTGGGGCCAACGGCCAGCCGCCGCCGCCGCAGACCTGGGCAGTGCTGCTGGATGGGCCGCTGAGCCCGAAGGAGCACCGGGCCAGCCCCAAGGGCGCCCCCGGCCCGATGATCTATTCGCGGGTCAGTGGCGTGCAGCTGGGCAGCACCTGGACGGCCCGGATCACCGACCCAGGCAAGCCCTACCTGGCCCTGCCCAGCACCCCCGTGTCGTGGCCGATCGCGGCCCTGGAGCGGGGCACCCTGGGCACCGGCCAGATCCAGACCGCAGCGCTCAGGACCATTTATCCAGGGACTGCCTGGGCCGCCCATGGCAACTATGGCGTCGAGTACGACCTGACCCTGCCCCTGCGCAACACCGGCACCGCGGCGGCGGCGGTGCAGTTGGCCGTTGAGTCGCCGCTCAAGTCGGACCCGGCCCAGGGCGGACTGCGGTTCAACACCAGCCCTGCCAAGGCGGTGATGTTCAGGGGCACGGTTGAGGTCAGCGGCCTCGACGGTGCCGGCCCGCGGCCGGCCGGCCGTCAGGGTTTTCATCTGGTGCTGCGCAACGGCCAGCAGGGCCCGGCCCTGGGCACCATCACCCTGGCCCCGGGGGCCGAGCGCAGCGTGCGGGTGCGGCTGATCTACCCGGCCGATGCCACCCCACCCCAGGTGCTGAGCCTGCTGCCTGTGAAACAATCGCCAACACCTCCTGCCACAAGCCAGCCGTGACGCAAGCCCGCAAGCGCCGGGTCTTTCCCTTCACCGCCATCGTTGGCCAGGAGGAAATGAAGCTTGCCCTGCTGCTCAACGTGATCGACCCCCGCATCGGCGGGGTGATGATCATGGGTGACCGCGGCACGGGCAAGAGCACCACGATCCGGGCGCTGGCCGATCTGTTGCCCGAAATCGAGGTGGTGGCTGGTGATCCGTACAACAGCTCACCCAGCGATCCCGATCTGCAGAGCGCCGAGGTGCGTCAGCGGCTCGAGCAGGGTGAACCCCTGTCCACCGAGCCCCGTCAGGTGCCGATGGTGGATCTGCCCCTGGGCGCCACCGAAGATCGCCTCTGCGGCACGATCGACATCGAAAAGGCCCTGAGCGAGGGGGTGCGCGCCTTTGAGCCCGGTCTGCTGGCCAAGGCCAACCGCGGGCTGCTGTACGTCGACGAGGTCAACCTGCTCGACGACCATCTGGTCGACGTGCTGCTCGACTCGGCCGCTTCGGGCTGGAACACGGTCGAGCGCGAGGGTGTGAGCGTGCGCCACCCGGCCCGTTTTGTGCTGATCGGTTCGGGCAACCCCGAAGAGGGCGAACTGCGGCCCCAGTTGCTCGACCGCTTCGGCATGAGCGTCGAGGTGCGCACCGTGCGCGACCCCGAGCTCAGGGTCCAGGTCGTGGACCAGCGCACCGCCTTTGACAACGATCCCGACGGCTTCAACAACGCCGTCCAGACCAACCAGGATGGTCTGCAGGCCCGCGTGGTCGAGGCCCAGCAGCGGTTGCCCCAGGTGCAGATCGATGACGACCTGCGCATTCGCATCAGCGCCATCTGCGGCGAGCTGGATGTGGACGGCCTGCGCGGCGACATCGTCACCAACCGCGCCGCCCGCGCCCTGGCCGCGTTCGAGGGCCGAACCGAGGTCACCGAGGACGACGTGGCCCGGGTGGCGGCCTGCTGCCTGCGCCACCGCCTGCGCAAGGATCCGCTCGAGCAGATCGATTCGGGCGACCGGGTGGTCAAGGTGTTCTGCAAGGTGTTCGAGCGGCCCGAGGGGAGCGATCGCAGCTCCTTCGAGCTGGCCCTCGCTGCCTGAGGACTGCATCTCCTCAGCCTTTGGAGCCAACCTCACAACGTTGGTTTCAAGCAGCGCAAGACGAGGTTTTCTGGCGCGTCAGCAGGAGCAGGATCCATTGCATCAGCCTCGCTCGAGGGCGATGGCTCAAAGGGTCCGCAGTTTGAAGTAGAGAAAAGCCAGGGGGTGTGCTGACAAATTGATGCTCATTTGCAGGAGGGCGAACGGTGCGATGTGGGCCGTCCTTGGCGCTTGCTGGGCCAGGAGGATCCAGAGCTGGCTCAGCCATGTTCTGAGTGAAAAGGTTGACGGGTTAAATTTGAATTCCCATCTGCAGATCCATAGCTCACGCTCAAAGAGCTCGCGATCATGGGTATGGGCGAGGTAGTTGCGCATGATATCTGTGAAATCATGGGCAAGTTTGATTCTTCTTTTGCAATTGGCTCCGGTGTAAAGTCCGCCAGCGTGTCGCCTGTAATAGGAAACCTCTGTGTCAAGAAAGCCACAGTGGCCCGCTTGTGCCAGTACGACGCATACCATTGAGATCCAGCCAACCATGTCTGGAAAGCGTGGGTAATGTGCAAGCGAGTTTCTTCGATACATGATTGTTGATGTATGCACAAGAAATCTGCGGCATGCATCCGAAAGGTTGTAGCTTTCCTTGGCGGGTAAGGGATGAATGCGGTTGCTTGTGCGAGCTCCGCACCAGGAGAATTCTGGATTCGCGGTCAGTAGATTGAGCTGCATCTGCAGCTTGTCTGCAGATGTCCAGTAATCATCTCCTTCGAGCAATGCGCAGAAGGACGCCCTTGCGCGTGCCTGTAGGCGAAGGAAATTTGAGGTTATTCCAACTTGGCAAGGCGCTGTGATTAAGCGAATTTTGTCGGGGTTCTTTGCTTGCAGTTCACGGCAGGTCTTGAGTGTGTCATCGCTGGAAAAGTCGTCCCCGAGTAATATTTCGTATTCAAAGTCTGTGGATTGGTTGATGACGCTCTTAACGGCCTGTTTGATGTATGGCGCGTGATTCCTGGTCATCAGGATGACTGATGCCTGTGGGTTCTTGCACAGCGCAGCAGAGTCGGAAATTTCTTGGCAGGGAATCGATAGCATTGATGCCCTGTCCCAGGATTCCATGGTCTTTTGAGGTCATTGGGCCATGTTGTGTGAAAGATGGTTGTTTTGCTGGCGAGCTGTCAGAGTGCTGCGGCTTTGATGCAGGATTGCGCCCCTGTTGCGCCCCTGTTGCGGGCGATGCCTTGCCGTGCCGGCGGCTGCGCCGGCAGCAGGCGTTTTGAGGTTGTCTGCTGCATGGCGAGATTGTTTGGCCGCTGCTGGATGAATGGAACGGCATAAGATGAGGCCATCATTTTGTCGGCGATGCGCCCAGGCCCCGTGCGCGATTCCGATGTGCTGAACCCCAATCAGCTCTGAGTCGATGCGCATCCTCGGCATCGATCCCGGCCTGGCCCGTGTCGGCTATGGGGTGATTGAGGTGGCTGGACGGCGGCAGCAGCTGCTCGATTGCGGCATCATTCGCACCGATCCGGGCCGTAGCGAGGGCGATCGCATGGTCGAGATCGCCCGTGATCTGCGGGTGCTGCTGCGCACGTGGCGGCCCCAGTTGGCGTCGGTGGAAAAATTCTTTTTTTACCGCTCCAGTACCACGATCGCGGTGGTGCAGGCCCGCGGGGTGGTGATGATGACCCTGGCCCGTTTTGGCGTGCCGGTGGTCGAGTACCCGCCGATGCAGATCAAGCTGGCCCTGGCTGGCTCGGGCCATGCGCGCAAGGACGAGGTGCTCGAGGCGGTGATGCGGGAGCTGGACCTCACCGAGCCGCCCAAGCCTGACGATGCCGCCGATGCCCTCGCTGCGGCCCTGACGGGTTGGTTTCAGCGGTGAACAAACGGCAGCTGCGCGCCCATTTCAAGGCCCTGCGCCAGCAGCAACATCCGGTGTTGCAGCAGGGTCTCGATCGGCTCTCTGGGGCCGATCTCGAGGCCATGCTGGCCCCGTGGTCGGGCAGGCACCAGGCCGGCGGGGTCGTGGGTCTCACCTGGCCCCTGGCCGCTGAGCCCGACCTGCGGCCCTGGTTGCAGGGCCTGGATCGTCCCCTGGCCCTGCCGGCTGTGGCCAGCGGCCGCTTGCTGTACCGGAGCTGGCAGCCTGACCAGCCCTTGTTCCCCGATGACTGCGGCATCCCGGCCCCCGTGGCTTCCGGGCCGCCCCTGGAGGCGGGGCAGCTGGTGTTGCTGCTGGTGCCGGCCCTGGCGGTCGATCGCCGCGGGGTGCGGCTGGGCTACGGCGGCGGCTGGTACGACCGGCTGCGGGCCGATCCTGCCTGGCGCCAGGTGCCGGCCCTGGTGGTGCTGCCGGCGGCCTGCGTGTGCGACCGGCTGCCGGATGATCCCTGGGATGTGCCGTTCGATGGCTGGCTGGATGAACACGGCTGCCATTGGATCGACGACCGGGATCGCCACCCATCGGATTTGACAAACCGTTCACAGCCCCCGCACCTGGGCAGACGCTTTGCCAGGATCCGAGAGGATCAATGAACCCAAACGTGCACGAGCGCTCAGCTGAGATCCCTGCCACCAGCCTTCAGCAGGCACCCTCGGCCGCCGAGCGCGTTCTGGCTGCCGAGCTCCAAGGCCGCGACCAGGGCCATGGTGCCCTCTCGATGATGGTGACCTCGATGGTGCACATGGTGCAGGCCGGCAAAGCTCCCCACAGCCGTTGGCACGCCTCCTGATCGATCCATGTGCGACCCGCGCCGCTCTGTCTCTGTTGCAGCGTCCCTGCTGTCCACGGCGGTCGTCCTGGCTGCCGGCCCTGCCATGGCCCACGGCCTCGAATCGAGCCTTGAGCGGGTCGCCGACCTGAACCGAACCTTTGCCCTGACCAGTCAGTTCAGCACGGGGGTGCCAGCGGCCGGAGCTGCTGTGAGCCTGGTGGCTCCCGCCGGCCAGACCGTGGCCCTGGGCCGTACCGATGTCCACGGACAACTGCGCTTCCAGCTGCCTCAGGCGGTCGATGGCTCCTGGGAGGTGCGGGTGGACCAGGGCCCTGGCCATCGCGATTACCTGGAGCTTCCCGGGGTTGCGGCTGATCAGAAGGCCGCTCTGTCATCTCCAGGACTCAACCGCTGGCATCCCCTGCAGTCCCTGGCGTGGGGTGGTGCGGCTGTGGTGCTGGTCGGACTCCTGGTGCGGCGGCCCCACCGCTCCCGCCGCTGACCATGGCCACAGGCAGCCCTGAATTGGACGCCATGGTGCAACGCCTGGCGGGCACCAGCGACCCCAAGCGCCGCTACGAGTACGTCCTCTGGCTCGCCAAGGGTCTGGCGCCGCTACCCGACGACTTTCGCCAGGACGCCTTCAAGGTCAAGGGCTGTGTCTCCCAGGTCTATGTGGTGGGCCAGCTCAGCGAGGGCCGGCTGCACTGGCAGGGTGATTCTGATGCGGCCATCACCAAGGGCCTGCTGGCGTTGCTGATCAAGGGGCTTGAAGGTCTGACGCCCCAGCAGGCGGCTGCCGTTGATCCCGCTTTCATCGCCCAGACCGGTCTGCAGGCCAGCCTGACCCCCTCACGGGCCAACGGTTTCATCAACATCTTCAGGTCGATGCAGGCCCAGGCCCAGGCCCTGGCCGGTGAGCAGCCCGGCGATTTCTAGGATCGGCCCCATGTCTGCCCCCCTTTCATGACCATCGGCATCGGCTTGCTCGGCCTCGGCACGGTGGGCGCTGGAGTGGCGCAGATCCTGGCCAGCCCCCAGGGGCGCCATCCGCTCGTGGCCGAACTGGCCCTGCGTCGAGTCGCGGTGCGCGATCTGCAGCGGCCCCGGCCGATCGACCTCGACTCGGCCCTGCTGACCACCGATCCGGAGGCGGTCATCGACGATCCGGCCGTCGAGATCGTGGTCGAGGTGATGGGCGGCCTGGAGCCGGCCCGTTCGTTGATCCTGCGGGCGATCGCTGCCGGTAAACCGGTGGTGACGGCCAACAAGGCCGTCATCGCCCGCTACGGCGAGGAGATCGCCGCCGCTGCTGCCCAGCGGGGGGTCTACGTGCTGATTGAGGCCGCCGTCGGTGGCGGCATTCCGATCATCGAGCCGCTGAAGCAGTCCCTGGGGGCCAACCGCATTCAAAGGGTCAGCGGCATCATCAACGGCACCACCAACTACATCCTGAGTCGCATGGCCGACGAGGGGGCGGCCTATGGCGAGGTGCTGGCCGATGCCCAGCGGCTCGGCTACGCCGAGGCCGACCCCGCCGCCGATGTGCAGGGGGGTGATGCGGCCGACAAGATCGCGATCCTGGCGGCCCTGGCCTATGGCGGGTCGGTGCCGCGCCAGGCCATTCCCACCAATGGCATCGACCGGCTCGATGCCCGCGATGTGGCCTATGCCGAGCAGCTGGGCTACGGGGTCAAGCTGCTGGCCGTGGCCGAGCAGGTCGGTCTGGCGGCCGATGGTGCCGCCGAGCTGGATGTCAGCGTCAATCCCACCCTGGTGCCGCGGGCCCACCCTCTGGCCGGGGTCAACGGCGTCAACAACGCGATCCTGGTCGAGGGCGATCCGGTGGGCCGGGTCATGTTCTACGGCCCCGGGGCCGGCGCCGGGCCCACCGCCTCGGCGGTGGTGGCTGACATTCTCAACATCGCCGGCATCCGCCAGGTGAGCGGGGTGACCTCGCAGGGCCAGCCGGCACCCCTTGATCCCCTGCTGGCGGCGGGCAGCTGGCGCCCCTGCCGGTTGGTGGATCCCGCCCAGACCCGTCACCGCAACTATGTGCGCCTGCGCACCACCGATCAGGCGGGCGTGATCGGTCGCATCGGCACCTGCTTTGGCGATGCGGGCGTGTCGCTGCAATCGATCGTGCAGTTTCAGGCCCAGGGCGGCGATGGCGGTCAGGCCGAGATCGTTGTGATCACCCACGAGGTCAGCGAAGCCGCCTTCCGCACGGCGATGGCGGCGATCGAAGCCCTGCCGGTGGTCGATCACGTCGCCGCCTGCCTGCGCACCCTTTGAGCGTGGGCCGCTTGGCTGGTCGAGGTCAGCGCTCTGCCCAGGCCCTGGCTGGGGCCGCCGTCGCCCTGCTGGTGCTCCCGTTCCTCGGGGCCTGCCAGCCGCGGCGCGACCCAGCCCGCCTGATCGTTGCCAGCCGCAATCGCATCGACACGGTGGATCCGGCCGGGGCCTACACCGTTGGTGCGATGCAATTGCTGAGCGCCATCGGCGATCCGCTGTATGCGATCGGCACGGACGGCCGCATCGAACCCCGCCTGGCCACCGGCCTGCCCCGCATCAGTGCCGATGGCCTGCGCATCCAGGTGAGCCTGCGCCGCGGCGTGCGCTTTCACGACGGCACGCCGTTTAATGCGGCGGCCATGGTGTTCACCCTGGAGCGGTTTCTGGCGATCGGCAAGCTCAGCTACCTGATTGGCGATCGGGTGGTGTCGGTGCGGGCCACTGGCAGCCACAGCATCGAGCTGCGGCTCAGGCGACCCTTTGGTGCCGTCAGCCAGCTGCTCAGCGCGATCAACCTGACGCCGCTGTCACCAACGGCCTATCGCAATCATGCCCGCCGCCAGCTGAGCGACCGCTTCATCGGCACCGGGCCCTACCGGCTCAGCTTTTTTACGCCCCAGCAGCAACGCCTGGAGCCGTTTGCCGGCTATTGGGGCCGCCCACCGGCCAATCGGGGCCTGGATCTGGTGGCCCTCTCCAATTCGACCGCGCTGTTCGGCGCCCTGCAGAGCGGCGAGGTCGATGGGCTGCTGTCGACCAGTCTGGAGCTGGATCACCAGGCCGCCCTGGCCCAGCAGGCCCGCCGCGGACTGTTGCGTCAGGCCACCGGTCCAGCTCTGGAGATCGGCTATCTGACCCTGCTCACCGACCAGCCACCGCTCAACGATGTGCGACTGCGCCGGGCCCTGGCCCTGAGCCTGGATCGCCGCCGTCTGGTGGAGCGGGTCAGCCAGGGTCTGAATCTGCCCCTGCGCGGGTTGGTGCCGCCGGTGTTACCCGCCGGCACCCCCGAGCCCTGGCCGGCCTACAACCCCCAGCAAGCGCGTCGCCTGTACCGCCAGGCTGGCTACTGCGCCGGCCGCCAGCTGCCCCTGGAGCTCACCTTCCGCTCCAACATTCCCAGCGACCGTCTGTTTGCCCTCACCTGGCAGGCCCTGCTGCAGCGGGATCTGGGTGATTGCGTGACCCTGGCTGTGCAGGGGATGGAATCGACCACGGCCTACCGCCAGCTGGGCGATGGGGCATTTCAGTTGATCGTGCTCGACTGGATGGGGGACTTCCCCGATGCCGACAACTATCTGATGCCCGTGTTGGGATGCGACAAGGCCAGCGGAAACCGCTGTCTGCAGGGTGCCAGTGCCGCCAGTGGCAGCTTCTGGACCCGGCCGGGGCTGGAGGCTGAGCTGAGGCGCAGTGCCAGCCTCAGCGGCGCCCCGCGGCTGGCGTTGCTGCGCCGCATTCAACGCCAGACCGCAGCGGCCAGCCCCTACCTGCCGTTGTGGCAGGTGCAACCGCGCATCTGGGTGCGTGCTGATCTGGATCAGCCGCGGTTTGATGGCTCAGGCCGGGTGCTGCTGCAGGAGCTGCGGCGGCCATGAGTCGGGCCAACCGGCTGTTGCGTTACGTGGGGGCCAGGCTGGCCCTGGCGCCGGTGATGCTGTGGCTGCTGGCCAGCCTGGTGTTCCTGCTGCTGCGGCTGGCACCGGGGGATCCGATCGATGCCCTGTTGGGTACCCGTGCCCCGGAGGCGGCCCGGGCCGCCCTGCGGGCCCAGCTGGGTCTCGATCAACCGTTGTTGCAGCAGTACGGCCATTTCCTGGTCGGGTTGCTGCAGGGCGACCTTGGAACGTCGCTCACCAATCAGCAGCCGGTGCGCGCCGTGATCGGTCAGACCCTGCCCGCCAGCCTCGAGCTGGGGGTGGTGGCCCTGCTGCTGGCAGCGGCGGTCGGGTTGGCGGTGGGCTTCAGCGGCATTGCCCGCGCCGAAAGCCGGTGGGATCTGGGGGCCCGGCTCTATGGCATCGGCACCTATGCCCTGCCGTCGTTCTGGCTGGCGATGATGGCCCAGCTGGTGTTTGCCGTTTGGCTGGGGTGGTTGCCGGTGGGCGGGCGTTTTCCCCCCACCCTGCTGCCGCCGAGCGGCACGGGTTTCTACCTGCTCGACAGCCTGGGCGATGGTCTGCTGCATGGGCAGTGGCAGAACCTGCTCGGCAGCCTGCGCCATCTGCTGCTGCCGGCGGGCACCCTGGCGGTGCTGCTGAGCGGCATCTTTGCCAATGCGCTGCGGCTCAACCTCAGGCGTGCCATGGACTCGGATTACGTCGAGGCAGCCCGCAGCCGCGGTCTGAGCGAACGGCGCCTGATCCTGCGCCATGCCCTGCCCAATGCCCTGCTGCCGGTGCTGACGATCACCGGCATCACCGTGGCCTCGTTGATCGGGGGGGCGCTGTTGATCGAGGTCACGTTTTCGTGGCCGGGGGTGGCGGCGCGGCTGCAGGAGGCCATCGCCCAGCGGGACTACCCCCTGGTGCAGGGCATCGTGGTGGTGGTGGCGGCGCTGGTGGTGATGGTCACGGTGGCGGTCGATGTGTTGCTGGCCTGGCTGGATCCGCGGCTGGAGTTTTGATCCGGCCGTTCCAGCGCCGGACCAGGGGACCGTCCAGCACATGGGCACGCACGGCGTCCAGCTCCCTGATCTGGGGTGAGAGCAGCAGCGGCTGCTCCAGGCTCTGCAGAAATTCGACCGTGAGTTGCAGCAACAGGGCCTGAACCTTGCGGGGATCCACCCCGACCAGGTCATCGCCCAGCTGGAACAGGGCCTGTTCACCCGAACCCACGCGCACCGGCGAAAAGTGACTGCCCCCTTCGACCACCACCAGCCGGCTGCGCCCCTGCCGTTGCTGGCCGAACACCGCCAGCTGCTCGCTGAGCGGGGGTGTGATCAGGTCGAGGCTGCCGCCGACCAGCATCACCGGCTGGCGCAGCCCCCGCAACCCCGCCGGCCACAGCAGGCTGCCGAAGCCGTTGTACGCCACCACCGCAGCAATCGGCGCAGCCGAGGCCGGGGCAGCACCAGGCCCCTGCCTGGGCAACTGGCACTGCAGCAGCCGCGACAGGTTGGTCAGCGGCAGGCGGCTCAGGGCCTGGCGGCAGCGGCGCCCCAGGCCGGGTTCGGGCTGCTGGCCTGCGGCCAGCAGCGCCGTCAGCCCCCCCAGCGAATGGCCGATCAGCACGGCCGGCGTCCCGGGCCGGGCGCCAAGGCTGGCCAGGTTGCCCTGCCGTTGCGCCTGCAGCACCGCCTCGATATCGGCCAGTCGGTCGCCCAGGCTGGTGGCATCGGGTGGCGGCCGGCGCCCCACCAGTGATGCCTGCAGTGCCGAGGCGTCGCTGCCGGGATGGTCGAGCACCACCACAGGCCAACCCCAGCGCGACAGCGCCGCCGCCAACCAGCTGAGCTGGCCGGCGCTGCCCCCCAGCCCGGGCATCAGCACCACCCAGGTGCCCTGGGGTTGGCCGGTGGCGGGCCACAGCTCGAGCGGCAGACCACCGGGGCGGTGGGCAACCGCCAACCTGAGCGGCAGGCCGTTGACGGGGCCCGTCTGCTGGCTCAGCAGCAGCGGGGTCGAGCGGCGCAGGGGCAGGCCCAGGCCACTTAGCTGCTGCAGGGCCTGGCGTTGCAGCAGCAGCTGGTCGCGCCACTGCTGGGCCAGCTCGATCACGCCGTCGAGCTGCAGGCTGACCCGCTCGGGAGGCAGGGCCAGCAGCAGATCCAGGCTGTTGAACTCGCCCCGCCTGCCGAGCAGCTCGCCCACCGTGCGCCGCAGCAGCTCGGCCGAGCGGGCCCGGGCATCCGGCCCGCGCTCTCCGGTATCCAGCAGTCCTGCCAGTTCCTGCAGCAGCTGTTCGCCGGTCCAGCTGGCCAGCAGCTGCTGGCCAAAACTGCGGTCCCGTAGTAGCGGGGCCCGCAGCAGCTGCACCAGATCGCGGCGGCTGCGGGCATCGAGCAGGCTGAGCCAGCTCGCCAGTTCGCCGCGGCTCTGCTCAGGCGCCCGGCTCCACTCCTGGAGCTGTTTCAGGTCGATCGGCAGGGCCAGCCCGTCGAGCTGCAGCTCGAGCACCGATGCGGCCTGCAGCGGCATGGGCCGCAGCAGCGGCAGCAGCGCCAGCAGCAGACTGACGACAACCCCAGGCAATCGATGGCGGAAGTGTGAAGCAGGCACAGGCGTTGGCCGCAACTCAGGCGTCCTGGTGGAGCCAGTTTCCCGCGTCATTGCGCCGGGTGGCCATGGTGCGTCTGGTGGGCTCGATCGGCGCCGGCGGCGTGCTCTACCTGACCCCCTTGGTGTTTCACCGGGCTGACTTCTCGGCCAGCAACGTCACCCTTGGGGTGGCCCTGGCTGCTGTGACCGGCACCATCGGGCGCTTTGTCAGCGGTGCCCTGCTGGATCGCGGCTGCCGCTGCTCGCTGCCGGTGCTGCTGGCGGTGGCCTGCGCTGTGGCCGGCGATCTGCAGCTGGGCCTGGCCGACACCATGGCGGCCTATGGACGCGGCCAGCTGCTGCTGGGGCTGGCCATGGGGTTGTACTGGCCCGCGATCGAACTGGCCGTTGCGCTCACAGCCGGCAGCGTTGGCTCGCCCCGCGGTTACGCCCTGGCCCGCACGGCCGATGCGGTGGGCATCGCCGCGGGTGCCCTGCTCGGGGCCCTGCTGGCGGCGCTGGGGCCGATCCGGGCGGTCTACGCTGTCGACCTTGGCTGCCTGGTTCTGATGGCGTGGCTGCTGCTGCGGGCCCCATTCCCGGCGGCGGCGCGCCCCTGGGCCACCAAGATCCAACACCAGCCCCTGGCCCTGGGCCTCTGGTTGCGGCCGCTGCTGCCGATCCTGCTGGTGTCGCTGGTGGCGACGGCGGTGCCGGCGCTGATGCAGAGCGCCCTGCCCCTCGATCTGGTGCGGGGCAGCCTGCAGCGCCCCCCCATGAACGAAGCGCTGGGCGCCTTGTTGGTCGGCAGCCAGCTGGTCCTGCTGCTGTTGATCCAGTGGCCCGTGGGCCGCTGGCTGGCCGATCGGCCCGTGCAGCTCGGTCTGCGGCTCAGCCTGCTGTGTTTCAGCGGTGGTGCCCTGCTGCTGGGCTGCAGCGGTTTCAGCGCCGTGGCGGGGCCGGCGCTGGTGTGGCTCGCCCAACTGCCGCTGGCGATCGGCCTGGCGGCCTTTTTGCCGACAGCCACCGAAGCGGTGGTCGAGCTGAGCCCGCCGGCCCGGCAGGGGCTGGCGATGGCCCTGTTCTCCCAGTGCTTTGCACTGAGCGCCTTTGTCGCCCCCCTGGTCGCCGGCCGCCTGCTGGACGGGCAGGGGCATGGCGCCGGGGTCTGGTTCAGCCTGGCGGCAGCAACAGCGCTCAGCCTGGGGCTGGTTCGTTGGATCGAGCGGTTGCAGCACCGGCGCCTGCTGGCTGTTCTCACCGGTTCTGGGGCTGGCGCTCAGGACGATCAGGACCAACAGGCCTCAACCCCCGAGGTGCTCTACCGGTTTGGTTCCTCGGACGGTGAGGCCTGACCCTGGCCCTGAACCCAGGCCTCGTGGGGCAGGGGCTCGGTGCCGTACTCCCAGTCGTCGTAGTCAGGGTCGTTGCGGATCTGCTGATGCAATGCCTTTTGCACGTCGAAGTCGTGGGGGTGGGGCGCAGCGTCGTCGGTTGTGCTGGGTTGTTGGTCGGTCATGACCCTGCTCGCGATAGACCGGATGCTACCCAGGTCTGGCATATCGCCGTCCCACAACGAAGTGCCCAACCACCGGCTCTGGGCATCGGGCCCCAGCCGAGCTGCTTGGTCTTCGCTGCTGCTGGCTGAATCGGCAATGTTGTGCCGGGTGACACCGTGTTTATTGACAAGATGGATGACACCATCACTGACATGAAAAGCAATCATATTTTAAATTGTTGTTAATAATCGATTCCTGTCTGAGTTGGTTAATTCAGGCTCGGCGGGTTCGGTGTCGAAGGGATGATTGCTTTGTTACGGCGTTGTGTTCCGGTTGCTGCGTTTCTGGTTGTCGGAGCAGGGTTTGCGCGTGTTATCGCGGCTGATCACGGCCAAGGCCATCTGCTTGCGCAGAGCTCTGCACCCGCTTCTGTGTCGACTGGGGCCCCGTTGCAGTTGGTTTTGGCGGCACCGCTGCCACAGCAAGTGAAACCTGAGATTGCATCCTTGGTCAACGAGCTCGTCAAGGCTCCTCAGGTGCAACAGGCTATGGAGCTGATCAAGGGTGATGAAGCGCGCTTTGTGAAGGAATCAATCCAGATCTCTGAGATTCCCGCTCCAACGTTTCAAGAAGCCAAGCGAGCCCAGGCGTTTGCAGCCCTGTTGAAAGCGAATGGATTAACTGATGTTCGCATCGATTCGATCAATAATGTAATCGGTTTGCGCAAAGGAACAGGCAAGGGGCCTGCGATCGCCGTTGTGGCCCACCTCGACACAGTGTTTGATGCCAAGACCGACGTTGAGGTCAAGAGAAAAGGGAGTGTTTTGTCTGGTCCGGGATTGGCTGATGACTCGGCAGCCTTGGCTTCCATGCTGAGCTGGCTGCGTGCCATGAATCAAGCCAAGATTGCCACCCCTGGTGATCTGTATTTTGTGGCCACTGTCGGTGAGGAAGCTGCGGGTGATTTGCGTGGAGCTAGGAAATTCTTTAAGGATTACAGCACGATTGCCGGGGTTGTCATTCTGGAGCCACTGCAAGCGCCTTATGCATTGATTGCCCAAAATGCCACGTTGCGTCTTGAAGTCACTTTTAAGGGGCCCGGAGGGCACGCCTATATTGACTATGGCAAGGTCCCCAGTGCCGTGAATGCCATGGGCCGTTTGATTGCCAAGATGGCTGATATGTCGATTCCGGCGCAACCTCTGACAACATTCAACGTAGGTACTGCAAAAGGGGGCGATTATGTCAGCAAAATTGCTCCCAGTGCCTCAATCCAGCTGGAGACTCGTTCTGTTTCCAGGCAAAATGTTGAGACCATTGCCAGGCGGGTTCAGGTTTATGCTCGCCAGGCAGTTGATGAAGAAAATCGGCGTTGGGGCGTCAAGTCGCTGTCGATGTCAGTCAGGGAATTTGCTTCCAGGCTTGGTGGAATGACCCCGGCAGACCATCCGATTGTTTTCGCTTGGATGGCAGCTGCGCAACAACTAGGCATGACGCCCCGTGGCTTGGGAGTCGGCAGCACTGATGGGGCGATACCACTCGCGGCTGGTATTCCCACGTTGGTGCTCGGCTTTGGCGGCACCGCCGGTGGATTCCATGCCGTTGATGAAACCTGGAATCCGACCAACGCCTACAAAGGTGTGCAGCTCAGCTTCCTCACCACCCTGGCCATGGCTGGTGTTGAAGGTGTGTCGCAACCCACCCTCGCGACCCGTTGATCGGACTGGCACCATGGCGGTTTGAGGACGGCCAGGGATTTGGCATAAAACGCATCATTGTATTTCGTTCTGAAGTCGCGACCGAATGTTGCCAAGTCAATTGAATCCTGATAAAAACCTCCGATTCAGAACAGCGAATTTGCCAATGAACGGCCATTGTTTGGCAGCTGTAATCAGCCGGATGACTCAGGCTTCTGTTCAGCCTCGTCTTTCCGGGGCCTTGGTTGACCGTGCCTGCAGCGTGGGCCTTTCGACCAGTGTTGCGCTCGCTTCTGCTCCTTGGGCTCCTCTTCAAGCAAAGCCTGCTGAGCAAAACTCTGCTCCTGCCCCGTCCATTCTGGTGGACAAGGTCGACAGTCAGTCATCCCTTGAGCCAACTTTGGCCCACGCTGCGAGTCCTGCCATTCAGGAACGGCCTGGCACACATGACAAGGTTGAGGAAACAGCCAAGAAAAAAGGCAAGCCCAGTATCTACGGCGTGGTCACCAAGCCCGGCTTTTTTGCCATTGTTGAGCAAACGACAGCTTGGGACTTCCCGCGTACTGGGGCCGCCTGGGGAACTGGTCCCGCTGCCGGTGCCACGTTTGTTGGATTTGGTGTCTCAGGCAACATCAGGGGCAGCACAGATAACCTGCTCAGTTGGTCGGCCCAGCTCGGCCCCTTGTTCCAGCACACTTACAACGTGCCTGGTAATGACGACACCCCTTTAAGAATGGATGTGTCAGCGACCTTGTCACCCGGTCGTGGCGATGACCTTAACATTTATGTGAATTGGCGTGGGCTAGCCGGCGCTGATGTGTTGGGTGAGACGCGTTTAGAAAACACAGTCAGGGCAGGCGTTGTTTATTCATTTGCTGGAAGTCGCATCGTGCCTGATGTTATCGAGCTGATTAACCTGCCTGAAAAGGGATTTTATGCACGTGTAGAGCCTGCTTGGTTTTTCCGTCCCAATGGACAGTTGAGAGAGGTGCAGACCCGGGCTTACGTGGGCCTGTCAGAAACCTGGTATCCCTTTACCTTTGCCGTCGAAGTTGGCCCCCAGTTTGTCCAAACGGCGAGTCGTGAATTGCAAACGAACCTTGGCGGTCTTTTGGACTTTGGATATCTCATCAATTCCAAAATGCGCGCCTATGTCCGCTATCGACCTGGTCTCTCATTTGGAGGTAATGTCTATACAGCTGCTAGTCAAATCCTGCAGGCTGGTGTGAACTACCGGTTCTGATTGACCTTGCTAGATCAGCGGCCACACTGTGCTGGCCTCAAGGCAGCGGCTATGCAAGTGACTGGCAATCCAACAGCACGGCCAGGCGTTCTGAGCCAACGTCTCAGAAACCATGCCAACGAAGAACTGACCTGCCACCCCTGCTCAAAAGCCGGATGTCAGTGACCGGCCCGATCAGAACTTGACCTTGAGTCCACCCCCGTAGGTGAACTGCGAGCCGCTGGAGAAGGTTTCATAGCCGACGTTGGCGTAGAGCGAGGCATTGCTCGCCACTTGCAGGTCAATGCCGCCATCGATCGTGAGGGTATTGACGCCGCGGTTCTGCCCTTGGGTGGTGAAGGAACCGGCGGCAGGAGCCTGGGCAAAGGACGCGGTCAATGATTTGACGCCTGAGTCGTTGCCCAGGGCATCGACCTGGTAGGCGATGGCCAGCCGTGGCTTGATCGCGGTGGTCTTGCTGCGGTTCAGGGCAATGGGCGAGAACGCCAGCTCCAGCCCGACCGTGCCCAGCAGGCTGTTGGCGGTGTGGCCGTTGACATTGAGGTTCCAGGCACCGTTGCTCGATTCAGCAAAACCACCTTGCTGATACCCGCCCCAGGCGATGCCCAGCAAGGGCTTGAGGTAGGCCGCGGTCTTGGCCGTTGGCGGGGTCAACCAGATCAGGTAGTCGGCGTTGATGGACGCGGTGTAGCCGTTGGCGCTCGGGCTGGCGTTGATCGCCGAACCATTGCCGATGGCGGCCACATTGCGGCTGGCTGTGCCATTGAAGTTGCTGTAACCCAGCAGCGCCCGGATCGTCCAGGCCTCAGAAGGCTTGTACACCCCATAGATGCTGCCGCTGTTCACCGCTGAACTCACCACCGCATTGGTGAGGCTCATGGTGTTGAGGGTGGAGCTGCCGTAGCCGTAGGCCGCGCCAATCGTCCAGGGCTTGGCGGGCTTGTACTCCACGCCGTAGTAGGTCGAGAAAATCCCGGAGTCGTAGGAGGACAGACCGTTTTGACCGTTGATCGAGCTGGTGGCATTGGCAGCTTTGGCAAACACGCAGAGCGGCTGCTTGGGCTGCTTGCCTTGTTTGCTAGTGGGGGCATTCACCACCCAGCCGGTGCTGGTGCAGGTGCCGGCCTGGCCGAGCAGCAGTTCACGCTGGCGTTTGAGGGTGTCGAGACCAACGCTCTGAAATGCCGCGTAGGACTCGGGCGAGAGAGAATTGATGGCAGCCGTGAGCTGGCTGGTTGAGGTGAGGCTGAGCAGTTGAGACGTGCCGCTCAAGAACTCAGCCGTGATGCCCGCAGCTGCTGCCTGCCCTGTCGTAAAGCCAGTGCTGCCAATCAGCGTGCCGGTGTTGTTGCCATTGTTGGCCGCGCTGATGGCCAACGTGCGGAAGACACTGTCAAGCGCACCAGCGGTGGCCAGCTGGTTGCTGGAGCTCTGGCCCAGGGTCTGCATTGCAGAGGTGGTGGCACCGGTGCCACTGGTGGGCTGCCACTGCACATCAAAGGTGTTGGGGTCGTTGTCGGCTTCCTGAATCAACGTGGTGCCACTGCGCAGCAGAGCACTGGTCACAGCGGACTGATCGAGGGTAAGGCTGCTGGAGCTCGCAAAATCAGCGCTATTGGTGGCCGAGATGATCGTGTAATTGAAGTTCGGCCAGGGACTGCCACCGCCATAGGGGATCAGGTTGGCGTTGCCGGTGAAATTGGTGACTTGGCCAGTCACGTTGATCCGGTCGTTCTGCGGTCCTTGGATTTCAACATCAATGGTGCCGCCGTTCAGGCTGAGGCCTAAGGCTGTGACCGTGCCGATTGAATTGCCAGGAGCAATCGTGGCGCCTGCGACGAGGTCGGTCTGGGGCAAGCTGCCCGTGCCGCCAATGGTGCCGCCTGAATTGACGGTTAATCCAGAGGATGAGGCGATGGAGCCATTGACTGTGACATTGGCACCGTTGCTTACGTCGGTAAAGCCGGTGTACGAACTAATACCCGTTAGAGCCAGAGATCCGGGATTGGAGAACGTGATGTTGCCAGCCTGACCTGGAGTTGAGTCAGAGAAGACTCCGCTGAATACTGAGCTATTGCCATCCAAATTAACTGTGTTAGTAGCCTCGGGACCGAGCGACCAATTCTGTGCATATGATCCTGAGCTATTCACGACTAGCGTGCCACCAGAGAAGGCCGTGCTGTTGTCATCAGTGATGTCGGTTGTTGTCCCGGGGGCCATGACTTTGACCAATGAGAGCAGCACGCTATTGCTGGTATATTGAATCGTGTAGGTATACGAAGATGGCAGGCTGATTCCGTTAACCGTTGAAAAATAAGAAGCAACCGAGGCACCGGAAAACAGCGTGTAATTCGAAGAGGAAGCATAATTTAAGCTTCCAAAAGTGAGATTTAGCGTTCCGCCAAGTGAGATGTTCCCTGTGGCGACGATCTTGTCGGCATCTGTAACGCCAATTTCAAATGCACTGATTGAACCACTGGCTAGGGTCAGATTACCTTGAACATTGAGAGTGCCAATTGAATTCCCTGGCGCCAAAATCCCCCCAGCAAGCACAGTCGTCCCAGGCAGCATGCCAGTGCCTTGAAGTGTTGCTCCTGAATTGACGCTCAATCCTGACGCACTTGCAATGGAACCATTCACAGCAAGCGTGCTTCCGGTCGTTACTGTTGTTGCTCCCGTGTAAGTGCTCACGCCATCCAGCGTGAGAACCCCAGTGCCAGTTTTGGTGAGGCCACCAGTCCCACTAATCACACCACCATAAGTTGTACTGGTATTGAGAGATCCTATGGTGAGTATTGCGCCACCCAGATTGACGTTGCCGCCGCTGGTCCCACCACCAGTAAGAGCTCCGATGGTGTTGTTGTAGCTATTGAGATCAAGTGTCACACCTGCAACATTGGCAAGTGTGACTTCTGAATTCATACCGAGCGCCGAGGTTGAGCCTGCTTTCAGTGTCCCGTTGCTGACGGTGGTGGTGCCGGTGTAAGTGTTGTTGCCGCTGAGGGTGAGGGTGCCTTCCCCGAGCTGGGTGAGGTTGCCTGAGCCTGTGATTGCGCCGGTGTAACTGGTGACATCGCTGCGACTAAAGGCCAGATTGGCATTATTGGTGATAGTGGATGAATTACTGATCGCGCCGCTAGTACCGCCGTCACCGATCTGCAGGGCGCCGGCGCTGATGTTAGTGGTACCTGTGTAGGTGTTGTTTCCGGTGAGGGTGAGGGTGCCTGCACCAAGCTGGGTAAGGGTCCCCCCACCCGAGATCAGTCCGCCATAGGTATAGTCATTGCTGAGATTAAAGGCCAGGTTGGCATTGTTGACGATGCTCGATGAATTACTGATGGCGCCGCTATTGCCACCGGCACCGATTTGCAGGGTGCCGGCGCTGATGGTGGTGGTGCCGTTGAAGGTGTTGTAGCCGCTGAGGGTGAGTGTGCCTGCACCAAGCTTGGTAAGGCTCCCGCTGCCCGAGATCATCCCACCATAAGTATAGTCATTGCTCCGATTAAAGGCCAGGTTGGCATTGTTGACGATGCTCGATGAATTAGTGATCGCGCCGCTAGTGCCACCGTCGCCGATTTGCAGGGTGCCGGCGCTGATGGTGGTTGCGCTTGTGTGGGTATTGTTGCCAGTGAGGGTGAGGGTGCCTGCACCGAGTTTGGTAAGGGTCGACCCCGAGAACACCCCCCCATAGGTAGAAGAATCGCTGCGATTAAAGACCAGTGGGCCACCGCTGACATTAGAAACCAGGGATCCTGACGTGCCACCGGCACCGATTTGTAGGGTGCCGGCATGGATCGTGGTGTTGCCGGTGTAGGTGTTGTTGCCGCTGAGTGTGAGAGTGCCACCTTGGCGTTTATTAAGGGCACCCGAGCCTGAGATCTGGCCTCCGTAGGTCTGGTTATTACTGCTTCTAAACTCTAAGTTGGCATTGTTGATGATGTTGGACGCACTACTAATAGAGGCGTTATTGGCTCCATTGCCGATTTGCAGAGTACCTCCGTTGATTGTAGTGGTGCCGGTGTAGGTGTTATTGCCCGTGAGTGTCAAGGTATTTGATCCTTCCTTGATTAACGAGCCGGAGCCGCTAAAGCTGTTTTGGTAGGCTTCAGTATTGGTCGTATTGAAGATGAGGGTGCCGTTGTAGGTGAAGTTACCATTGGTATTTAGCTTTGCATTTGTTCCGCCTCCACCAATTGAAAGAGTTCCTCCCTCGTTGAGATTGATTTTGCCGGAACCACCCTTAGTGAGCGTCCCTCCTACCGTCAGAAGCCCACCATTTATTGTTAAGTTAGAATTGGATTGATTGGCTATGGTAAAGTCACCGGAATTCGACCAATTGCCGCCAGAGATTATTGCCGTGCTGTCGTACCCAATCCCGGCAGAGGCACTAGAAACATTGCCTCCGCTCACCGTTAGGGTGCCAGTGCCTCCGTCGCCAACGGAAAGATAGCCAGTATTCGTCCAATTGCCACCAGAGATTGTGACCATGCCATTGCTTCGAGCGATATAATCTGGGTCGGTGGGATCCAGGTTATTTCCAGCTATTTTTCCAATCACACCATTGACGTTAGAAACAGTGCCTCCGCTCACCGTCAGGGTGCCATTGCCCGCGTAGCCGATAAAAAGGTCGCCCGTCGTGGTCCACGTCCCCCCCGTGGAAACCGTTGCCGTGCCGTTGCTGCCACTGACAAGGCCGAGATAGCCAGTGGATGAGTTACTAATGGAGACGCTGCCGCTTCCGTTACCAATCCGCAGGGTACCAGCGTCGATTGTCGTCGATCCCGTGTAGGTGTTGTTACCGGTGAGGGTTAAGGTGCCCGTGCCTTGCTTGGTGAGGCTGCCACCGGCACTGGTTAAACCAGTGGCCAGGCTGATGTTTTGGCCATTGGTATCAATCGCATAGGCTTGGTTAGGATCTTGGCTAAAGCGCGCTGAATAATCGGTGGTGTTATTCGCCGTGAATTGCAAGCTGCCACCGCTGAAGCTAATGTTGCCTACCGTGCCAAGGGCCTGGTTTGAGCCCAGGCTCAGGGTTCCGCCCGCCAGGGTTGTGCCGCTGGTATAAGTGTTGTTGCCGCTGAGGGTGAGGGTTCCTGTGCCCGCCTTGGTGAATGACCCCGTGTATGGGTAACCCTCTTCTATTATCATGCCACTGAAGGTTGTGGTGCTATTCGATCCACCGGCCGTTAAGCTCCTGCCGTTTAATTTAATCGTACCGTTGCCAGCAATCGAGCCGATCGTATCGGTTTCGTCCACCTGATAAGTGGCACCCGTGTTCACATAGACATTGCTGCTATCAGCTAGGAGACCGGATACGACGAGAGTGCCGGAGTTAATGGTGGTGTTGCCTGTGTAGGTGTTTGCGCCACTGAGGATTAGTTGGCCCGAGTTGATTAGCGATAGCGCGCCGGTGCCTGAGATCAGGTTATTGATCACCAGGTCTATGGTCTGGTTGAATTCCAGAGTGCCATTATCAATGATGTCGCCCGTGACGCTGGCGCCATCATTGAGGATTACCTTATCACCGGTATTGATGGTGCCACCACTGTAGGTATTGGAAATCCCCCCAGTTCCATAGATTGTTGTTGTTTGCGCATGGCTCGCCAGCGGGGTCACCAACAGGAGGCCATTGATCGCTGCCGAACTGATTGCAAGAGTCGGAGTTCGGGTTACTTTTCTAAACCATGATTGGCGATGAAACTCGATCTGGTGAGATAGCTGAGTTATGCCTTTGCATTGCTCAGCCCAGCTCTTTTTTTCTACTTTGCCGGATGTTTTAGCCCCCAGTGAACGGTCAGCCTTAGTAGGCCAGTGACTTGGACTTCTGTAACTACGATCAGCAAGGATCAGGTTATCGGAGCCAGCGATTGCAGCCGATAGCTTTAGCGTGACTTTTTTCTTAAAAGTTGACTTGATGTTACCCGTGCTGCTGCGGTTGCTTGGCTTGCTTGTATTTTCGGCTCTAGTTGCGATGAGGGAGCTACCGACATAGGCATTACCTATTCTTGGCTCACTAGTCATCTCAGTTAATACCCAAACAAATATTATTTAAAATAGCGCGTCAGCAGTTTTGCTGTCTATCGACCATGGTCTATATAATTTTCTGCATCCGGAATTGTCGGTCATGTCAATTCAGCATGGGCAACGTTTTGTCTCCCTCCAATTATTGGATGTATCTGAATTAGGTCTTCCTTGTCCGGCCGCAACGTGAATCGAGTCTTGCGATTGTGCTTAATAAGCTATTTCTGCCATGCTGCATAACAAACTGACTTTTATTTGGTGCTCTCACTGCTTTTGAGGTGCCGTTGTGAGAGCAGACTGCAACATCAATGCCTCTGAGGCAAGGACATCCAAATGTATCGCTTTGCACATCTGCTGTCATTTATCCAGCCAAAGAGGCCTGGCAGCTTGCCTGCAGCCCAGTATAGTTTGGCTGATTGAGCCATAGAGCATTGAAGTCAAATCTAGAACTATTTGAGCTACTAGTTTATCGTCGCGACTCTGAGCAAGCTGTTAAGCAGCTGGTAGCGATTCTCGCGACCCTTGATTCCCTATCGGGCATGATTGACGCCCGTATTCATCCCCAGGTTCCTGAGAATTACCAGCTCGACGTTTATTTTGATCATGTCATTCATCGCCTGGCAGCGGCAATTACCTCGCTATTTGCCGATCCGGGGTTTCAACTGAGTGCCCTGGGATTTAGCGAGTTGATGCGTTGGCAGCGCTGGATATCCGCAATTTTCGCTGCTAGCGATTTTCATTCCACTGATCATATCCTTGAAATTTTTAATCTGCCGGAGTCGACTGGCTCAACTGAATATACTTTGAATTTAGAGGATTTGCCTAAATTTGCCTTTCTCTATTCACCAGAATCGCAGATTCCTCTCAACATAGATTTGCTCAGGCATCATTACCCAGAGATGGCTGTGTCTTTGGCCATGGTGCTGCTGTCTCCCCGCTTTTTAGGCTCTGACGCGGCCCACCTAAAGCGCAATCAGCTTCTACCTTGGCTTACCGACAAACTTAACCAACTGGGTCGGTTGGAGGAGATCCCAACCCAGACCTTGCATGATGTTTATATGCACTGTAGCTATGCCACCACTGCCGACCGTCATGCAATCAAGGGCTCGATTAACCGGTTAGTGCGGCAATGGATTGTTGGACAAGGCCTCGCTGATCTGCCTTGCCAGAAATTGCCGATTTCTCTTGAAGGGAGTAAGCCGGTTGCCCTGGTGGCTCTGGAGTGGTTTGGTGGCAACCATTCGATTTATCGCACCCATTCCAAAACAATAGAGGCCATGAAAGCCGACTTTCATGTCATTGGCCTGGGCTATGGAAAATGTGTGGATCACCAGGTGCGCCATGTTTTCGATGAGTTTAATGAGATCAGTGAAGTAGACATGGTCCAGCAACTGCAGACAGTGAGGCAGATCTGCCAGCACCATGATGTAGCAGTGATTTACATGGTCAGTATTGGCATGAGTCCGTTAAATATTTTTCTCTCAAACCTCCGGATGGCGCCGCTGCAGGTGACTAGTTGGGGTCATCCAGCCACGAGTCATTCCAACTTTATTGACTACTACATTTGCGAGCGTGATCTCGTGCCAGATCCAAGCCTCTTTTCAGAAGATCTGCTCTGGCTTGAGCCCGATGAGATGCCCTTTCGAATCACAGATGCCATGGGCCAATTCATGGATCAACGGCAAGCCAACCCAAGAACGGGCGTGCTGCATATTGCCATCTGCGCCTCAACCATGAAACTCAATCCAACCTTCCTTGCCACCTTGAAGCGAATAGCTCAAGCGGTAGACGTGCCGATCCATTTTAATTTTCTCATAGCAGGTTGTGTTGGCATCACCTACCGTCAAATCAGCAAAATTGTCGCAGGTTACTTGCCTAATATTAGTAGTGTCTATCCGCACCTGGACTATCCAGATTATATGCAGGTGATCGCCAATTGTGATCTTTGCCTCAACCCTTTCCCATTTGGCAATTGCAACGGCATTGTCGATGTCCTCCTTAATGGCGTAGTTGGTGTCTGCATGCAGGGCACACACTTGTTTGAATCGATTGATCAGGCCCTATACCGGCGCCTAGGCCTACCGGAATGGTTAATTGCAATAGATGAGGCCAGCTATGTCTCAGCTGCTGTTCGTTTGATCACCGACAACACATTGCGACTCCATCTGTCATCACAATTTGGGACAGTGGAAAGCCTGATAGCTCTGCATCAAGGCAATGAGTCCGCACTGTCATCGAAATTGCTTGCCATGATCAGCT
>JAIXOF010000013.1 GCA_027486935.1 Cyanobium sp. C1_MAG_00004 | reverse complement strand
GAGTTCATGGAAGCCCGGAAAAAAACCGGGTCACCTTCTTCCAAGCGGGCGCAAACAAACAAGTCCTGCCGCGCCTGCGGCGCGCAGCTCCCTCTCAAACTCCGTGCATAGCTTCCCCATATCATAAGCTTCCTAGGTCACCCCGGGTCACCTTCTTCGCGTCGCTGGAGCGCGAGATATCAGTACCTCCAGTCTGAGAAGGTGTCAGTGCCTCACGCAAACGCGCCACCCTTTCTGCGACGTCTGATTTGTGTGCATGGACTTACACATGTACTGTGCAAGCGTCTGCATGCGCTGATTACGCATAACCTCTCTGCTCCGATCAGGAGTTCGTGTTTCACTACGCGATTGGCGTGCATACCCATAGGTGCGGGATACTGTTGATATCAATTGGCAGAAGACGATGCATGGTGAAGGTTGCGCGTCCGTCTCTGCGAGTGAAGCCGACACATGGCAGTTACCCCTTGCCCTACCGTCACAGCAGGCACATGCAAGGCGGACAGCGTCCGGCAGGAAAGAAAGGTGGCAGGAAGAGTCGCAAGTGCGTTTTCGGCACGCCAGTGTTTCCCTGCGATATACAGAAGAATGAGACTACTTTTTCCTGTGATACCACCGGTCTGCAGGAAGGCTGGTGGCCCCAGTCGATCTGCAGACGATGCAGATGCCTCAGTCCCTGATGGAGAGCTCGCGTGGCGAAGCTCGACGGTCCCACTTGGCAGACTTCCTCCGAGCAACGATCGTTGGGTCCCCCCGCCAGCCCCGCCAGCCCCGCGGGCCCTGTTACCATCAGCCGGCAGTGGCCGTCGCGCGCGAGACCTGAAGATCGACACGACGAACCTGCCCGCCTTCCGAGCTTCGGAGACTCCCCTGGGGATGTTGCCGCCGGTGAGTGAGCGGTGGCAGCCGAACCGCGGAGGGGGGCGCCCGCGGGGCAAGCGGCAGCCCGCAGCTGCGCAGCAGGCGATCGACAGCGGCGGCGATGAGTGGGACGCGCCGCAGCTGCCCACCGGCGACGACGACATCGAGCAGCTTTCCGACGCCGGGGACGACGCTTGCCCCAGCCTCCGCAGCGACAGCGACTACGACTCCGAGCCCGACGAGGACCCCAAGGTCACCAGCCAGCGCGCTACGAACCGCCAGAAGTTCATCGAGCAGCGGCCGGAGCTGTTCCGCCAGTTTGTGCGGGGCAAAGCAGTGATCGAGGAGCAGTGCGGTCCGACGCCGGGGGCGCTCGGGGCATACGACTACCAGGCGCTCGTCCTGGGGGACGCGCGGGGCAGCTGCAAATGCCCCGGCGTCTGCAGAGGCTGCTGCAAGTGCCCCGGCGTCTGCGGAGGTTGGCCGTGCAAGGTCGACGCCGGCGACGTGCGCTGGCAGCCCGTGCTGGTTGTCGCCTTGGAGGGTTCGCAGCTCATCTCCGTGCCGGTGTTCACCTGCCCCGTCTGCGAGACGGTCGTCTTCAACGTCCACCCGTTCGCCGCCGCCTGCTTCCCCAGCACCGCGGACCACGGGATCAGCCTGGGGACCATCGACAACGCCGCGGAGACGCCGACGTGGTTCGCAATGTCCACGCTGCGGACCATCTCGGAGCTGCAGCTCAAGGAGGCGCCGGCGGTGGCGGAGGAGGCGTTCGCCAAGGTGATCCGGTCCGCGGCGCGGGACAACAAGCGCGAGGTGAACATCAGCACGCTGCAGCATGCCCTCGGCACGGTCCTCGAGGAGTTTGCGGTGCTCAAGACGCGCGCCGAGGACGACCCGACCCAGCACGGCGTGAAGTACCCGATGACGGCGACGGACCTGGGCTCCGCCTGCTCGGCCTGCGACGGCAACCTCAACCAGGTCTACCTTGACGGCCACATGAAGTCCGGCAAGCTTCTCGCCTTCTCCGCCAAGGGCGCCGCGGGCGCCGAGGACGCGGGCCTCCGAGGGCGCTTCGTCCCTGTCGAGGTGCGCATGCGGCGAGATGAAGCGCGCGCCGACCTCGGCTTCATCAGTCTGCACCCTGTGTATCACCCGCCTCCCCTACCGCTATGGTGCCGCCGTCTGGTGAAACTAATTAGTCCGCTCTGCTCCTTTTCCGTTCGCCCTCACAGGACGCCTCGCCCCTCTTTGCGAAAGCGGAGAAGCTCGTCGGGAGCAAGTCGTGGCGGACGGTTGTGGACGGGATGATGGGGGCAGTGCGCGACCAAGTGCGCTCCTCGCACTGCACCGACAACCACAAGTCGGGCACGAGCACGAGCCGCGGCAGCGTCCGCTTCAAGCGCACGGGCGTGTTCGGCATGTTCTGCCCACACGGCGTGTGCCTCCTCATGCTCCACATGGACGTGGGCGAGCGCTATGCCTACGCCGCGGCGTGCCTGTACGTGGCTGTGAAGGAGAAGCAGGGCCCTGTCGACTTCTGCTGGTACGACATCGGCCCGTGCAAGTTCCGCTGGTGGTGGGAGCGCTTCGTGGACGAGCTCCCGCCCGAGTACGCCACCGAAGAGGAGAAGGCGTGGATGAGGGCGTGCCAGTTCCCGCTCTGCACGTTCCACTGCCACATGCACATCTCCGAGTGCCAGCGGGACTGGGCGGCGGAGAAGTTCGAGGGCGCAGGGACGGGCACAGGCGAGCCGCCTGAGCAGTTCTGGGCGCAGTTCGGCAAGCTCGCGCACCGCACCCAGTACCACCGCCTCGCGAAGCTGATGGTCGTCTTCGAGGCGTACATCAGCCAGTCCAACCTTCTGAAGGACGTGCGTTGTCCTCCGTGTCTCAACTTTGACGGCCAGCCCGTGTTTCCTGCGCCTCGCAAGCGTAGGCGTGTGTCCAGCGGTCACTCAGCTCTGCCGCCTGCGCCCCACGCTGCTCTCATCTCGCTCCCTCCGGATTCGTCTCAGGAGCGCATGCCGCAGCTCGTCATGACGCTGCTGTACAACGCCCACGTGAAGCGGAGTGCTGCGTTCGCTGGGCTGAAGGCGAAGGAGGCGCTCCTGGCCGTGCTAGGCAAGACCAAGGAGGAGGCCGTCGAGATGTGGTGAGCTCGCACGCCTCCCTTACGTGTGTTACTTTGACTTGTGGCGACACAATGACACAACGACACACAAGTCGCTTCGTGAGTTTCCTGAAGGCATCACGGTGACGGCATCATGCAGGAAGGCTAGCGAGGCGGCCGCCGCGGAGCAGAAGAAGCAGCTGGAGGAGAGCGAGGGGCAGGCGATCATGAAGGCGGTGAGGGACCTCGTGCTGATGCGCCGCCTGGCGCAACCGGAGTTGATTCCCGACTTCCTCTTCTACAAGGGCCGCGGCGAGGAGGTGACCGAGCGAAGGGCGCGTCATTTCTTCAGCACCCTCATTGCCGCAACCCGATTATGCTCGCGCTTTTGCTCGCGCGTTCTGTGTTTCGCCAGTCTTGTGTGTTTGTCGGGATGGATGACGACTTTCTCTCTGCGCCCTCCTTTCCTCTCACTTTCAGGTGAAGGACGACGGGACGGTGGAGACGGTGAAGACGTTCGTCCCGCCTCCCGGCCGGCTGGGGAAGGCGCCGGTGGAAAAGGATAGAGCGGAGCTGGAGAAACTCGTGCACGAGATGCAGCAGCAGCCTCCGCCGCAGGGTGAGGGAGGGTTGTCTCTGCCGTCTCAGATGGATGAGCTGGCATCATGGGCGGCGGCGGGAGGTGCGATTCGGCGCAGCGATGTGTGCGCCGACGGGGATGGAGGCGACGAGGACGGGGACGGTGAGGGGGGCGCATCGGCGCCAGAGGAGATGGCGGCGGCCGGCAACGGGACTTCGAGTGCGGAGATACCAAATGGTGCGCGCTCTGAGCGGATCCTGCACGCCCGTGCTCTTTCTCACTGCATGCCCCGTGATGCTGGTCCGCCCGCCCTTCCTTGGCTGTCCGTCGTGATGCCTGAAGTTCTCTACTCCGCGCTCGCACAGGTACGGAGTCTCTCTTTTCGTGCCTCGGGAATCTCCGGCTGCTGCTGATGGGGAAGGCTCAGCTGTACGCGATGACCAAGGCCGCAGCAGCCGCGACGATCGGCGAGGAGCTGAGCCGTGGGGGGATGGGGGGCGACAAGGCGAAGGCGCAGCGGAGAGAGCAGCAGCGGCTGCACAAGTGCATCAGCCGAGCCCACGAGCAATGGGACCGCCTGAGGCGCGGAGGCTTTCTGGGGCTCCCTGAGATCGAAGCAGCGCAGGGGGGCGACACGGTGGCTGACTGGATCCTGGGGAGGTGTGGGGACTCTGGGGAAGATGACGATGACGCGGGGCCGGAGAGCGTCGCTCATCTCAACGGGGCGGACAACGAGGCGAAGAAGCGCGCAGTCATCGCCGTGGGGTGCGTGTGCCCTGGTGCCAGCTTCTCGCGCGAGGCAAACGCTCATCTCTTTTGCTGGCGGCGTCTGATCACCACCTTGCATGCCCGACCGCCAGGCGGCAAATCGCAACCTTGGAGCTCCGCCTCAAGCGCGCAGAGGAGGAGATCAAGATGCGGAGGGACGAGGACATGCCCAACGTTGAGAGGACGGTGGGCGAGCGAGTGGACGTGCTCGAAGCGGCGGTGGAGAAGCTGAAGGCGCGTGCGTTGTTGAGGACGGGGCGCTCATTGTCGCCGAAACGATTGTGACCCTTTTCGGGTGCTTTTTGCGTGAGCCGCTCGTTGTCACCTCGGCGCAGACGGAGGAAGTGAACACGGTGGACAGGGAATTGCGTCTGCAACGGACGGGGACGCGCATTCTGCTCGAGCGGAGGCTCGAGCATGACCGGGCCGTTCTCGAGGAGGCTCGGCGCCTCTTCCCCCCGGCCGCTGACGCGGCGAGGCCCTCTTTTCCCTTTGGGAAGAAGAAGCTTGCCTTGCTCTACCAGCACGACGAGGCGGAGGCAAGGAGGGTCATGGCTGGCGGCAGGGGGGGCGACGGCGGCGGCACAGCAGCGCTGGCTGCGGCGGCAGCGGCGGGGGCGGCAGTTGACGACCCACTGCCGGTTGGTGCCGCGGCTTTGTAGCACGCTTCAGCCGC
This sequence comes from Cyanobium sp. C1_MAG_00004, assembly GCA_027486935.1. Taxonomy (GTDB): domain Bacteria; phylum Cyanobacteriota; class Cyanobacteriia; order PCC-6307; family Cyanobiaceae; genus RGUW01. The sequence goes on along the minus strand of JAIXOF010000013.1, from coordinate 5,023 downwards.
CGTCCGCGGCCGGCCTACACCCCGTGAGTCCCCTCGCCGAGCCGTGCTGCTGGGCGCGGCCGCCGTGCTTCATTTCTCATCAGCCGTGCCAACGAGCAGTCTGCTGCTGCGCCGCCGCGCCGCATCCCTCTCCACCCACCGCTGGTTGCTGCCGCGGCTTTGTAGCACGCTTCAGCCGCCGTCCGCGGCCGGCCTACACCCCGTGAGTCCCCTCGCCGAGCCGTGCTGCTAGGCGCGGCCGCCCTGCTTCATTTCTCATCCGCTGTGCCTAAACAAACAACGCCGCGGGCCGCGGCAGTGATATCAGCAGTTCCAGCTGAGACATCTTGCTGCTGCCGTGCCCTCGTCCGTGGCATGTGCGCCGTCGCTCCTCCCGCCCCCACTGCCGCCTCGCAAACGTCATAAACAAGTCTTGCGGGTCGCCGCAGCAAACTTCTCCAAGAACTGCTCAGTGAGAGCCCAACGCCGCCGCGCCGCCGCTGCCGCCGCCGCTGTCGCCGCCTGACCCCCCCGCGGGCGCTGCATGCCCCTGCGCATACAGCCCACGCCCCCCGTAGACAGAACACTCCCACATCACCTGGCTTCCTTCACTGCGCTGTTTGCCCCTCCATCTCCGCGTATTGCCGGGCTCTCTCGGTTAGGATCCGAGTCCGCGATGGCCTTTGCGAGCCTGCGAATTGTGACAAGTTGCACGTCATTCGCTGCAGTCTCGAGCCGAAGCACATTCTTCTGCACATCATGAAGCGCAAACAGTAAGAGAGGTCCGTTTTTTTCGTAGCCATGAGCCAGCGCGCCTGCTGCAGAGCCGTCCGCGAGGAGGTGACCGGACACCTGTTGAGCTGCTTGCTGTTGCTCAGCGGAGGACTCTGCGCAGAGCGTGGCGGCCATGGCGGCTCAGCGATGCCCATGAGGCGGGCGTACAGACAGCAGATAGAGTTGCGGGCGGGCGCACCGGCAAGGACTTCCAAAAGTCCGCCTTGTCGCGACGCTGGGGCTCTCATCTGCAGGAGTGTGAAGGCGCGTTTCAGGTCAGAAGTTTCACGTTTTTGTTGCTGCGGCGTCTCCGCGAGCAGGAATCTGGCATCGGCACCTCTTTTCTGCTGTTCGGGCGGTCCGGGAGCACCATCGAGCGTCGCAGCTTGGTCACGAAAGCGGCGGCGCTGGAGATCGGCGGCACCTCCAACACGGACTTGTCGAGCTGGTCGAAGTAAGCTCCTGCACGGGGGGCATGTCGGGCTTGGGGTGTCGCGAGGAGCCGCAGAGCAACAAGAAGCGCTTTGCATTCTGCGCGCAAAGCGACAAGGCGTGCTTCTCAATTAACGCACCATCCTCCTCCCCTTTCCTGGCGTGGACCGCCTGGAAGATCGTGCCCCCGCCCCGTGGCTGAGGCGCGCCCGCGCCTTCCGCCGCACCCCCCGGCAGCACCTTGAGCGGCTGCCCCAAGTTCCACGACCCAGGCAGCTCCAGCTGCTCAATCGCAACATCACGGAACGAGCGCCAACTGCACTTCTCTGTTGGCGGCTCGCCGGCTGCGGACCCAAGCTGCATGAATCTCCAGTAATAAGACTCGGCACAGCTGTAGAAGAGCTCGTGCGGATATTTTCTCGTGCACAGGAGCAGGAGCGGGAGGTTGGTGTGGCAGCGGCAGTGCGGTGGCTCAAGCGAGACGAGAACCTCGGACAGGCTCGTCCGCTCTGCGCGAAAAACGACGCGGTGAGATCAGCAGCCCGCCAAGGCAACGACATGAGCGAAATCACTTCGGACGGTGACCGCGACTCGCGCGAGCGACTGGGAATTCTCACCGTCCGTCGTGAGTTTCTTGGGGTCGATGAGGACGGGGGTTATGAAGTCGCCGGCGTCATTCACTCCTGAGGAATTCCCGAAATATGAATCAATGGACTCAGAGGAGGAGAGCTCGCTTTGGGAGTGTGTGCACAAATTGCCACACATAGGTCGCACCTGGGCCCGTCCTGGGCACTGCCTTGCGCTTGAGAGGCGGCGCAGGCAGCTTTCGGGTGTGCTTCCCTTCAGTTACGAATCGCAACGAGCTGCAGTCATATCGAATGGACATCTCGAGACCCGGCTCCGCCGGCGCAAAACAAATCAACAAAGTAGCCAACGCGCACCAGTCGCAGGCGGCACCGATTCGCGAGCCCCGCCTGCGCACGGGACCCGTGCAAAAAAAGCGGGTTTCACAGCGCTCCTGAGTGATTAGGACACACTCGTTCGCAATCATCGCAGAGATGGCGTGGAGAGAAGGGTGCGCAGGGTACGGCGCGGCGCACGGCTTGCACCGTCGACGACCCCAAAACTGACGCCGCCGCCCGCAGCTGCCGCTGCCAGAGGCGCCGCGACGACACTTGGCGCGACCACAGCCGCAGCAGAAGCCCGAGGAACCCCCGGCGCCTGCGTGAGCCTTGCTGCGCCCCTGCCGCCTCGGCCGCCCGTCCCTGAAGCGCGCAGCACCGAACCCCGCCCTCCTCCCTCATCAGCCGCTCGACCTCCGCCTACGGAATCGACAGAGGCGTACCAATTGCTTTGTGAGTGTCTGGGGCGTAGCACTACGCAGAAATGAAGAAAAAGAGAGAGCAGCGGCATTACGGGCGGGGCAGACGCACCTGCGGCACCACGGCCTGCGCGGTCGGCGACAGCGCCGGCTCCAGCGACTCCCAGGGCGGCAGCAGCGGCGGCAGAAGCGGCACGCCTGCCGCCCCCTGCTGCAGAAGCGGCCCCCATCACGCCGGGCTCGCTCACGATCGCTGCTGCCCCGTCGCCTCCTCCCTGCGCCCCGCCATCTCGGCTCGCCCCTTCCCCACCCGCCGCACCGGGACCGCCTATGATGACGGTAGCGCAGTGAACGACGATCAGCTGAGGTCTCATCGTCAGAGAGCACAAGGTGAATGATTTCACGAGTCGGTTGCATTAGCTCACGAGGGGCAACTGGCGCGCACCCTGTCGAGACATCTCGCGCGATCCCTGCCCTGGCTCGGGACCTCTTCCCTCACCCGAAGCGCCTGCTCCCGACAACGCCGACGGACACAAATGAGTCTGAATCACGGGAAAATCATGTCGGGAGGGGTGTGCAGGGCTTGTCGCGGGCGCACCCGCTGAGCCGCCCGCCTCCTGCGCTCCGCCCGCCTGCACATCATCGCCTCCGGCAGTGGGTGTGTAACCTGCATCGTGAGGGCGACAGCCGAGACGCCTCAGCGACACGTGAACCCCACAAAACAATGTCGCTTTGGTGGGTTGTGACGCACCTTCAATCTTCCACCACCGCGCTCCGCCAAGGAAGGGCACGATTTCCGTGCGGAACCAGCCCGCGCCATCCATAGGTTCCTGCGGATGGGACATGAATCAGGCTTGCGCGAGCGACAGCAACCAGCCAAGCGCTGGATCAGATTATGCAAACACAGTACTCTGTCAGTCATAGAGAGTCTTTGAGAAAGCGGTGACGCGGCTAAACCCACGACACCGCACCTCCTCCGCGACGAGGATTGGCACCGGCGTTCCAACCTTCTTCTCCTCGCGGTTGTTGTACTTGTCGATGAAGTCAAGCGGGCAGCCCAAGACGTGACACAGTCTGTCGATCACGGCCTCGCACTCCTCCACATGAGGAATGTTGTCCTTGGTGACTGCCTCGAACCGGGCGTTGTCTGGACCAAAGAGCGTGAGCTGGCGCAACGACTGCGGCCTCTCAAGGCCTAACGGCTCGGCGCAGCGGCACATTTCCCCAGGCTCGCCGACGGCGAGGCGGCACGTTTTCTGCAGCCGGATCAGAAATCATATCAGCATGGTCCTGCGCGTGCACCTCATGCAGGCTGGCTGGCGAGATGCGCGCCGCGGGGCCCTGAGAGGCGTTAGAAAGGTGGCGCCGGTCACACCTTTTCGCAGAAGATGTCTTTCGCGTCCTTGATGCCGAGCTTCTCCGCCACAGCGTCGATGATCACCCTCCGATGGATCTGGTGAAGCGTACGCTGCCGCGCCCTGACCTTCATCTTCTGCTTTTCTGTCGCTGCTTGCTGCGCAGTGGCTGCCGAGGCTTTGGCTTTCTTCTCCGATTTTCTATCCACCTGCGCACGCAAACGGACCCATATTATCAGCGAAGCGCATAAAGCACATTGTCTGCTCGGCAGTATGTCGATGCGGCCAAGTACGCGCACGGGAACTGCGTAACTGTTAGTAAGTGAAATGAGGCCGCGACACACCTCCACGACGCTGATCGCAGTCTCGATCTCCACCGTGTGCTTCACAGCCTTGTGGAACGTGGCCGCCGCCTTCTTGACGAGATCGCTGGTGAAGTCAGAGGTGAAAGGATCGAAGAAGAGGACTTTCCCGCCCCCGAAGTCGGTCCAGCCGAGCACCATAATACCTGAGTTCTTGCAGCCGATACCCCTGATGTTGGCAGCACATTGCTCGGCCGCATCGAAAACGGCTAGCACTTGCTGCCGGCAAAACCCCGGCGCGTCGACCGATAACCACTCTCCGTTGCACCACCGAAGACGCTTAGCCCTGTCAAAATCTCCCCATTCAACCTGGGACTTGATATCCCGAGCTTTGGCAGTCGGCGCCCCAGAACCGCCTGGCCTGGCAGCGCTCCGCGGAGCAGCTGAGGGTGCAGGCGGATGCCGCGTGGCGTCTCCCATTTACGTGCTCTCCCTGCGGTGCGAGCGTCCCGCATTCAGTCCAGCAGAAGTAACATGCCAGATGAGCGCTTTCAACACATGTTTGACAGATGATGTGCATCTTGAAACGATCAGCCATGCAGGATCATGCGGCTCTTCTAATTTTGATTTCACTTACCTCACCGCTCGGGCTGGAAAACGGCACAGAGCTGAGGGAGCACTTTACCAACACTACGAACGGTGCAAGCAGGTGACCCGGGGTGACCTGGGAAGCTTATGATGTGGGGAAGCTATGTACGGAGTTTGAGAGGGAGCTGCGCGCCGCAGGCGCGGCAGGACTTGTTTGTTTGCGCCCGCTTGGAAGAAGGTGACCCGGTTTTTTTCCGGGCTTCCATGAACTC
>JAIXOF010000073.1 GCA_027486935.1 Cyanobium sp. C1_MAG_00004 | reverse complement strand
GCGTTGCTGCAGGGGTGGCTGCAGGCCAAAGCGTCGGTGCTGGCTGGCCAGAACAGCACCATTCCGTTGGCCGAACTGGCACGGGAAAGCCAGGTGCAGCGCCTGGAAGAGCAACGCAATGGTGATGCGGCGCGGGGAGAAACCCGATCGATCCAGGCCACGGTGAAGGATCTGGTGGTGCTCGAGCAGAGCCCGACCCGGATCGAGGTCCGGGCGACGCTTCAGTACGAGGACAGCCGGCTGGCCAATGGGGGGGCCGTGGTCGAGAGAACGGCTCCTCAACAGCTCACCAACACCTATGTCTTTGCTCGAGACGAGCAACGCTGGCGGCTGGTGGCCTTTGCCAGCGCAATCTAAAAATAAACAGCAAAAACGAAGACGTCACGATTCGCAGACAGACGAGCCATTGCAAACGTTGTCATCGTGAACATTAAGAAGATTACGGGCGAAAAATGTCCCTGAGCCCCATGACCAAGGGGGCTCAAGACACACGTCAGGCAAGCAAAACCGTCGTCTAGCAGGGGATGGGGACAGCCAATGCCGTCCGTGGGCTCCAATGCACAAAAGACGCGTCTCCGTCAATCCCCCAAGGGGGTCGACAGCGGAGGATAGTCAAGCGAATGGCCAACCAACTAGAAGGAGTGGAGAGCGGGCTTGAGCGTGACGCAAACGGTCACATTGGATACCGAAACAATTGAATCGCTCAGGCATCACGGGGTCAAAGCAACCGTTCGCGCTGGCAATCAGGCGGGCTTCATCGAAACAAAAAGTTTCGTCGGCAAGACCATTAACGCCGCCAGGGTCAAAACAAATGGCCTGGCCACCTGGCAAAGCAGGCAACCCGAAGGTTCCATTGCCCTGTCGATTGCCCTAGCAGGGGCCTATGGCGGCACAGTGGGCGCACGCAACTATGCATCCACAAGCAACAAAACAAGCTTCATCTCACTACCAGGCGAGAAGCAAAACAGCATCATCCATTCAGAAGAAACGTTGGGCTGGCTCATCAATATCAGTTCGGAGCGATTAGCGAAAGAATGGCAAAAACTATTACAAGGTGATGATCAATACAGAATAGCAACAGAAGCATTCGTGGGACACGAAGCCTTCATCACTGAGGCCGTCAATCACCTGCTCTGGCTCAAACGTTCCGAACCAGGCCCATGGCATGCGGATTCAATGGAATCGACACAAGCAGCCATTCTGGGGTTTGTTGGCTCACGCATGCATGCGGCCATCGGCAGTGACGCAAGTCTGGTCGGAAGCCGATCGATGGCGTCCTACGTTGATGCAGCAATGGCATTCATGGAAAGCGCATACCTGCGACCATTAACCCTGGGCGACGTTTGCGAAGCCTGCCATGTGTCGGCACGCACAATTCAGATTGCGTTTCGGGAGGTGCGTGGGGAAACACCCATGCAATTGCTACGCCGCATTCGGCTGGAAAAGATGCGGTCCCTGCTGATCGAAGGGGTCAATGTCACGGTGGCGAGCACAAAAGTGGGCTTAAGCCCAACAGGCCGGACTGCTGCCCTTTACGCGCTTGCATTCGGAGAAAAGCCCAGCCAGACGGCAGATCGCAGATCGCTTTAGGACTCTAACAAGAAGACAGCAGGGGAAACAAGACTGCAACTTCAGCACAAAAGCAGCACACTAATCATCAAGCAATCAGAATGTCTGAGGCCTTGAGCTCACCACTCAAGACCTGCATGATTCCCGCCGAGAACTCCCCGGCCCCCTGCTCCGTGCCATTGGCGTTGTAATACAGGATTCCCATCGATTGATCCAACACAAACAGTGCCGCAGATCCAAGACCGGAACTCCCTTCTACCCCCCCCTGGGTGGCACTGGTGACAACGGCAAAGTCCATGGATCCAAGCACCCCGCCGGTCAGCCGTGAAGGATCGATGTTAAGAGTGGATCTTGTTAGGTAGAGCAGATCACGGCCGGTTTGAAAATCAGCGATTTGATCCAGGGCAAGGGATTGATCCTGTTCCCTAGCAGAGAGCACGAACACATCACGGCCATTACCGCCATCAAGGAAATCGGCGCCACGGCCACCATTGAGCACGTCATTGCCATCACCGCCAAAGAGGGAGTTGCGACCCCCATTGCCGATCAAGGTGTTGTCACGTTGATTTCCAGTGCCATCAAGATTGGCCGCGCCACTGCCGCCGCGCAGGATCAAACCCTCAAGGTTGTCACCAAGGGTGTAGGACACATCAGCGATCACCCAATCGGAGCCTGAGTCAAGAGCTTCAATCACTTGATCACCTGCATTGTCAACCACAAAAGTATCGTTGCCAGTTCCGCCATCCATCCGATCAGCACCCAAGCCACCATCCAGGTAGTCATTACCGCTGCCGCCCAACAACGCATCACTGCCGCCACCACGGCCATAAAGAGAATCGTTGCCAGCCCCACCATCAAGGGTGCTGTTGCCTAAATTACCCTTGATAATGTTGTTCTCTCCATTACCGGTCCCCGTCAAATCGGCGCTGCCGCGTAGATCAAGATGCTCAACATTGGATGCAAGGGTCTGACTGATGCTGCTAACCACCCAATCGCTGCCTTCGCCGCTCTGTTCGAGCACGGTGTCATTGGCGTT
>JAIXOF010000089.1 GCA_027486935.1 Cyanobium sp. C1_MAG_00004 | reverse complement strand
GGGGCTGCAGTGGTTGCTGGCCCATCTGGCCTACGAGCAGCAGCTCGCCCGCTGCAATGCCCTGCGCGATCAGCTGAGCCAGACCAAGGGCCGCCTGGATGCGACCACCCGCGACATGCGGCAAAGCCGGCTCAACCCCGACCAGGCCCGGCTGCTGCGCAGCACCGACCCGGCGGCTTACGTCAACTATTCCGAGAAAGTTGCCACCAAGGTCGATGCCGTCGCCGATGCCGGCGAGCAGTTGGTCAAGCTCAGCAGCGACTATCAGGCGGCCCGTTGCCTGGATGTGGTGCGTTGAGACCGACGGCCCCTGCCCCCAGCCTGCCGGCCTCGCCGCCGGCAGCAAAGACCAGCAGCCGGTTGTTGGCCGGCATCGCCACATCGGCCAGGGCGCCCATGCCCTGCTTTTCGGCCAGGGCGGTGATCCAGTCGGCGTCCCGCACCCCCATGGCGGGGTCGATGCTGCGCAGGTGGGCATCAAAGGCGGCGTTGCTGGGGGCGGTGTGCTGGCCGCCGTCGCTGAACGGGCCATAGAGCAGCAGCAGCCCGCCGGGGGCCAGTACGGCGGCGGCGCCGGCCACCAGGTGCGGCACGGCGCTCGCCGGCATGATGTGGGCCGTGTTGGCCGTGAACACCGCCCCATAGGGCCCGGCGGGCCAGGGGCCGGCGCACACGTCCAGGGTGATCGCATCGGCCAGCTGACTGCCGGCCGCCAGTGGGCTGCGGCCCTCGCGGTCGATGCGTTGCTGCAGGTCAAGGCACTGCTCGGCCCGCTCGCTGGGTTGCCAGCGCAGCTGGCTGATCTGGCGGGTGAGGTGGACGGCATGCTGGCCGCTGCCCGAGCCGATCTCGAGCACCCGGGCCGGCCGTGGCAGCCACCGGGCCAGCTCAGCGGCGATCGGCTGTTTGTTCCGCTCGCAGGCTTCAGAAAACAGCACAGGCTTGCCGAAACAGGACGATCGACGCGCTCAGGGCTGATCCAGGCCCTGGCGCAGTTCGGCGCAGAAGCGTCCGGCGGCTGCAGCCACCGGCTGGCCGGCTGCGTGAGCTTCGGCCATCGCCTTGACCAGGGCGCTGCCGACGATGGCGCCATCTGCACCCCAATCGCGCACGCGGCGGGCCTGCTCAGGGGTGGCGATGCCGAAGCCCACGGCCACCGGCGTGCCCCCCTGGGCCTTGAGCTGCTGCACCAGCGGGCCCACACGCTCCTGCAGCGTGGTGCGCACCCCGGTCACCCCGGTGACGCTGACCAGATAGGTGAAGCCGCGGCTGGCGGCGTGGATGCGGGCCATGCGCTCGGCCGGGGTGGTGGGGGCCACCAGCAGCACCAGGTCGAGGCCGTGGCTGGCGGCAATCGCCGAGAGCTTCTCGCCCTCTTCGAGGGGCAGGTCGGGCACCACCAGGCCGGCCGCACCGGCGGCGGCGGCTTCAAGGCAGAAGGCCTCCATGCCTTTGTTGAGCAGGGGGTTGCTGTAGGTGAACAGCACCACCGGGATCGTCAGCTGGCCCTTGAGGCTGCTGAGCATGGCCAGCACCCTGGCGGGTGTGGTGTGGGATGCCAGGGCGCGGCTGGCCGCCGCCTGGATCACCGGGCCATCGGCCAGGGGGTCGCTGTAGGGGATGCCCAGTTCGATCAGGTCGGCGCCGCTGGCCTCAAGGGCCAGCAGGCTGGCGGCGGTGGCCTCCAGATCGGGATCACCCGCCATCAAAAAGGGCATCAGGGCGCAGCTTTGCTGCTGCCGCAGGGTCTCAAAACGCTGCTGGATCGCCGTCACGCCTGCTGTTCAGATGCCTGTGAGCCTATGGGGTCGCTCGGGCCGGGTTCGCTGGCGGAACCGGTCTCAGCCAGCAACCTGGCCTGCTCTTCGGGGCTCAGCGCTTCAAAACGCTTGAGCAGCTCGGCATCGGTGTAGGCGTCGTAGGCCTGGCGGTAGTCACGCCGTTGCTGCATGTAGGTCATGCTGCCGGTGACGGCCCTGAACAGGTAACTGCCCGTCCAGACCAGCACCAACAGCGTCAGCACCGCCGAAGCGGCGATGCCCGCCGAAAATCCCTCAAAACCGGTGGCCGCAAAGGCCCAGTACCCGCCGGCTCCCAGGGCCAGCACCGCCAGCCCCAGCAGCAGGGATTGTCCTTTGGTCATCGCGTTCTAGACCTCACCCTGTCCTGCCATCCGCAGGTTGATGAAGGGTGCAAACAGAATCAGCCCCGGGAAGAACAGAAACACCAGGCCGTAGACCCCCAGGCGTTCGAATTTGCCCATGGTGGTCCAGCGCTTGACCATCCAGGCGTAGAGCAGCAGAGGCACCACCACCAAATAGGCGCCGCCCAGGACCACGTAAAGCCCAATCACCACAAGGGTGTCCGGGGAGATGGAGCTCAGGAAACCGGGCAGGGGCACTGGCTCAGCACAGATCGACCAAGCATAGGAGGCATGCCCTGGGACATGGCCATCGTGATGACGTGCCCGGCAAGGCCGCAGAACCTAAGCTGCATCTGCCGGGGGCATGGCGAAACCGGTAGACGCAGCAGACTTAAAATCTGCAGGCCGCAAGGCTGTGGGGGTTCAAGTCCCCCTGCCCCCATCGGTCATGCCTGATCCGCAGCTGGAACGCGAGCTTGAGCAGGCTCGACGCCATGGCCGCTGGCTGGCCGACGACGAGCTCGCCGCCCTGGACGCGCAGCAGCAACAGACCCTGGACCTGGCCCAGGGTCAACGGCAGACCCGCCGCAAGCTGGTCCTGCTGACGGGGATCTGCCTGCTGCTGCCGCCCCTGTGGCCCCTGGCCCTGGGGCTGACGCTCTACCTGCTGTTTCCCCGGACGACCCAGCGCTTTGGCCTGATCGCCGGCATCCTGCTGCTGGCGGCTGGAGCGCTGCTGACCCTGCTGCTGCTGAGCCTGGTGGTGGCGATCCTGATGGCCCTGTTTTAGGCAGGGGCTCCAGGCTCGCGCCCGGGTCTTGGTCCCAGCTCCCAGCGCTTGACCAGCCGGTAGACCACCGGCACCACCAGCAGGCTCAGGGCGGTCGACACCAGCTGGCCGCTGAACACGACGACGCCGATGCTCAAACGGCTGCCCGAGCCAAAGCCACTCGCCAGCAACAGGGGAATGAAGCCCGCCAGCGACGAGATGGCGGTCAGCAGGATCGGCCGCAGACGGGCGATCGAGGCCTCGCGGATCGCCTGCTCGAGCGGTTCGCCACCTTTGAGCCTCTGGTTGGCGAATTCGACGATCAGGATGCCGTTCTTGGCTGCCACGCTCACCAGCACCAGCAGTCCCATCTGGCCGTAGACATCGAGGGCCATGCCGCGCAGGCCCAGGCCGATCACGGCCCCCAGCAACGCCAGGGGCACGGTGACGCCGATGATCAGCGGATCGATGAAGTTCTCGTAGAGGGCCGCCAGCACCAGCAACATCACCAGCACCCCCAGGGCAAAGACCCGCACGTTGCTGCCGGCTGCGCGGTTTTCTTCGCGGGCCAGGCCCGCCCATTCGAGCTCGGTGATGCCCCCCTGGCGCTGCTGCACCTGCTCGAGCAGGGCCATCGCCTGGCCGCTGCTGACGCCGGCTCTGGGCAGGGCCCGCACGCTGATCGAGCGCACCAGACGGGTGTGGTTGATGCTGGTGGGGCCGCTGCTCTGCTCGAGGCGCACGATCTGGCGCAGGGGGATCAGCTTGTTGTCGCGGTTGCGCACCATCAGGTTGAGCACGTCATCCGGGTCGCGCCGTCTGGCCCCGTCGAGCTGCACGATCACCTTGCGGACCTGTTCGCTCTCGAAGCTGTCGTTGACGTAATCACTGCCGAAGCTGGCCCCCAGGGTGTCGACCACCGTGGACAGATCCACCCCCAGGGCGGCCATCTGCAAGCGGTCGGGCACCAGCTGCAGCTGGGGTGCGCCGGCGCTGAACCGGGTCGAGACCCGTTCGAAGGCGCCGGTGGCACGCGCCTCGCGGATAAAGCGCTGCACCTGCTGCTCGAACGCGCCCAGGCTCAGCTGGCCGTTGCTGACATCGAGCAGCTCGAGCTCGAGGCCGCCCTCGCTGCTGAAGCCCCGCACGCTCGGGGGTTCGCTCAGCTGCACCATCGCCTGGCGGATGCGTTGGCGCAATTTGCCGTTGAGTCGATCGCCGACGGCGCTGGTGCTCTGCTCGGTCCCTTTGCGCTCTTCGATCGGGGCCAGGCGCAGGTAAAAGGTCCCCTTGTTGGGGCTGCTGTCGCCGAAGGAGCGGCCGGCAAAGAAGGTGGCCCGGGTGATCAGCGGTTCGCTGCGCACCACCTGGCGCACCTGCTCGAGCACCGCCTGGGTCTGCTGCAGGCTGGAGCCATCGGCCAGGATCACCACCCCCCGCAGCTGGCCGGTGTCCTCCTGGGGGATGAAGCTCTTGGGCAGGGCCTGCAGGCCCAGGCCGGTGATCACGATGCCGGCCAGCAGCAGGGCCACCACCAGGCGGGTCCGCCCCAGCACCCAGTCGAGCAGGCGGCTGTAGGGGGGCTCGAGCTGCTCGAGCCAGCGCCGGGGCGGATCGATCCAGCGCCGCAGCCAGGCCGGTTCGGGCTGGTCGGGGCGCACGGCCCGGCTGGCCAGCACCGGGGTGAACGTGAGCGCGTTGAAGGTCGAAAAGACGATCGCCGCCGTGATGGTGATCGCGATCGGTGCATAGAGCCGCCCGACGCTGCCCCCCAGCCCCAGAACCGGCACGAACACGACGATCAGCACCAGCGAGGTGGCGATCAGGGCGCTGCCCAGTTCGCCCATCGCTTCGCGGGCTGCCACCAGCGGTGGTTTGCCCGCTTCGAGCCGGCGGCCGATGTCTTCGCTGACGACGATGGCATCGTCGACCAGCACCCCCGACGCCAGCACCATGCCGAACAGGGTCAGGCTGTTGATCGACTGGCCGGTCAGATACAACACGCTGAGCGTGCCGATCAGGGCCACCGGCACCGCGGCGGCGGTGACCAGGGCCAACCGGGTGTTGCCCAGCCCCAGCAGCAGCACCAGGAACACCAGCAACACCGCATCGCGCAGGCTGTCGGTGGTGTTGTCGACACTGCCTTTGACAAAGTCGGCCTCATCGACGATCAGTTGCATGGCGATGCCCGGCGGGAACCGGGGTTCCAGTTCCTGCAGGGCGGCGTTGACCGCCTCGCTGACGGTGATCGCATTGCTGCCGTCGCGCTGGTTGATCACCAGGGCCACCACCGGATCGCCCTTGAGGTTGGTGGCGATGGCGTCGTAGCTCTCGTTGCCCAGCTCCACCCGTCCCACATCGCGCAGCAGGGTCAGGCCGCCGGTTGCGCCGTCGCGGGCCACCACCAGGTTTTCGAATTCGTCCGGGGTGCGCAGCCGGCCTTCCATGCGCAACGGCAGGGTCAGCTCCTGGCCCGGGGGACTGGGGGCGTCGCCGCTTTGTCCCAGGGCCGCCAGCACGTTCTGCTGCTGCAGGGCCGTGCGCACGTCGGCGATCGTCAGCCCCCGTTCCTCGAGCCGCCAGGGATCGAGCCAGAGACGAAAGGCCAGGCTGTTGCCGCCAGAGAGGCTGACGCTGCCGACCCCGGGGACCCGTTGGATGCGGTCCCGCACCACCTGGTCCACCCAGCCGCTCAAAAAGGTGTCGCGGTAGACACGGCGGTCGGCGCTGAAGCTCAGCACCATCAGCACGTCGTCGCTGCTGCGGCGCACCTGCACCCCCTGCCGCGCCACGCTGGCCGGCAGCAGGCGGGCGACCACCGCCGCCTCGTTCTGGGTGTTGATCTGGTTGAGTTCGGGGCTGCCCCCGTCAAAACTCAGGCTGATGGAGGTGCCGTTGGCCGAGCTGGTCGAGCGGATCGTTTCCAGCCGCTCCAGGCCATTGAGTTGTTTCTCGAGGATCGAGGTGACGCCCTGCTCGACGATTTCGGGGTTGGCGCCGGGGTAGCCGGCCCGAACGCTGACGCGGCTGGGGGCGATCGGGGGCAGGTTCTCGACCTGCAGCAATGGCAGGGCGACCAGGCCGGCCAGCAGCACCAGCAGGCTGCAGACCAGCGTGAACACAGGCCGTTTCAGAAACGGATCCGAGATCGATTTCAAGGCTGGCGGTCCCGTGTCTGAACTGCCCTTAGGGGTGATGGGCGCCGGGCAGCAGGGCGGCCACCTGGTCGGCCTCGAGTCTGCCTGCCTGCTGCAGCACCTGGGTGATGCGGGTGATGTCGAGCACCGCGTGGACGCTGTAGCCCGCCTGGGCCAGCCGTTCCTTGGCGTGGCGGTCGTGGTCGCCGCCGTGGTCCAGGAACACCACCACGTCGCTGACCACCAGGCCCGAGCTTTCGAGCTTGGCGATGCCCTCGAGCACACTGCCGCCGGTGATCAGGATGTCGTCGACCACCACCACCCGGTCCCCCGGCTCGAAATCGCCCTCGATCAGGCGACGGGCGCCATGGGCCTTGACCTCCTTGCGGGGGTAGATCAACGGTTTGTGCAGTTGCAATGACAGCCCGGTGGCGGTGGGCAGCGATCCGTAGGGAATGCCCGCGATGCGATCAAACGGCAGGCCCTGCAGCAGGGTGCCGTAGGCGTGCAGCACCCGGTGGAACAGGTTGGGGTCAGAGATGATCTGGCGCAGGTCGATGTAGTAGTTGAAGACGGCGCCGCTGGCCTGCACGTACTCGCCGAACAGCAGGCAGCCGATGTCGAACAGATCGACGATCAACGGCGCCAGCGGGTCGTCCTGGGGGGATACCGGGGTCGGCAGCCACACGGCGCAGCTGGCCTGGGCCCTGTCGTTGCGCTCGGGCTGGCGGGCCAGGCGGGTGCGGCAGGCGTTGATCTGGCGCCGCAGGGCGTCGGCGCGCTCGGCCAGGTCGTCCTCGACCAGCAGGTTCTGGGGCAGGGGCAGCAGCAGGCCGTCACCGGCGTCGTTCAAGCCGGCCTGCAGCAGGGGTTCCAGCTGGTCTTCTTCGGCCCAGAGGCTGCGCAGCAACACGAACCGTTGCGATGCCGCCTGGCGCACCGCCGCCAGCACCGCCGCATCGCTGGTGCCCACCTCGAGCAGCAGCTGCTCGGGGGTGGCCCACAGCTGGCTTTCGCGCACGATGTGCAGAAACAGCGGCCCCTGCTCGCCTGGGTAGTGCTGCAGCACCCGGGCCGCCGGATTGGAGCTGTGGCAGGTGATCACCACCGCCTTGTCCGGGTAGAGCAGAAACGGCGCGGCGATGTCCTGGCCCGCCAGGGGCGAGAGGGTGATCCCATCGGCGCCCAGGTCCTTGAACAGGTAGTGGGCCAGCGCCGATGAGCTGTTCAGGTCGCCGTGCTTGGCATCGATGATCAACGGGATGTCGGTGGGCACCAGGTCCCGCACCTCGGCCAGCAGCTCGAGGCCGATCGGGCCCAGGGCCTGGTAAAAACCCAGGCTCGGTTTGAAGGCACAGACCAGGGGTGCGGTGGCCTCGACCACGGCCTTGATCCAGTGCCGCGCCTGGCTCAGCAATGACCGGCCCGCCAGCCCCCGGGCGGCGGCCCAGCTCTGCAGCAGTTCGGGGTTGGGATCGAGGCCGGTGACCAGCAGGCTCTGGTGGCGGCTGATGGCCTCGGTCAGCTGAACAAAGAAGGCCATGGCCGGCGCTGGGCCAGAACAGGTCGCCCCCTGCGTTGTTAAGCGGGCGGTGGCCCCTGCCGTGGGGCCGCGCAACAGCTCGTTGCGTTTGGTGGCAGCCACAAGGCGGCGGCCAGGGCCAGCAGCGAGCCCATCAGATAGTCCAGCCAGCGGTTGGGGATGTACCAGGCCACCAGCGGTCCGTAGCCGCTAAAGGCGATCGCGCTCGAGAACAGGGCGGTGCGCAAGTTGCGGTCCAGGCGCAGCACGGTCATCAACGCGGCCGTGCCGCCCAGCACCAGGCCAGTCGACACTGTGCTGAGTCCAAAGGTGTTGAACACCAGCAGGGGCATCAGCACCCCCAGGCTGACGCCAATGATGCGGTCGCGCACCCGCTCGGCCGTGGCTGCGGTGGTGTCGTTCAGCAATAGCAGCACCCCGAAGTAAAGGTATTTCGGGGTCAGCGCCCCCAGCCCCTGGCCGATCGGCAGCGCCAGGGTCAACAGCACGGTCTTGCGCCAGAACAGCGGTGATCGCAGGCCGGCCCTGAGGCGCTCGGCCGGGGGTGGGTCAGGGGCCGTTGCAGTGGCCGCTGCAGGGGCTGGGGCCCGTGCAGGGGCTTCAGCTGTTGCTGTGCTACTGCTTGCGGGGGCCAGGTTGATCTGGACCAGGGTGCCCACCGCCAGGCCCAGGGCGATGGCGGCCAGTTCCTGGCCCCAGGCATGCCAGCTGGGGTCTGAGCTCAACAGGGGCAGCACCCCCCCCAGGGTTACCACGTTGGCCAGCAGCTGCAGCTTGCCTGGCAGCAGCAGGGCGGCGATGCGCAGCACCACGGTGACCAGGGCAAACAGCACCACCTGCGGCATGCCCGCCAGCAGCTGGGCGGTCAGCGTGCCGAAGCCCATGCACAGACCCATCAGCACGATTAGCACGGGGTACAGGGCCAGGGGCCAGCGCCCAAAGTCGGGCCGCACCACCACGGCTGCGATCACCACGGCAAAGGTGGTGGATTGGCCCCCCAGTCCCAATCCGCCGGCCATGGCGCTGCTCAGGGCTGCCGCCAGGCCGATCACCAGCGCGGCCCGCAGGCCATGGGGTTTCACGGGCCAGGCCGTCGCAGGTTGCGCAGCAGCTGCAGCCAGCCCACCACCAGCACAATCACCAGCAGCGTCAACCAGAACCACTGCCGCGGCGGGCTGCTGGCGGCGGTGATCGCTAGCAGCAGCAGGGCGACCCAGGGGGCCGGGGCCTTCCAGGCGGCCAGGGGGCGGTTGCTCATCGCTCCATCCCCGTCAGCCAGCGCACAAACGGCAGGGCATAGCTCAGGGCCGAGCGCCGATCCACATCGACCTTGGCGCTGGCCGGGGTGCCGTTTTCTAGGGGTAGATCGGGTCCCTGGCCCTCACTCCAGCGCAGGCCGCTGGGGGTGGCGGCCGGTTGCAGGGCGACGGTCACCAGCACCATCGGCGCGGTGGCCTTGTCACCCAGGGTGGCCAGGGGGTTGCCGCCCTCGCCAAAGGCTTCCTGGTGGCTTCTGGCCAGCAGGCTGGTGGCCAGGGCGGTGCTGCCCACGGTCCGGCTCACCTCGTCGAGATCGGCCTCTGCTGGTGCGATCGCGCTGATGCGGCCGATGACGCTGCCATAGCGCTGGTTGGTGCCGCCGTACAGGTGACGGGTCTGCAGCTGGGGTTCCAGCAGCAGGGTCATGCCGGGTCGCAGCCGGGTCGCATCGGCCTGGGTGAACAGGGCCATGGCCCGGCGGGGCTGGCTTGTGGGCGCCGGGCCCGGGCCGATCGTGGCGATGCGCTGGCCGGCAACCATGGCCTGGCCGGGGGCTGCGCTCAGGCTCAGCACCATGCCGGCGGCGGGGGCTCGCACCAGCTGGCTGGCCCGTTGCGCCTGTAGTTCGGCCAGGGAGGCATCGAGCTCGGCCACCTGGCTTTGCAGTAATGACAACTGGGACTGGTTGCGCAGGTACAGGTCCTGGGCCCCCACCCACAACGGGCTGTAGCGGGGGATCACCTCGTCGCGGCGCAGGGCCTCGAGGGCGCGCACCTGGCTGCCGATCGGGCCGTTGCTGCGCTTGAGGTTGGTGATCGCCAGCAGCAGGGCCTGCCGTTGGCGACCGATCGCCGCCTCTTGCAGCTGCAGCGCTTCGCTGCCGTTGCCGCGCACCCCGCCCCCCTGGGCCACCTGGTCGATGCGGTTGATCGTGGCCAGGGTCTGGCCGGCCTGCACCCGCTGCCCCACCGCGACCTGCAGCTGCTGCACCTGGCCGGGGCTGCGGGCGTAGACCCCCAGGCGGCTGTCCGGTTCCACCAGCAGGGCCCCGCCGTGCACATCGCCCGGCACCCCCGGCAGCACGGCCCAGACCCCGCTGGCCAGCGTTACGGCGGCCATTGGCAGCAGCTCAAGACCTCGCATCAACAGGCTGCACAAGCCAGATCTGATCGGTACCGTAACGGCCACCGCCCGAGTTGACAGCGTGCTTTGTGTCGCCGCCTGGCGCAGCCTGATCTCGGTGCTGGCGTTGGCATCTCCCGTGCTGGCCCCGGCGGCCGTGCTTGCCCAGGCGGCCGTGCTGGCGTCCGAACCGCCGGCCCCGCTCGAGCTGAGTCTCGAGCAGGCGCTGCAGCTGGGGCTCGAGCGCTCGCTGGCCCTGGCCGGCAGCGCCGTGCTCGTGCGCCAGGGCGAGGCCCAGGTTGGTCTGGCCCAGACCCGGTTTTTGCCCAAGCTCGACCTGCTGGCCGTGGGCAGTTATGTCCAGCTGGGTACCAGCGCCTCCCAGGTGAGCAACCTGCCGCTGATCGGCAATCTCAACCTCAACCTGGGCGCTAACGGTTACGCCGTCGCCCAGAACACGTTTGGCGATCTGGGGTTGTCGCTGACCTTTCCGTTGATTGACTTTGGCCGCGGCCCCCAGCGGCAGGCGGCCCAGGCGGTCCTCGCTGCTGCCCGCGCCGAGGGCAGCGAGCAGCAGCGGGGCAGCCGTTTTGCGATCACGGCGGCCTACCTGGACCTGCAGGTGGCCGATGCCCTGCTGCCGGTCTGGCAGCAGGCCCTGCAGCTGTCGCAGACCCTGCAGCGCGATGCGGGGGCGATTCGCCGCCGCGGGCTGGCGGCCCGCATCGACACCCTGCAGGCCCGAACCCTGGTGGAGCGGGATCGGGCCGGCCTGAGCGAGGCCCGCAGCCAGCAACAGGTCGCCCGCAGCGCCCTGGCGCGCCTGCTCAACCTGCCGGCCGAGCAGGCGGTGCGGGCCCGCGATCCACTGCTGCCGGCCCAGCCCTGGCCCCTGGGCCTGGACGCCAGCCTGCAGCGCGCCCTGGCCCAGCGGCCCCTGCTGGAGGCCCTGGCCCAGCAGCGTCAGGTTCAGCTGCAGCGCCAACAAGAGGCCCGGGCCCAGATGCTGCCCAGCGTGGGCCTGCAGCTGGGGGCGGGCTACGGCGGCAACAGCCTCAACCTGCCGGTGCTCAGCGGCACCGCCCAGGCCAGCCTGGGGGGCATCGGCAGCGCCACGGCCGGCGGCAACGGCAGCGGTTCGTTCAGCGGCGGCTTCTACAACTGGGGCGGCTTCATCGGCCTGCGCCAGCCGTTGTTCGATGGCGGCGTCAGCCGCGAGTCGGCTCGGCTGGCCGGCACCCTGGCCGAGCTGCGCCAGCTGGACCTGGATCAAGCACGGCAGACCATCGTTCAGAACGTTCAGACCTGGTATGCCACCCATCAGGCTGCCGGCGAGCAGATCCGGGCGGCCCAGGCTGGGGTGCAGGCGGGCGAGCAGGCGGTGCGCGATGCCCAGCTGCGTTACCGGGCCCAGGTGGCCCCGATTCTTGAGGTGCTGATCGCCCAGCGCGATCTGCAGGCGGCCCGCAGCGCCCTGGCCGTGGCCGTTCAGCGCTGGAACCTCAGCCGGGCCGGACTGCTCAGGGAAGCCGGCTCGCCAGATCCCGCAGCAGAGCCGGCGGCAGGCTGCAGCTCGGGTCGCGGGGGTTGTGGGCAGCGACCACTTGTCCGCACTGCGGTTCCAGGCCCCAACGGGTGAAGGGATGGCCGGGGGCTGTGAGGGCGTGGGTTTGACCCAGAAAGGAGGCCCAGGCCGAAAAGCTGGACGACCCTGAGCCAAGAATCAACCGACAGCGGGCCAGGGCCAGCAGATCAACGATCGCGGTCGTCGGTCGCAGCAGGTGCACCTGGGGCAGGGCCAGCAGCGGCTCCAGCTGGGCCACGCTCCCGTCAGACACCAGCAGCACAGGCACGGGGCTGCCCAGCAGCGCGCGCAGCTGTTGCAGGGTTTCCACGAACCAGCTGATGGGGGTCTGCTGCAGCCAGCCCACCCAGCCAAAGTTGTCGGCTGCGTCCGGGGGCGGCCGGAAGCCATCACCGCAGCGCACATGCAGACCGATCAGGCTTGGGGGCAGGGCGGCGACCCGGCGTCGGTGCCTTGGCCGGGTGATCGCCTCAAGGTCCTGATGCAACTGGCGCCAGTGGGGGTTCAGCCTGTCGAAGGAGTAAGTCGGCTGGTCAAACAGCACCAGGTGCCGGCCGGACGGGGGCTGGCCGGCTGTCAGCTGGGTTTCGCTGATCCGGCGTCGCCCCAGGCCCTGCCAGAGGCCTTGCCACCACGGGAGATCGTCAGCTGTCGGTTGAAAGCAGCCCAGCAGGGTTGGATTGAGCAGATCGATGGCCCCGTTCTGACGGCACAGCTGCGGCAGACGACGCAACGCTTGTCCGATGGCCGGTCTGAACCAGATGGGGCTGATCGGTTGGCCCTGGTGCTCCTGGCACCACACCCGGCATCGGGCCCAGATGAACAGGCGATTGCCCAGGCCGCAGCCCCGCTGAAACTGCGGTAAAGCCATCACCATGCCGCTGGGTTTGCCGATCGACTTGGCTTAATCCATCTGGCGGTGGTAGCCGTGCTGCTGCTGCAGGTTTGCAGCCGATCTCAGACCAACTGCCAGTTCAGGGTCTCGCCCGCATGAAAGGGCACCAGCGCGTCGATGTGCTCGGGCACGGTCTGGGGCGTCCGCTCCAGGGTCACCGTGCCGTCGTTGAGCGGCAGGCCGTAAAAGCGGGGCCCGTGTTCGCTGGCAAAAGCCTCGAACCGATCGAGGGCGTTTTCGGCGTCAAACACCGCCGCATAGCTCTCGAGGGCAAAGGGGGCGTTGTAAATCCCGGCGCAGCCGCAGGCGCTCTCCTTGGCATGGCGTTCGTGGGGGGCCGAATCGGTGCCCAGAAAGAACTTCGGATTGCCGCTGGTGGCGGCGGCCCGCAGGGCGAGGCGGTGCAGCTCCCGTTTGGCCACCGGCAGGCAGTACATGTCGGGCCGCAGGCCGCCGGCAAACAGGGCGTTGCGGTTGATGTGCAGGTGGTGGGGCGTGATCGTGGCGGCCAGGTTGGCCGGCCCGGTGCGCACAAAGTCGACCGCGTCGCTGGTGGTGATGTGCTCCAGCACCACCTTGAGCCCCGGGTGGCGCCGCAGCAGGGGGTCCAGCACCCGCTCGATGAACACCGCCTCGCGGTCAAAGATATCGATGGCACTGTCGGTGACCTCGCCGTGAATCAGCAGCGGCATGCCGATGCGCTCGAGGGCCTCGAGCACCGGCGTGATCGCACCCAGGTCGCGCACACCCGCGTCCGAGTTGGTGGTGGCACCCGCTGGATACAGCTTGACCGCCGTCAGCACCCCCTGGCAGTGGCCCAGCTCCAGATCGGCCGGGTCGAGCGTTTCGGTCAGGTAGGCCGTCATCAGCGGGGTGAAAGCCGCCGCCAGGGCTTCGCCGCCGCCTGCATGCACGGCCGCCTGGATGCGCTCGCGGTAGTCGCGCGCCGCCGCCGCGGTGGTGATCGGCGGGCGCAGGTTGGGCATCACGATCGCCCGGCCGAACTGCCGCGCTGTGGCCGGCGCCACCGTCTGCAGCAGTGCCCCGTCGCGCAGGTGCACATGCCAGTCGTCGGGCCGGCGGATCGTCAGGGTGTTCATAGGACCAGCTTGGCCTCTGGCTCGAGCTCCATGTCCACTCCCAGCCGCCCCAGGCTGTCCACCAGCAGGGCGGCGATGTCGGGATCGACCGCCAGCTCCTGCCACTGGAGGCCCAACTGCAGGCCATGGGCCGCCTCGACGCTGCAGCCCAGGTAGCGGGCCAGGTTGCGGTGCACCTCGAACAGGCGCCCGTCGGGCAGGGGGCGGGGCAGGCGCAGGCGCAGCCGCTGGCTGGGCGGTTGCAGCTGGCCCAGTTCGATCCGGCGCAGCCCGGCCAGGGTGGCCAGGATCAGCAGCTGATCCCCGCTCGCCAGCACCAGATCCACCGGTGGCAGCGCCAGCCCGTCGCCCCGCGAGGGACGCTTCAGGGCAATGGCGGTGACCCCGTAACCGTGCTGCACCCGGGCCAGGGTCAGGCCGCACAGGGTGTCGCCGGGGTTGACCCGATAGCGCACCAGCAGCCCCATGGCCTCGCCGATCGGCCAGACGCCTTCGACCCGCTCGCCGAAGGCGGTGGCCACCACCACGTCGGCCGCCAGGCTGAGGCTCGAGATCACCGTCACCCCGCCAAGCAGCTCACCCAGCTGTTCGGCCGCCTGCTCGGCACTGGTCACCATGGCCAGCCGCGCCGCGGGCCAGCACTGCTGCAGGGCCAGCACCCCTTGCACATTGGCCAGCAGATCGCCCGAGAGCATGCCGATCGCCAGCACCCCCCGCCGTTTGAGGCTGCGTTGCGCCTGCTCGAGGGCGGGCGATTGGGCGTCCACCGCCCAGACGCTGTAGCCCTCGCGCTGCAGCTCGCTGCTGAGGGCGTCGGCCAGGCCGTCCCCACCCACCAGCAGGATCGGCTGCACCCCCCGGGGCAGCCGCGGTTTGACCGTCAGCCCGAAGCGGGCGCTGAGCAACCGCTCCAGGATCACCGCCACCAGGGCCGAGGTCAGCACGGTGCCCAGCAGCGACAGCAGCAGGGTGCCGCCCACCAACCAGGTGTCGCCGCCGCTGCCCAGGGGCCGGCCGCCCAGGACCGCGTTCACCGGATCGACGAATTCGCCCTTGAGCAGGGCCAGGGTCACGAACACCCCCTGCTGCCAGCTGGACCCCGCCGCAAAGTGGCCGATGCCGATCAGCACCACCACGGCCAGGGCAATGGCCAGCAGCCCCAGCCGGCGGCTGCGCTGATCCAGCACCGGCCGCCGGAACCAGCTGGGTTGCCGCCACCAGCTGGGCCGGCGCAGGCGCCAGCGGCCAACCTGGCTGGGGGCCAGATCGGCAGGGGGGCTGCCCGGGCTGGGCTGGCTGCCCTGAAAGGCCAGCGGTGCCACCAGCCACCCGGTGCTGAGCTGATCGAGCAGCAGCGGCCGTTGAAAGCGCCGGTCCTGCCAGACCCCCTCAAATACGCTCAGGGCCTGGCCATCGGCGTCAAAGCGGGCGGCGGCATCGCCGGGCCGTAGGGCCTGCAGCAGGGCCCAGCGCATCAGGTTCACCGGGTCGACGACACTGATTCCGGCCAGGCGCTGCTCGAGCAGATCCCCCAACTGGCGCTGCTCGCCCGAGGCCCGCACAACGATCTGGGCCGTTGGATTGAGCAGCCTGACCTGCAGGGCCGCCTCGAGGTTGACCGTGCTCTCCGAGCTGAGCAGCAGCACTGCGCGGGCGCCGGTTGCTCCGGCCTGCCGCAGGTGGTGGGCGCGGCGCATGTCGCCGATGACCACGGGAGCCCGCAGGCCATGGGCCAGCTCGGGGTCGTGCCAGTCGGGCGCGTGGCGGTCCATGGCCAGCAGGGCCACATCAAAGCCCTGCAGTCGCCGCAGGCAGGCCTGTCCCAGCTTGCCCAGTCCGCAGATCAGGATCGCTGGCTGGGGTTCAGGAGCGGCCATGGCGCAGGGGGATCGGGCAGGCACAGCCAGTCCCATGCTCGGCCGCACCGGCACGCTCGGCAAGTGAAACAAAGCTGAAGCCAGCGGCGCCTTGTTGCCGCCTTAACGCCTGCTGGCCAGCTTGGGTGCAACAGCCCTCGCACGGCGTCGCCATGACCTCGACCCAACCCCAACGCCAGGATTTCGGCTCGGCCGTTCCGCTACCGGCCAGCTTCAGTGACCGGCAGCGCACCGGCCTGACCGCCGATGACCTGTTTGAGGGCATCGCCGAGCACCTGTTCTTTTCGTTGGGCCGCAGTGCTGTCGACGTCAGCCCCCATGACCTCTACATGGCGCTCAGCTATGCGGTGCGGGACCGGCTGATGAACCGCCATCTGGCTTCCAAGGACCTGCTGCGTCAGAAACGGCCCAAGGCGGTGGCCTACCTGTCGGCCGAGTTTCTGATCGGTCCCCAGCTGGCTAACAACCTGCTGATGCTGGGCCTGCAGAGCGAGGCGGCCGAGGCCCTGGCCCGGTTCGGCATCACCGATCCCGACCAGGTGTTTGCGGTCGAGGAGGAGCCCGGCCTGGGCAACGGGGGCCTGGGGCGGTTGGCGGCCTGTTACAGCGAATCCCTCGCCTCGCTGGAGATTCCGGCGACGGGCTACGGGATCCGCTACGAGTTCGGCATCTTCGATCAGGTGATCAAGGGGGGCTGGCAGGTCGAGATCACCGACAAGTGGCTCAAGGGGGGCTGGCCCTGGGAGCTGGTGATTCCCACCAAGTCCCAGAGCGTCGGCTTCGGCGGTCGCACCGAAACCTGGCAAGACGACCAGGGCCGCTATCGGGTGCGCTGGGTCCCGGCCCAGGTGGTGGTGGGCATTCCCCACGACGTGCCGGTGCCCGGGTATCGGGTCAACACCTGCGGCCGGCTGCGGCTGTGGCGGGCCGAAGCGGCCGAATCCTTCGATTTCAATGCCTTCAACAGCGGCGATTACCACGGCGCTGTCGAGGCCAAGGTGGGCTCGGAGACCCTCTCCAAGGTCCTCTATCCCAACGACGGCACCGACAGCGGCCGGCGGCTGCGGTTGATGCAGCAGCACTTCTTTGTCAGCTGCTCGCTGCAGGACATGCTCGCCAACCTGCAGCGCCGTGGCATCGCCATCGCCGAGTTTCAGCAGCACTGGGCCGTGCAGCTCAACGACACCCATCCGGCGATCGCCGTTGCCGAGCTGATGCGGCTGCTGCTCGATGAACACGGCTTCGACTGGGAGCAGGCCTGGGCGATCACGTCGGGCTCACTGGCCTACACCAACCACACCCTGTTGCCCGAAGCGCTCGAGCGCTGGGGGCTCGAGTTGTTCGGTTCGCTGCTGCCGCGCCATCTGGAACTGATCTACGAGATCAACAGTCGTTTTCTGCAGCAGGTGCGCCTCAAGCACCCCGGCAACGACCAGATCCTGGCCCGCGTCTCGATCATCGATGAAGGTGGGGGCAAGGCCGTGCGCATGGCCCACCTGGCCGTGGTGGGCAGCCATCACGTCAATGGCGTTGCGGCCCTGCACAGCGACCTGGTGCAACGGGATCTATTCCCCGACTTTGCAGCGCTGTGGCCCCAGAAGTTCACCAACGTCACCAACGGCGTCACTCCCCGGCGCTGGCTGGCGCTGGCCAACCCGCCCCTCAACGCCCTGCTGAGCGAGACGGTGGGGCCGTCCTGGCCCGCCGAGATCGAGCTGTTGCAGCGCCTGGAGACCCTGCAGCACGACACGGCGTTTCTGGAGCGCTTGGGGGCCTGCAAGCTGGCCGGCAAGCGCCGCCTGGCCGCGGTGATCAACCAGCGCAACGGCTTGCTGGTCGATCCCACCAGCCTGTTTGACGTGCAGGTCAAGCGCATTCACGAGTACAAGCGCCAGCACCTCAACGCGCTCGGGGTGATCGCCCGTTACCTGCGCATCAAGGGCGGGGACACCGCTGGCCTGGCCCCGCGCACCGTGATCTTTGGCGGCAAGGCGGCGCCGGGCTATGCGATGGCCAAGCTGATCATCCGCTTCATCAATGGCATCGCCGAGGTGGTCAACAGCGATCCCGACATGAAGGGGCTGCTCAAGGTGGTGTTCCTGGCTGATTTCAATGTGCAGCTGGGCGAGACGATCTATCCGGCTGCTGACCTCTCTGAGCAGATCTCCACAGCCGGTTTAGAGGCATCAGGCACCGGCAACATGAAATTCGCCCTCAACGGCGCCCTGACGATCGGCACCCTCGATGGGGCCAATGTCGAGATCCGGCAGATGGTCGGCGAGGACAATTTCGTGCTGTTCGGTCAGACCACCGACCAGATCGTGGACCTGCACCGCAATGGCTACCGCCCCTGGGAGTGGGTGGCGGGCAACCCGGTGCTGCAGGAGATCTTTGCCCTGATCGAGTCGGGGCATTTCAGCGGTGGTGACACCGAGCTGTTCAGACCCCTGGTGCAGAACCTGGTGGGGCGCGACCCCTATGCCGTCATCGCCGATTTTGCCGCCTATCTCGAGGCCCAGCAGCGGGTCGACGCGCTCTGGCAGCAACGCCAGGACTGGCAGCGCATCAGCCTGCTCAACACCGCCCGCAGCGGCTTTTTCTCGTCCGATCGGGCGGTGCGTGAGTATGCCGAACGGATCTGGCAGGTGCGCCCGGTTCCGGTGCAGATGAGCTGTCCGATCGGCGATCCGTCTGCAGACTTGGCTCAGCCATGAGTGCAAGTCAAGCGATGACCCACCACCCGGTTCTTGTCGTCGGCGGCGGTGCCGGCGGCATCACCGCCGCGGCCCAATTGCGGCGGGCCCGGCCCGAGCTCGCCATCACCCTTCTCGAGCCGGCTGCCGAGCACTGGTACCAACCCGGCTGGACCCTGGTGGGCGGCGGTGTGTTCAGTCTCGAAGAGACCGGACGCCCCGAGCGGGACCTGATTCCCAGTGGCGTCACCTGGATTCAGGAGGCCGCCACCGGTTTTGATCCCGACCACAACCGGGTCACCACCAGCGGCGGCCAGATCCTCAGCTACGACGTGCTGATCGTGGCCACCGGCCTGACCCTGGCCTGGGACCGCATCGCCGGGTTGCGCGAGGCCCTGGGCTCAGGCGGGGTCTGCAGCAATTACAGCAAGGACTTTGCGCCCTACACCTGGGAGGCGATTCAGGCGTTCAAGGGCGGCAATGCGGTGTTCACCTGTGCGCCGATGCCGATCAAATGCCCCGGTGCGCCCCAGAAGATTGCCTACCTGGCCGATGACGTGTTCAAGCGCCAGCGCCTGAACGCCAGCGTCATCTATGCCACCGCTACCCCGGGCATCTTTGGCGTGCCCACCTATGCCGCGCCGCTGCGGGATGTGGTCAAGCGCAAGGGGATCGATGCCCGCTACAACCATGTGCTGACCGAGGTGCGGCCAGCCAGCAAGGAGGCGGTGTTCACCGTCAAGGAGAACGACAGCGAGCGGCAGGAGGTGATCCCCTACGAGCTGCTGCATGTGACCCCGCCGATGGCGGCGCCCCCGGTGGTGGCCACCAGCCCGCTGGCCAATGGCGCCGGTTTCGTCGAGGTGGACCAGTTCAGCCTGCAGCACGTGCGCTACCCCAACGTCTTTTCGCTGGGCGATGTCAGCGGCATGCCCAACTCCAAGACCGCCGCGGCCGTGCGCGGTCAGGCGCCGGTGCTGGTGGCCAACCTGTTGGCCCTGCTCGATGGCCAGCCCCTGGCTGCGGCCTACGACGGCTACAGCTGCTGCCCCCTGATCACCGGCTACGGCAAGACGATCATGGCCGAGTTCAACTACAAGCAGGAGCCCACGCCCTCGTTTCCCCTCGATCCCACCAAGGAGCGCTGGAGCATGTGGTGGGTCAAGCGCAAGCTGCTGCCCTCGCTGTATTGGAACCGCATGCTCACCGGCGCCCAGCACGAGCGGCGTTTTGTGCCCGGGGCCAGCCGCTAAGTCGGCTCAGCTGCCCAGCAGGGGCGCCCCGTCGCGGCGGCTGATCATCACCACACCGGGCCGCGGCGCCCGCCCCGGGACCCCCGAGGGCCAGTTGGAGCCCAGGGGCACCCAGCGCAACTGCTCAAAGCTGCGGCCGCTGCGGTCCACCAGTTGGTGGGCCTGGGCCTCGACGCTGCGGCCCTGGCGGGTGCCCTGGCCTTCGCCGGGGTGCTGCACCGCCAACAACAGGGTGCGGCCGCTGGCGTCAAAGCAGGGGCCGCACAGCTCGCAGTCGACCGGGCCGATGGCAAAGCACAGGGCCTGGCCTGCGGCGGCACCCTGGCGCGGCAGCACCCAGCAGCTGTTGTTGCCGAACACATCGAGGCTGGCGCTGCTCGAGCGGTCGGTGGTCAGCCAGAGGTTGCCGGCCGGGTCAAAGGCCAGGTTGTCGGGGTTGCTGAACCCAAGGCCCCCCTGCCAGGGGGTGCCGCCGGTGGCCTCGATTCGCCAGGTCAAGCGGGCCCCGCGCTCGGGGCTGCCATCGGCCAGGCGCATCACCCAGCCATGGGGCCAGTTGGGTTGGCCAGCCGGCCCTTGGAAGATCGCCGGGTCGGCGCCGCCCTCCTCGCTGCGGCCGGCGGCGGTGAAGGCGATCAGCAGGTCGCCGTTCACCGGGTCGATGTCGGTGTCTTCGGGGCGGGCGGCGGCGGTGGCCCCGATCGCGTTGGCGGCCAGGTGGGCATCGATCAGGATCGCCCCCTGCTGGCGCAACCGGGCCTCGCGGTCATCGCCGAACGTGGGGTAGAGGTCGGCCAGGGTGCTGTGACGCCGGCAGTAGGCGTCCACCTCGGCATCGCTGGCCAGGGCCTGGGCGCCGCTGCGCTGACGGTCGCTGTGGGGCAGCAGTGTCGGCTGCTCGATGCCAAAGCGCTGGTAATGGCTGGGCCGCTGCGGTGCGAGCCGGGCGCTGGGTTCGAGCACCAGCCATTGGCCGCCGCCGCCGGGGTCCAAGCGGGCCACCTCGAGCCGGCCCTGCTCGAACAGCGTTGCGTTGGCTGGGTCTGATGGATCCAGCACCAGCCCATCGCTGACGTAGCGGTAGAGGTGGCCCCCGTGCCGGTCGCAGCCCGAGTAGACGATCAACGGCCGGCCGGCCTTGGCCACCACCGCCACCGCCTCGTGGCGAAAGCGCCCCAGCCAGGTGTGTTTGACGGCCGGCTGCTGGGGACGGCGCGGATCGAGCTCCACCATCCAGCCGTATTTGTTGCCGGCCAGGCCAAAGGGGTTGCCCAGGCCGTCCAGCCGGTTGCCGTCCCAGCGGAACGGACGCTGGCCGGGTGCGGTGGCCGAGCCGTCGGCGAACACCGCTTCGCTGACCTGGCTCTGAAAATTCTCTTCGGCGCTGAGCACCGTGCCCCAGGGGGTGGTGCCGCCGGCGCAGTTGGCCAAGGTGCCGCGGATGCGCGCCCCCAGCCCATCGCGGTAGCCCAAGGGCGCCGGGTTGGCAAACACCGCCGCCGCCGGACCGCTGCAAGCCACCGGCGTTAGCCCGTCGATGCGCCGCTCGTAGCCGCTGCCCTGCAGCCTGCGCCAGCTGCCGTTGCCGCCGGTCTCGAGTTCGAGCACGCCGATGCCCAGATCGGCCATGGCCGCCTGGGCCACCGGGTCCACCAGCGCCCGCAGGGGATCGCCTGCGGGCAGGGCAGCGGCATCGATGCTGCCGCCCTTTGGCGCCAGGGCCTGCTGCAACGCCGCCAGCGGCAGGGGCGTGCCCACGGCCTCCTCGTAGCCGGCCGCCCAGGTGAGGGGGCTGATGTATTCGAAGTTGACGCTCAGCAGGGCACGGTTGCCCCCTAAGGGCGTCAGGGCCAGGTAGTCGTTGTTGAAGCCAAAGCGACCCGTTGCCAGGCGGTCGCCCCACACCGCCAGCAGTTCAGCCCGGTAGCCCTCGGGCACCAGCACCCGGTCCTCGACCGACCACGTGCGGTACACCTGCCGCTGCTGCGCCGCGCTGAGGCCGTCGCCGGGCAGGGGCAGCGGCGGCCGCAGGGGCTGGAAGCCCAACTTGTTCAAACCCGCGACAGGGGCAGCCCGCCGGGTCGCCGCCAGGCCCTGACCCCGGCCCAGGGCTGCGGCCGCCGCGGTGGTGCCCAGCCCCAGCAGCTGCAGCAGGCGGCGACGGCTCAGGGCGGCGGGGCTGGTCATGGCTTGCAGTCTGGTTGTTGCACCGGGCTCAGGCGCACCAGGTGGCTGGCCTGCAGGGGGTTGAAATTGTCATCGCTGGCCAGCAGCACGGTCGGCCGGCCATCGGCCAGGGGCGGCCCCGCCAGCAGCACCTCCCAGTTGTCGGCGGCCAGCCCCAGACGGTTCAGGTTCCATTGCTGCCGCGGCGCCAGGGGTGCGGCGGCGGCGTCCCGGCCCGGCAGCGGGTACAGCACCAGCCGCGCCTGCCATTGGTCCGGGGCGTCAAACCGGCGCCACAACCCCAGCAGGCCGCGGCCTGTGGCCACCAGATCGGTCAGTCCCCAGGCCCCCGGGGGCAGGGCCAGGGGCTGCAGGGGTGTGGCGACCGGCGCGGCGGCAGGCTGCCTGTCCCAGCGCAATAGCCGCACCCGGTCGGGCGGGTCCTGCTGCAGGGGCCGTTCGGCGGCCATCAGCAGGGCTGTTGCACCGGGCCAGCGCGTCAGGGATTCGGGGCCGCCATTGCTCTGCAGGCCGGCGCCGTCCTGCAGATGCCAGTCGGCGGGCAGCGCCAGGCGCTGGCGCAGCTGGCCCGTGGCCAGGTCGTAGTGCAGCAGCTCGGCCGGGCGCGGGGGTTGCAGGCGACCCTCGCTGGCGGCCCACAGGCTGGCGCCATCCAGCACCAGCCCCTCGCCATCCATGGGTTGGGGCTGGGCCAGGGGCAGGGGTGGCAGCGGCTTGAGCCCTGCCAATCCGCCCCGGGCCAGACCCTGCCAACGGCTGATGCTGCCCTTGGGGGCGTCGCTCAGCAACCACAGTTCGTCGTTGGCCCCGCGGTAGGCCCCCGCCGAAAAACCGCCCCCGGCCGAGCGGGGCAACACGGTCTGCTCAACGATGTGCCAGCCGGCGCTCAGCGGGCAGGGCAGGGCGATCGGGCCAGGTGACTCCACGGCCACCGATCAGATCGACTCCATGTCGACGCCGGTGGTTTCGATCCGGTAGATCCAGGTGATCACCGCCCCCACCAACGAGGTGACCGCCAGCAGGGGCAGCAGCCGCTCGGTGCCCCAGTCGGCCAGCAGGGTCGGAAAGAAAAAGGCCGTCAGCACGGCGCCCACCTTGCCGGTGGCGGCGGCCAGGCCAGCCCCCAGGCCCCGCACCCGGGTCGGAAACACCTCGCCGGCCAGCAGATAGGTCTGGGCGTTGGGACCCAGGTTGGTCATGAACTGGAACAGCACGAAGCCGATCACGATCACCACCAGGTTGCTGTGGCCGTTCAGGTTGCCCAGCGCCGCGATGATCAGCCCGGCGGCACAGCCCACAAAGCCGAGGATCTGCAGCGGGATGCGCCCCCAACGGTCCGCCAGGGCGATGGCGCAGGCGATGCCCACCAGAAAGCCCACATCCACCAGGGCCGTGCCACGGGCGCCGATCAGATCGTTCTGGATCACGGCCGCAACGGTGTGCTCCTTGGCCTCAGAACCAAAGGCGGCGGCAATGATCACCGGCGTGAAGATGCCGATGCCGTAGGTCGACAGGTCCTGCAGGAACCAGGGCACCGAGGCCAGGATCGTGGCCCGCTGCAGCTTGCCGCGGAACAGCTGGCCCCAGTCGCTGCTGCGTTCGATGTGGCCTTCTTCGGCGATCTCCAGATCGAGCAGTTCGACGTCCTTGCGGCCCAGCAGCTTGCGCAGCTGCTTTTCAGCCTTCTTGATATTGCCCTTGCTCACCAGCCAGTGGCTGCTTTCGGGCAGGAACAGCCGGCCCCAGACCACCAGCAGCACCGGTACCACCGGGATCAGATAAAAGATGCGCCAGGTGCCCAGTTCGGGTTTGCTGCTGAGCACCACCGAGGCGATGGCGGTGCCCAGCACGGCACCCAGGGCCTGAAAGCTGAAGGCACCCAGCACCAGCCGGCCCCGCACCGCCGCCGGGATGCTCTCGGAGATCACCAGGTGGGCGGTGGGGTAGTCGGCGCCCAGGGCCAGGCCCACGGCAAACAAGGCCCCCACCAGGGTGGCGGTGTTGGGGCTGAAGGCCGCGACCAGCAGGGCCACCGCCAGCAGCACCATCTCGCCGATGAACACCGGTTTGCGGCCAAAGCGATCCGCCAGGCCCCCCAGGGCCAGGGCGCCAGCCAGGATGCCCGCCAGGGTGGCGGCAGTGACCAGGCCCTTGTCGCTGCCGGTCATTGCAAACTGCTCGGCGATCAGGGGCAGGGCAATGCCCCCCATGAACACGATCAGCCCCTCAAAGAACTTGCCCGCTGTGGCCAGGGACCACACCAGCCACTGCATCGCCGACAGGGGCGGGCCGGACAGGCGGGCGCCCCCGTCCCAGCTGGGCACCTCTTCGATGTAGGCCTGAACGCTGCGTTTGGCCATTGCTGATCAGGCTCAGTTGCACCATTGCTGCAGCGTGCAGCAGGTCGATGGTCTTCAGGTTAAGAACACCCCCAGGGACTCAGGCTGTGACGACGGAGGCGTCGCTGCAGGCTGCTCTTAACCCCGGTGCTGCAGATTTGCGGTGTGGCGTGAATGGCGGATCTGTCATGCAGGCAGTGTTGATGCTGGTGATGTTGGCGGGGACCCTGCTCTGGTCGCCCGGCCTGGTCGCGTTGGCCCAGACGGTGGATCCAGCGGGGGGACTCAACCTCAAGACCGAGCGTTACCGGGCCGTGGTTGGGCGGCCGCCGGCGCCCGGTTCGGCGGCTGAGGCCGACGACCTGGCCGTACTGCGCTGGAACGAGCGCACCCGCTACCCCGAGGCGGTGGTGCACAGCTGGCGGTTCCTGCACCGCAACCTCAGCACCTTTGACACGGCGATCGGTTCGGATCTGGGAAAGATTGCCCCCACCCTGTTTCGCGGTCTGCCGGCGTTTCTCAAGCCGATTGACGTGGTCAAGGACGCCCTCAAGGAAGAAATCGCCCGGCCCCGCCCCTATGTGAGCGAGCCGGGTCTGAAGCCCTGTCTGCCGCTGGAGGACACCTATTCGTATCCCAGCGGCCATGCCACCTGGTACGCCGCTGCGTCGATGTTGCTGGCCGATCTGCTGCCCGAGCGCCGTGAGCGGCTGCTCGAGGTGGGGCTGCAGGGGGGCTATGCCCGCAGTTATTGCGTCGTTCATTACCCCAGCGATGTGTTGGCCAGCCAGCGGCTGGCGGGGGCCATCAGCCGCGATGTGATCGCCTCGCCCCAATGGCAGGCGTTCAAGCAGCAGCTGCGCCCCGAGCTCCAGAAGCTGCTGGTGGCACCTCCGGCGGGGTTACCGCTGTTGAGTGATTAGATCAAGTTGCGGCCGGTTTGGGCCCTGGCCCTGAGCCTGCTGGCGGCCTGCGGCAGTGGTGCCGCGCCGGATCGCCTTGGCCTGGGGCCCTGATCAGCCTGGGCCCATGCAACACGACGGCCGGCGCCTGGGACTCGAGGGCGTGTTCAGCGGTGCTGCCCTGGGGCTGGTGCTGCTCTATCTGATTCAGGAGCAGGCCGCTGCCCAGGGTTTGGGGCCTGGCCGCGAGGGGCCGCCCCTGGCCGATGCCGGCGGGCCGCTGGGTGCTGCTGTGGCCCAGGCCCAGCCCCACCAGCGTCGCCGCCCCGGCTCGGGCCTGTCGCCGGGAGACGGTTCACCGTTGCAGCCGCTGGCCCCATTGGGCGATGGCGGTGCGCCGGTGTCGGGCAGCCAGAGCGGGTTCACCAGGTCCACCGGGCCTGACCCCAATCTGCCGTTGCCGCCGCAGCTGGCCGCCGCCCCGCCCCTGGGCGCCCAGCCCCTGGGGCTGCCCCCCTGGGGGTCTGGTGCCGCTCTGGCCGCTCTGGCCGCCGGTGCCACACCGCCACCGGCCCTGCTGGTGCTGCTGCGGGTCGATGACACGCTGGTGGCCAGCACCGCCGTCGGCGCAGCCCGCCTGCAGCAGCGCGGCCGCCAGGTGGCGATCGACGGCTCTTGGATCGATCTGCGGGCGTCGCCGCTGCCGCTGGTGCAGGTGGTGTCGCAGCACAGCCTGGGGGCCCTGGGCCGCAGCCCCTGGGGCGCGACCCCGCTGCTGCTCGAGCAGCAGCACCTGGGGCTGCTGAACAGCACCCTGCTGCTGGGGGCGGGCGATGGCCTGACCGAGCTGGGGGTCTACGAATGGCTCGAGCTGGCCCAGGTGGGTGCCGACGGGGCCGGGTCCCAGCTGCTGCTTGATCTGGCGGCCCTGCAGGGCAGCCGGGTGTTCGACCCCGGTGGCGATGGCCTGCTGCGGCTGACGGCCCAGACCAACCTGTGGTTGCCGGCCGGTCTGGATCCCGGCGGCTGGCAGGTGCAACTCGGCAACCGGGCGATGCGCGACAGCTCGATTGAGCTGGCCGGTGGCAACAACACCATCGAGATCCGCAGCGATCTGGCCATCAACGGACCCCAGGGGCCCCACTGGCAGCTGCAGACGGTGGCCCTTGATCGCAGCGCGGTGCGGACCGGCCCCGGTGACGACAGCCTGCTGGTCGATGGGGCCATCGTCGATTCGAGCCTTGATTTGGGGGCCGGCAGCAACAGTGCCCTGTTGCAGGGCGCCGTGCAGGACGGCAGCCTGCTGCTGGCCGCGGGCTCGCGCAACCAGGTGCAACTGGGCCCCCAGGCCGATCGCCTGCGGCTCGGCGCCGATGGCGGCGACTGGAGCCTGGTGCTGCGGGCCGGGGGCGGCGACGATCAGCTCTGGTTGCCCGCGGGGCCCCATGGCGGCAGCCTCAGCCTCTGGGGCGAGGGGGGGCGCGATCTGTGGGTGCTGCCCGGTTCCCCCAGCGGCGGTGGCTCGTTGGTGCTGGCCGATCTGCAGTGGGACATCCCCTCAGATGGGCTGCTGGGACCACCCCGGCTCAGCGACGATCTGGCCTGGGGGGACGCCGCCACGCCCCTGATCCCCAGCGGCCCAGAAGGGCTGGGTCAGGCCCGGCTGCTGCCGATCGCCCCGCTCGAGCAGCTGCTGGCGGGGTTGGGCCCGGTCGGTGGTGCGCCGCCGCAAGATCCCCAGCTGGCGATCGCCACCGGCAGCAACGGCTCCCAGCTGCTGTGGCTGGATCCGCAGGCGGCCGGGCCCAGCCTGGTGGCCAGCCTGCCGGCCCTGATCGGCTCAGCGCAGGCTGCGGGCTGACTCGGTAAAGCTGCCCAGCCGGTCGCTGATCAGGGCCAGCACGGGCCGCGACCCCAGCTGGATCAGGCCCGTCACCGCCATGCCGCTGCGCAGGGCATGGCGCCGGCCACGGCTGTCCAGGGTCGCCGCCGGCAGGCGCACCACCGCCGCAAAGCTCTCCTGGGGATTGCTGGGATCGGGGGGCAGGGCGTCGGCCCCCACCCGCACCAGGATGCCCTGCAGCGAGCCGTAGTCGGTGAAGGGCAGCGAGGTGATGCGCACGTCGACCGGCATGCCGGGCTTCAGAAAGCCGATGTCCCGGTTGGAGATGCGCAGTTCGGCCTCCAGGCCCCGCTGGCCGACCACCTGCAACAGCGGTTGGCCGGCGGCCAGGGTTTCGCCGGGTTTGACGCGCAGGTCGAACACCCGACCCGCCTGGGGGGCCCGCAGTTCGGCCTGCTGCAGCCGCTCCCGCAGCTCCAGCAGCCGGTTGCTGACCTCGATCAGCTGGTTGCGGGCCCGCTCGTAACGCGGAAACAACTCGCGGCGGTTGCCCGCCAGCACCTGCAGCTCCTGCAGGCGGCCCGCCTCGATGCGGCGGCGGCTGATCTCGAGCTCCTGCTCGGTGCGCCGCAGCTGGGCGGTCAGTTCGATCTGGCGTTCGTTGTGGCGGTCCAGCTCGAGTTGGGCCAGGGCCCCCTCGCGCTGCAGCCGCTGCAGGCGCTGGCGGATGTTGCTGCTGATCCGTAGCCGGGCCTGCAGGGCAGCCAGGTCGCCCTGCTGCTGGCGCAGCTGGATCTCGCTGCGCAGCCGCTCCTGCCGGGCGCTGGCTTGCCGCAGCGCCACTTCGTGGGTGTCGGCCAGGCGGGTTGCCGCGCTCAGGGCTGGGCTGCCGCCAGCCTGCGGCGCCACGGGCAGACCCAGCTGCTGGGCCACGCTGTCCACCTCCTGCTGCCACAGCTGCTGGGAGTCGGTCAGGTTCTGCAGCTGGGCCCGCAGGGCCCGGTCATCGATCGCCAGCAGGGGCTGGCCCGCCTGCACCACCTGCCCCTCGGCCACCAGCAGGCGGCTGAGACGGGCGTTGAAGGGGCTGCGCACGTTGCTGACCCCGCCCAGGGGCCGCAGCTTGCCCGTGGCCGACACCGAGGCATCGAGCCGGGCGATCGAGCCGTAGAGCGCGCCGAACCCGGCCAGGCCCACCAGGCTCCAGACGATCGCCCGACTCCAGCCGCGGGTGCTGCGGGGCAGGGTGGTGCGGCGGCGGGTGCCGGTGCCACTGACTGCGGGGCTGCTGACGGCGGGGCTGCTCATTGGCCCCCCTGCTGGCAGTACAGGGCGTAATAGGCGCCGCGGGCTTGCATCAGCTCGTCGTGGCGGCCCACTTCGAGCACGGCCCCCTGCCCCATGCAGACGATCAGATCGGCCTTGACGATCGACGAGAGCCGATGGGTGATGAACAGCACCGTGCAGCCCTGCAGGGTCTGCATCAGGTTCTGGCTCACCTGCCGCTCGGTCTGGTAGTCGAGGGCCGAGGTGGCCTCGTCCATGATCAGCAGCCGCGGTTTCGACAGGATGGTGCGGGCGATCGCCAGCCGCTGCCGCTGGCCCCCCGACAGGCTGCTGCCCCGCTCGCCGACCTGGGTCGAGTAACCCGCCGGCAACGCCATGATGAAGTCGTGGGCGGCGGCCACGCGGGCGGCCTCGATCACCTCCTCGCTGCTGGCCTCGGGCTGGGTCAGGGTGATGTTCTCCTCGACCGAGCCGTCGAACAGCACCGTGTCCTGGGGCACGATGCCGATCTGCCGGCGCAGCGAGTAGAGCTCCACCTTGGCGATGTCGATGCCGTCGATCAGCACCGTCCCGTCTTCGGGGGCGTAAAGCCGGGCCAGCAGTTTGGTCAGGGTGCTCTTGCCCGAACCGCTGGTGCCGACGACGGCCACAAAGCAGCCCGTTGGAATCGTCAGGTTCACCCCGCGCAGCAACAGCGGCGACGAGGGCTTGTAGCGAAAGGAGACGTTGCGGAACTCGATCGCGCCGTTGATCGCCGGCATGATCAGCCGGCTGCCGTTGTCCACCGGGGCCTCCTGGGGGTGGTCGATCACGTCGCCCAGCCGCTCAAGCGACAGGGCTGTTTCCTGCACCGACTGCCAGATCGAGGTCATGCGCAGCAGCGGGCCGGTGACGTAGCCGGCGATGATGCGAAAGGCGATCAGTTCGCCCAGGCTCAGCTGCCCCTTGAGCACCAGGGCGGCGCCGCCCCAGATCACCACCAGGCTCGACAGTTTGTTGAGAAAGCCGCTGATGGTGCCGGCGGTGGTGCTCAACAGGGTGTTGTCGAACCCTTCAGCGACGTAATCGGTGTAGAGGTCCTGCCACTTCCAGCGGCTGCGCAGTTCGATGTTCTGAGCCTTGACCGTCATCATGCTGCTGAGTACCTCGACCAGGTGGCTCTGGGTGCGGGCGTTGGCGATGGCGCGGCTGTTCAGCTGACGGCGCACGATCGGGGCCACCCCCAGGGTCAATGCCACCAGCGGCGGCACCACCAGCAGGGTCAGCAGGGTCAGCTGCCAGCTGTAAATCAGCATCACGCCGATGTACAGCAGGGCAAAGACCGCATCGAGAATCGTCGTCAGGGCGGTGCCGGTGAGAAAGCCCCGAACCTTTTCCAGTTCGGCGATGCGGTTGCTGACCTCACCCACCGGGCGCCGGTCGAAATAGCTCAGCGGCAGCCGCAGCAGGTGGTCGATGATGCGCGTGCCCAGGGCCAGATCGATGCGGTTGGTCGTGTCGATGAACAAAAAGGTGCGCAGGCACAGCAGCAGCCCTTCGAACAGGGCGAACACCACCAGCAGCACCCCCAGCACCCCCAGGGCATCGGGGCTGTTGTTGATGATCACCTTGTCGATCACCTGCTGAATCAGCAGCGGATTGACCAGGCCGAACAGCTGCACAAAGAAGCTGGCCACCAGCACCTCGATCAGCACCGTGCGGTGCTGGCGCAGGGCCGGTAGAAACCAGCGAAACCCAAAACGGCGCTGCGGCGTCAGGGCGTCGACCCGCAGGCTCAGCACCTCGCCGGCTTCGCCCCATTGCTCGGCAAAGTCCTCGAGGCTCAGCAGTTGGTTGCCGGCCGCCGGAATGCCGGCCACCAGCCCATGCCGGTCGCAGCGGTAGATCACCGCCAGCCCGTTGCCCCAGCGCAGCAGCAGCGGCATCGTCAACCGCGGCAGGGCGCTGACGGGCAGCTCGAGCAGCTGGGTCTGCAGGCCGATCGATTCGGCCACCGCCCCCGCCAGGGCCAGAGAGGCCTCGCCGTGGCGCTGGGCCTGATCGCCAAAGATGCGCTGCAGCAGCTCGCGCCGGTAGGGCAGGTTCAGGTGGTCGCTGAGCATGCGAAACGCCGCCACCGCCGAATCGAGCGGGCCGACCCCCTGATGCCAGGGGTAGCTGTCGGGGGGGCGGCGCCGCTCGTCGTCGTCGCCGGGCCGCTCAGCTCCGGGGGCGCTGCTGCGGTCATCGATCAACGTTGCGCCATCGCCGATCGCCAACGGCTCGCTGCCCTCGGCCGCGGCCTGCAGGGCCTGCCAGCGCTCCAGCAGCTGCCGTTGCCAGCCGTTACCGCCGGGCCCGTTGTCCCTATGCCCGTTGTCGTGATGCCCGTTGCCGCTGGGCCCTGCTTTGGGGGCCGGCTCCAGCAGCTGGGCCAGGGCTGTCGGCTCGAGTCCCAGCAGCCGTGCCCCGGCCGGTGCGGCCGCCACCGGCTGGCCCAGGGGCTGATCGCCGGCGGCCACCAGCCACAGCAGGCCTGGGTCCAGGGGGCCGCGGTCGCCCGGGTTGTGCACCCGGCAGCGGCCCATCAGGGCCAGGGCAGCCGGCACCAGGGCCGCGCCCAGGTCGCGCGGGTCATCGGCCAGGTGGGCATCGAGCACGGCAAACAGCTCGGCCGGATCCACCTGGGCGGCCAACGCCGCCTCGAGGCCGGCGGTGGGGATGGCCAGGGCCACCACCGCGCTCGAGGCGATCGCGGTTTGCCAGGGGCCACCCACGCCCAGCAGCTCACCGGCGGCGGGCCGCGTCAGGGTGGCGATGCCCCGGGGCAGGCGCCGGCTGCGCACCACGGTGCGGGCCTGGCCCTCGATCAGCAGCCACAGGTGGCCGCCGGGCTGGCCCTGCCGGCAGATCGGCTGGCCGATGCCATAACGCACCAGCTGGCAGTGGCCGGCCAGGGCGTTCAGCTGCTCGGGTGGCAGGCCGGCCAGCAGCGGTGTGCAGCCCAGCAGCCCGGCGATCCGGCTCTGCTGGAGGGTCGCCTCAACCATCGGCCGGCAGGTCCAGGCGTTCGAGCTGGGTCTGCACCTGGGCTTCGACCGCGCTGCCCAGCTCCTGCTCCAGCAGCTCGTTGAGCAGCTGTTGGCGCAGGCTGTCGCTCAGGCTGGCCGGCTCGCGATGCTCGAGCCGCAGCAGCAGCTGAAACGGATCGGCCTGCACCGGTGGGTGCAGCTCACCCGGTTGCAGGCGCGCCAGGGCCGCGGCGATCTGGGGGTGCAACTGGCCCACGGGCATCGGCCCCACCAGGCCGCCGCTGAGCCGCTCCTGCCCCTGCGAAAAACTGCGGGCCAGGCCGCCAAAGTCGGCGCCATCGTCACTGAGACGCAGGTACAGCTCTTCGGCGGCATGCAGCTGTTGCAGCCGGATCAACGAGAACACCACCTGCTCGAGGGCGGCGCGCCGTTCCAGAAAGAATGGCTCCAGCTGGTCGCCATAGCGTTCCTCGAGATCGGGGGGCTGCAGCTGCAGCTGTTGCAGCAGCTGCTCGCGCACCAACCGGGGCAGGATGCCGTGCTCGTGCAGCAACCGCGCCGGGGTCTGGTCCAGTTGCTGGGCCACCGCCGCGCTGATGGCGGCGTGGCTGCGTTCGGGGTCAAACAACATGGCTGGACCCGAACACCAGGTTGTCGAGGTGCAGCTGGGCGCCATTGCCGATCAGCAGCGTGCCGAGGCTGATCGAGCCGTTGCTCCAGTCGCTGTCGGCGTCAAACATCAACTGCTTGGTGTCGGTCGCATAGGCGATCGACGGCGCCCCCAGGCCCAGGCTCTGGATCTCGGTCAGGGTGCCGAGCACCAGGCCGATCGACTGGCTGCCCCGCCCTTCGATCACCTCGAGCTCGCCGTTGTTGACCCGGTACAGGGCGCCATCGCTCTGCCACAGGTCCTGGCGGATGCCGGCCAGGGTGCTGTTGAGCTCCAGCTGATCACCGCCGGGGCCGGCGGCAAAGCCGGCAAAGGTGTCGACCACGGCCTGGCCCCCCAGGCGCCCGCTCTGTTGCAGGTCCTGCCGTTCGCTGTCGCCCAAAGCCGCCCAGAAGCCGGCATCGGTCAGCAGGCTGTCAAAGCCGGGCCGGGCTGCCTGCAGGGCGGCGCCTGCCATCGACTGCAGGTAGCGGTCCTGGCCGCTGGCCGCCTCAATGTGGTCCTGGCCGTAACCGCCGTCGAGCACATTGCCGCCGTTGCCACCATTGCCGCCGGCGGCCAGCAGGGCGATCCTGTCGTCGCCCGTCCCTCCGCCCAGGGCGTTGTTCAGGGCGCTGCCCAGGACCATCAGCTGATCGTCACCGTTGCCCCCTTGCAAGGTCGAGGTCTCGCTGCGATCGAACAGCAGCACGTCGTTGTCGTCGCCGCCGTCGAG
>JAIXOF010000112.1 GCA_027486935.1 Cyanobium sp. C1_MAG_00004 | reverse complement strand
TGTGTTTTC
Organism: Cyanobium sp. C1_MAG_00004; assembly: GCA_027486935.1. Taxonomy (GTDB): domain Bacteria; phylum Cyanobacteriota; class Cyanobacteriia; order PCC-6307; family Cyanobiaceae; genus RGUW01. The sequence continues at coordinate 8,376 of JAIXOF010000112.1, read as the reverse complement.
TCACCAGGTCATTCAGTGACCCGCAGCCGGTTCAGCTGCTGAATGGGAGTGCGGCCGCCGATGGCCATGTGGCACCTGCGGCCGTTATAGATCGCCAGATAACGCGGCAGCCAGCGCTTGCGCTCTTCTGAGCTGTTGAACGGCATCGCATACGCCCACTCCGCCTGGAGCGTTTTGATAAATCGTTCCGCCTTGCCGTTGGTCTGGGGCCTGTAGGCCCTGGTGCGTTTGGCTTTCAGACCCAGCACCGTGCAGGCCTGACGCCACTGCCTGGAGCGGTATGCACTGCCGTTGTCCGACAGCACCCTGCGGCAGGTAATGCCCTGGCTGTTGAACCAGGACACAGCCCTCACCAGGAAACCCACCGTCGTGGCCTTCTGCTCATCAGGCAGCACCTCGACGTAGGCCAGCCTCGTGGCGTCATCCACAGCCACATGGGCCTTCTCATAGCCAGCCCCAGGCGAGCAGCCTTTGCGGCGATCACCAGTGATGCGATGGCCGACCCGCTCAAAGCGTGCCAGCTGTTTGGTGTCGACGTGGATCATGTCGCCCGGTTGGGCCCATTGATACCGGCGGACTGGCTCCTTGGGCTGCAGGTTCCTCAGGCGCCCGAGCCCGATTTCCTTGAGCCAACGGCCAACGGTGGATAGGGGTGCCGTCAGGTCTTTGGCGATGCGCCGCATGGTGCAGCGTTCATGGCGTAGTGTCCTGGCCTGCTGCTGTTGCCGTGGATCGAGCGTCCGCCGCTGGGTACGGCGAACACTGCGTCGATCCACCAGTGCCGCTGTCCCGCCTGCGCGGTAACGAGCAAGCCACTTGTATGCGCTGCGGAGGCTGATCCCTGCCTGAGACGCCAGCTCATGAAGGGGTATGCCCTCATCAATGTGTCGACGTACAAGCCGTTCCCGGCCGAGGGCTGTCAGCCGGGCATTCGGGTGGGTATGCATGGTGTGTGAGCTCTGGGGAAGGAGGTGACACACCGACCCTGACGAGCTCACACCCCTTTGTCAGCTGCTGAACAACCTGGTGGGACTACACACCTAAGCAGACCTGGACAGACCTGGGCGGACATAGGCAAGCTGACCCAAAGACAAGATCCACGCCAACAAGCCCACCAACACCCACCGCCCCCCGAGCAAGTCAGGGCATTAGCTCTGCAACACCAAACCCAAGGCCACAGCGTCCGCAGAGGCCACCGCCGCAACAACGGAACAGGCCACAGCCCCACGAACGCCCCCAACCAGAGCCTGCCCCCTCAGGCCTGGTGGCACAACAGATGCGGAACAGGAACGCCACTACAGCGGCCAGCGCGCACCGGCTTCGCAACATTGCGTTACAGTGGCCTTAACACTCTTAAAGGTGAACGCCATGACCCAGGCCAATCCTGCTGCTCCCGCCACCATCCGTGGCGCCACTGTGACCACCGAAGACGGTGGCCGTCTCAACGCCTTCGCCGCCGAGCCCCGCATGGAAGTCGTCAGCGCCGAGAGCGGCTGGGGATTCCATGAGCGCGCCGAGAAGCTCAATGGCCGCATGGCCATGCTCGGATTCGTGGCCCTTCTCGCCACCGAATTCGCCCTCGGCGGTGAGGCCTTCACCCGTGGCCTGCTGGGCATCGGCTGAACCCCGATTCGTCGGTCCCAGCCCAATCAAAATCCACTGACCCACACGCCGCAGCAGATTTGCTGCGGCTTTTTCATGCCAGCGTGCTGCCGTGCCCCGCGCTTCTGAACTCACTGCTGTTGTCCGCGGCTGCGGGCCGACAGGGGCCCTGGCGGCGCTGGCCCTGGCCGAGGCCGGTTGGGGGCTCATCACGCTTCAGGATCCCAGCCCCCGCCAAGCCCTGCTGCGGCGTCATCGGGCCTATGCCTTCACCCATTCGAGCCGTCGTCTGCTGCTGAACCTTCAGCTTTGGCAGGCACTCAGTCCCAGGCTGGAGCCATTTGAGCAACTGCAGCTGGCTGATCTGGGCGCCGATCCGGGCTCGACGGCAGCAGCGGTGCCCTTCACGACGGCCGATCTGAGCCGCCGCAGCTCCGATCCGGCGGTGGGGTGGATCGGCCAGCATCAGGACGTCATGGCGGTGCTGCTGGCGGCCATCGACCAGCACCCCCGCATCCGCCTGGAGCTGGGGGCAACGCCCGCAGCGTTGGAACCTGGCGCCGTCGACAACGGCAGCATTGACCTGGTGGTAGCCGCCGATGGGCCTGAGTCTCCAACTCGCCAGGCCCTGGGGATCAGGCAATGGCAATGGACCTATCAGCAGCGCTGCCTGACGGCCCAGATTCGCCTGCGGGGTGCTGGCGCGCAGCAGGCCTGGGAATTGTTCAGACCCGAAGGGCCCATGGCCCTGCTGCCCCTGGGGGGCCAGCAGGTGCAGGTCGTCTGGAGTGCAGGCGCCGCCCGTTGCCGGCAGCTCGAGGGCATCGGCAGTGATGCCTTTCTGGACCGGCTGGCCGGAGCCCTGCCGGACCGCTTCCAACCCGATGCCCTGGCCGTTCCACCCCAGACGTTTGCGGTTGGGCTGGCCCTGGCCAGGCGGCTTCAGGCAGGCAACACGGTGCTGGTGGGCGAAAGCGCCCACCGCTGTCATCCGGTGGGAGGGCAAGGGCTGAACCTTTGCTGGCGCGATGTGGCCGTGCTGCATGCCCTGGCCAGGCGCGTCAGCCAGGGACGACTGCCGGCAACAGCGCTGCCGCGGCGTTACGCCCGCGCCCGCTGGGTTGATGTGCTGCTGACGCTGGCGGCCACCGATCTGCTGGTGCGGCTGTTCTCGAACCGGGCGGCGCTGCTGCTGCCCCTGCGGCGCCTGGCCCTGGCATCCCTGCGCCAGATGCCCGTACTGCGGCGCCTGAGCCTGGGGGTGATGACCGATGGTCCTTGCCCGCTGCCGCGGGGATGATCACACTGGTCCCATGGTCATCAGCACGACCCCCCAACAGCCGCCCAGCGCTGCACTGGTGAGCCATTTGCGCCTGCGCCTGGGCCTCAGCGACAACGCTCTGGCCCTGGGGATCCGCCAGGCCGAGCAGGAGCAGGCACCTTTGCCGATCGTGCTGTGGCGGTTCGGGCTGATCAGCCTTGAGCAGCTCGATGGGGTGCTGGCCTGGCAGGAGCAGCAACCCTGAACGGCCTGGCTCAGAGCGACGGCCGCTCAGCCGTAGACGATCAGCGACTCGACCGGGTGGGGCTCGGGCAAACGGGCCCGGCCCCCCAGCCCGGCGAGCTCGGCCACAAAGGCAAAGCCGCACAAGCTTCCGCCGGCTGCGGTGACCAACTGGGCGCAGGCAGCGGCGGTGCCGCCGGTGGCCAGCAGGTCATCCACCACCAGCACCCGGGCGCCGCCATCAAAGGCATCGCTCTGGATTTCGAGGCGATCGGTGCCGTACTCGAGCGCGTAATCGACGCCGGTCACCGGGCCGGGCAATTTGCCGGGCTTGCGCACCGGCACAAAGCCGAGCCGTACGGACGTGGCCAGGGCGGTACCAACGATGAAGCCACGGGACTCGATGCCGACGATCAGGTCGGGCTGCAAGCGCTCGCACAGCCCGCTGAGGCGACGGATCACCTCCTGCCAGCCCGCCGGATCGCGCATCAACGGCGTGAGATCGCGAAACAGGATGCCCGGCTTAGGAAAATCGGGAATGTCGCGCACCAGGTCGCGCAGTTCGAGGCCGGCGGTCATCGCCCACTCCAGGCAGCCGCGTCATCATCGCAGCCATGGCATCATCGCAGCCATGGCACCCGATCCAGCTGCACCCCTGCCCCGTCGTGGCCTTGAGCGGCTCGATCTCATGCTTCTGTGCGCCGAAGCACTCGACCTCAACGGCGCCGAAGCCATGCTCTGGCTGGGCCAGGACCTGGGCCTGGGCGACCGCCTCGGCAGCCGGGTCGACCTGTGGAAACACCGTTGCCACAACCCCCTGCGCCGTCACGTGCGCCGCGGCGGGCTAGAGCCCGACGCCAGCGACGCCATGATCCGCGTCCTCTGCAGCCAGGCGGATCGCCTGTACCCCCTGCTGCGGGCCCTGCTCTCGAGCGCCGAAGCACCAGAGATCTCCCGGCAGCGCTGGGGCCTGTTCCAAGAACGCCTGGTCGAGCTGCTGCGGGAGCGCATGAACCTGCGCCGCGTCGCCGTGCAGCGGCTGCTCGATCCCGAAGGCGGCGCCGCCCAGCGACGGCAGCTGATCCGGGCGATGGCGCTGGCCGCCGGCCATGGCGGCTTTGACAGGCTCAAGGCCAGCCTGATGGATGCCGCAGCATGAAACAGACCCTTCGCTTCGATCAGATCAGCTGCCGCCTGCAGGTTGAGGGGGTCCCCGATGTCTCGACGGGCCAGGGAGACAACGCGATCGGCATCATCACCGGCTGGAACCTGCAATGGGCCGGCCGCCCCGAGCTCGAGGGCAAGAAGGAGCACCTGCTGGCCCTGATCCAGACGGTGTTGCCCTATGCCCGGCGCCTGATCAGCGATGCCGCCGCACCGGTCGGCAACACGACCGATCCGGTCGAGCTCCAGCCCGCCGGTGCCGGCAGTCACCGCCTGCTGCTGCGCAGCAGCCAGCCCGACACCCCGCCGCTCGAGGTCCAGCTCGACGATGCCGAACTGGCCGATCTGGTGCGGGTGCTCGATCAACTGCGCACCGACCCGCGGCTGCAGCTGTCGCTCGACCTGCCGCCTGCACGACCGCTGCGCGCCCGCGAGCTGGGCGGTCGCATTCCCAAGCGACAGCGCCTGGCGGCGCCGGCGGCCGCCGTGCTGGTGCTGGCCGTGACCGGCACAGCCTCGCTGCTATGGCCAACCCCCAGGCCCCAGAGCAACCAACCCGCGCCCGCCAAGCTGAACGTCCCCCGTTGACGCCGGCCCAGGCCTCTGCACACTGGACTCACAGTTGCGAGACGGTTGGTTCATGGTGCTCACCTGGTCCGAACTGCGCCGTCGGGTGGTGCGCCTGGGCGCCATCCTCGATGTGGTGGTGCGCAGCGATCCAGAGGTGTGCGGCCTGAGCGGTGATGACTTTCACATCTCGCTGCACCACGGCGGCCAGGGGGATTGCAACGTCGGTGATCTGCATCTGATCGACTGCCCCAACGAACTGGTGCTCAGCGAGTTCGAACGCTGGATGCGCCACGCCGGCCACCGCCTCGAGCCATGAACCGCATCAAGCCCGCCAGGGACAGGCAGCGCAAGGTGTTTCAGCAGCGCCGCAGGCCTGGACGCTGGTCACAGGTCCTGAGCGGCCTGCTGCTGCTGGCCCTGGGCGCCGGCCTGTTGGTGGGGCTGATGCAGTTGCCCGAGCGGCTCGACACGATGCTGCTGGTCAGCACCGCCATCGCCAACCTGATCGGCGGCCTGGGCCGGTTTCTGCAGGGGCTGCTGCAACTGCTGGCCGTGCTGCTGCTGGTGCTGGTGGCGATCGGCGCCCTGCTGCTGCTGGTGGCCGGCCTGGTGCGGCTGCTGCGCAGCGTGTTGCCCGGCCCCCCGGGCACCCTTCCCACCCCAAGACAGCGACGCTGAGCACACGGACCATGGGCAAGCACAAGGACACGGTCAAGGACAAGGACCGGGACAAGGACCGGGACAAGGAGAAAAAGGACCACAAACGCCCCGAAGGCGGCAACGAGGTCGACCGCTACCGGCCCTCGACCCTGATGGAGGACCTGGGGGGCGAACCAAGCGCCAACGGCAAGCTGGAGCGCAAGCTCTATGAGAAGGAGCTGGCCCGACTGCAGGTCGAGCTGGTCAAGATGCAGTACTGGGTGAAAGCCACCGGCTTTCGCCTGATCGTGCTGTTCGAGGGCCGCGATGCGGCCGGCAAGGGCGGCACGATCAAACGGATCACCGAGCCCCTCAACCCCCGGGGCTGCAGGGTGGTGGCCCTGGGAACGCCGTCCGACCAGCAGAAGAGCCAGTGGTACTTCCAGCGCTACGTGGAGCACTTTCCGGCGGCTGGCGAGATCGTGATCTTTGATCGCAGCTGGTACAACCGTGCCGGCGTCGAGCGGGTGATGGGCTTCTGCACGCCGGTCCAGGTCGAGGAGTTCATGCAGTCCTGCCCCGAATTCGAGCGCATGCTGGTGCGCGCGGGCATCGTGTTGCTCAAGTACTGGTTCTCGGTCAGCGACGACGAGCAGGAGGCCCGCTTCAAGTCACGCATCGACGACCCCACCCGCCGCTGGAAGCTCAGCCCGATGGACCTGGAAGCCCGCGAGCGCTGGCAGGACTTCTCCCATGCCAAGGACGCGATGCTGGCCCACACCAACATCCCCGAAGCGCCCTGGTTCACGGTCGAGGCCGACGACAAGCGACGGGCCCGGCTGAACTGCATTCACCACCTGCTCAGCAAGGTGCCGTATCACGACATGACGCCGCCGGCGATCGAGCTGCCGCCGCGCAAAAAGGCCAAACCGATCGAACGGCCGCCCCTGGGCGAGCAATTCTTCGTGCCCAATCGCTACCCCTGATCAGCCGTGCAGCCGCTGCAGCCAGTAGCCGGCCAGCTGCCAGCTGCTCCACAGGAACATGCCCAGAAACAGCCAGTTCATCCAGGCCGGACGCTGGGGTTTCTCGGGCGACATCGCGAACTGGCAGAGCAGTGAAACGCTAAACGGCACAGGAGAACCGCCAGAATGGAATCCCACAGGGAGCAGCCTGCGATGCCCGAGCCGACCTGGCTGCTGGTCCCTTGGTGCGTCTTTGCCGTCGCCGCCGCCATCAAGTTCTGGCAGCTGAACCGCGGCATCCGCCGACAATTGGGGCGCCCGCGCTCCAGCACGGCCGCCTTCAGGCAACGGCTCGAGCGGATCTGGCAGCTCGATCCAGCCGCCAGCGACGATTCAACCTCGCGGCCATGAACCAGCAGCGGCGGGGATTGGTCAGGGGCCTGCTGGCCGCCGTGAGCTTTGGACTCAGTGCCCCCCTGATCAGCACCGTGAGCGCAACGGGGGCACCGCTGGCCCTGGCTGGGCTGCTCTATGGAGGCTCAGCCGTCGCCCTGCTGGTGGCGCGATCGCTGCTACCCAACCGGGGTCAGGAGAGCCCGGTCAGGCGCCAGGACCTGGGCCCGCTGGCGCTGCTGACCCTGATTGGCGGGATCGCTGCTCCGCTCTGCCTGATCGCTGGCCTGCGGTTGCTGTCGGCAGGTTCGGCATCGCTGCTGCTGAACCTGGAGGCGATCCTCACCATGGCGATCGCCGTTCTGGTGGGCCGCGAGCATCTCAGCAGGCAAGGTGCCGCCGCAGCCGCGCTGATTGTTGCGGGCGCCATGGTCATCGGCGGTGGGTCCACCACAGGCGCGACGCTCGCCGGCGCTTTGCTGATTGCTTTGGCCTGTCTGGGATGGGCCATCGACAACAACATCAGTCAACGCTTGAGCATCCGAGACCCCCTACAGATTGCCCTGTTCAAATCAATCGGCGCGTCGCTGCCGATGCTGACGCTGGCAGCAGTGACGGGAGCCAGATTCCCGCGAACTTCTGAGGCGCTGATCATCTTGTTCATCGGTGCTGCAGGCTATGGACTGTCCATCTGGCTAGACCTGCTCGCCCTGCGGGACCTGGGCGCCGCCCGGGAAGCCGTTGTCTTTGCCACCGCACCGTTTGTGGGGGCTGGCTTCGCCGTTGTTGTCCTCAAGGAATCCCTGAGCATCAACCTGCTTGGCGCCGCCAGCTTGATGGTGGCTGGCATTGCCCTGCTGCTCAAGGAAGACCACTCCCACTGGCACCGCCATGACGCGCTCTGGCATGAGCACAAACACCTGCACGGTTCAGACGACCAGGACCTGCACCATGGGCATCGCCATGAACCTGAAGAGCGGGGCGGAGCAAGACCTGACCAGCCCTTCTGGCACTCCCATCCCCACCACCACGATCCGATCGAACACGCCCATTCCCATCTAAGTGATGAGCATCACCGCCACACCCATTGACGCGCAGGGTTGTCTGCCATTTGGCCCACAACACGACAGGCGTCATCGAAAACCGGACTAGACAGAGCGAGATAAACAAAAAACAATGAAGCGGGCCGACTGGAGCAGCAACTCGGTTGAGGTCAATAAATTTGTTGATCGCACTACACGTGGCCGAACAAGACCTCAAGGCTTTTCTGGACGCCCCTAAGAGGCTGCTGAAAAAGCGAGAGAAAGCAGGGCTTTTGACCGGTTCGTGATCGTTGTTGTCGCCGCGTCAATCAGGTTGAACGCTGCCAGAAGCCTGGTTTGCGGCATGGATGGCCCTGAATGCCTCTGAATGCCTCTGAATGCCTGGTCTGGAGGCATGTTCTCAGTGCCTTTGGCTCTTCCCTGGCGGCCTTCATGCCATCACCGCCTCTGCTCTGAGCAGGTTGGTGATGCGGATCAGGTTGTAGGCCACCACATG
>JAIXOF010000131.1 GCA_027486935.1 Cyanobium sp. C1_MAG_00004 | reverse complement strand
GAACATGCCGCCCTGGCTGCGCCCCAGGGCGATCGGACCCAGGCGATCGCTCATGCCAAAGCGGGTGATCATCTGCCGGGCGACACGGGCGACCTGCTGCAGGTCATTGGAAGCTCCGGTGGTGACTTCGTCATCGCCGTAGACCAGCTCTTCGGCGACGCGACCACCCAAGGCGACTGCCATCTGGTTCTGCAGGTAGGCGCGGGAGTACAGACCCGACTCCATGCGCTCCTCGCTGGGGGTGAAGAAGGTGAGACCGCCGGCCTGTCCGCGCGGAATGATCGAGATCTTCTGCACTGGGTCGTAGTCGGGCATCAGGGCGCCGACCAGGGCATGGCCTGCCTCGTGATACGCGACCAGCCGCTTGCGCTTCTCGCTCATCACCCGGTCCTTCTTCTCGGGACCGGCCATGACGCGCTCGATGGCGTCATTGACCTCATCCATCGAGATTTCGGTCAGCTGGTTGCGGGCGGCCAGGATCGCCGCTTCGTTGAGCAGGTTGGCCAGATCGGCGCCTGTGAAGCCAGGGGTGCGGCGGGCGACCTTGTCCAGATCGACATCCTTGGCCAGGGTCTTACCGCGGGCGTGCACGCCCAGGATCTGCAGACGACCGTTGTAATCGGGACGGTCGACGACAACCTGACGGTCAAATCGACCCGGCCGCATCAGGGCCTGATCGAGCACATCAGGACGGTTGGTGGCGGCGACGATGATGATGCCGGTGTTGCCCTCAAAGCCATCCATCTCGGTGAGCAGCTGGTTGAGGGTCTGCTCGCGCTCGTCGTTGCCCCCGCCCAATCCGGCACCGCGCTGACGGCCCACGGCATCGATCTCGTCGATGAAGACGATGCAGGGAGCGTTCTTTTTGGCCTGCTCGAACAGATCGCGCACGCGGCTGGCGCCGACGCCGACGAACATCTCAACGAACTCAGAGCCAGAGATCGAGAAGAAGGGCACCCCGGCCTCACCGGCGACCGCCTTGGCCAGCAGAGTCTTGCCGGTGCCGGGAGGTCCCACCAACAGCACACCCTTGGGAATCTTGGCGCCGACAGCGGTGAAGCGATCGGGGTTCTTGAGAAAGTCGACGACCTCGGTCAGTTCGAGCTTGGCCCCCTCGATGCCGGCCACATCGCCGAAGGTGACCTGGGTCTGGGGCTCCATCTGCACCCTCGCCTTGCTCTTGCCGAAGCTCATGGCCGGGTTGCCGCCCCCTGACTGGGCACGCCGCAGCAAAAAGAAAAGACCGCCCAGCAACAGCAGCGGGAACACCAGCGAGCCCACAGCCTGCTGCCAGGCCGCCGGTTCGCGGCTGGGCTGCACAGCGATGTCGACGTTGTGGTCGGTCAGCAGCTTGAGCAGGTCCTTGTCGGGGGCCAGGTTGACGACGGCGCGGCGGCCATCGTTCTCCACCACCTGAGCCGTGCCGCGATCGGGAGCGATCAGCACCCGAGACACCTCGTTGGCCTGCACAGCCTCGACAAAGTCGCTGTAGCGCAGGGTGCGGGGGGCATTGGCCGGGTCAGGCCTGTCCAGAAAGGCCGTACCCACGGCGATCATCACGATCACCAGCAGCACGTACAGGCCCGCATTGCGCCAGCGCTTGTTCACGGCAGGAAGGGGGCGAAGGGAAGTGAAGGAATGTTAACCGGCGCGCTCATCCAGCGGCCCGCAGCACCTCGACCACACTACGGAAGGCGAACCACTCGGGGATCTCTTCGCCCGCGCGCAGCATCTTGCGGAACTGGGTGCCACTGAGCTTGCGCACGTGCAGGTTGCGGGCCTCGGCATGGTCAGCGGTGACGTAGCCCTCTTCTTCGGTGTAGACCAGGTTGAGCGAGGGCACGGTCTCCATGCCCAGTTCAGCGGCCCGATCGCGGGCAAAGTCCTGGGCCTCGTAGGGACCGTAGAAGTCATCGCCGGTGAGCGAGCTTTTGCAGCCGGCCATGTCGCGGCCAATGATGAAGTGGGTGCAGCCGTAATTCTTGCGAATGATCATGTGCTGCAGAGCCTCACGGGGGCCCGCCATGTGCATCGAATAGGGCAGATAGGCCCAGCGGATACGCGGATTGTTGACCTCGGCCGCCAGACGCTCGTAGGTCTGGAAGCGCACCTCGCCGGCGATGTCATCGTCCTGGGTAGGACCACACGTGGGGTGCACCAGCACCACGCCGCCCTTGCTCACGTTGGTGGCCTCGAGCGCGCGGGTGAACAGCTCGTAATGGGCGCGGTGAATGGGATTGCGGCACTGGAAGGCGACCACGTCCTCGCCTTCAGGCAGGGTGGCGCGCACCTCGGCCGGGGTCTTGCAGGGGAAGACCCGCTTGGGCAGCTCCAGGCCCTGAACCCGGCCCCCCAGGTAAAAGCGCCCGCGCTCGCTGGCGATCATGCGCACGGCGGGATGCTCGAGCGAGGTGGTGCCGTAACAGCCTTTGGCCTCTTTGACCTTGTCGGGCTCCCAGCGGCTCTCGACCGTCAGCACCGCCAGCTCCTGGCCCTGGTAAGTGAGCAGCAGGCGCTCACCGACCTGAATCGAGGCGTCGTCGGTGTCGAACACGATCGGTAGCCCGAACAGCAGGCCACTGGTGGTGCGATAGCCCGCCACCACGGCGTCGTAGTCCTGCTGGTGCATGAAGCCGCGCAGGGGGGAGAAGCCCCCCACCACCAGGAGCTCCACATCACAGGCGTTGCGGTCGCTGCAGACCACGACCCGGTCCACGCCCGCCTTGACGGCATCGTGCTGTTCGGCGGGAACCATCAGGTCCACCAGGCTGCCGCCATGGGGCGTCATCAGGCCGGCAGGGCTGGTCGCAGAAGCGCTCATCGACAAATGGGACTGGACGTGGGGGGATTCTCCCAGAGGGGAGGAACGGACAAAAAAAGGGGGCCGAGGCCCCCTGTCACCTGCTCTACAAGACAGGGTCGAATGCAGCTCAGACCTGCTCGAGGCGGCCGTAGAGCTCGCCGGTGATCTTGACGTCAAGCGGCGTCTTGGTGCCCATGTCGGTGTCCGAGGGCTGCAGGGCGGTGAACACACCGGCGAACTCGCCGGTGTTGTTGTCGACCTTGGTGATCGACAGGCTCATGGTGCCGGTGCCGTCGACATAGCGCTTGACGGTCTCTGAGGTGTAGTCGTCACCGGCGGGGACCAGACCCACGGCGCTGCTGTAGCCGGTGGTCAGGCCACGGGCCTTGGGATCAAGGAAGTTGGAGGTGCGGTAGCTGGGGACCCTGTAGCTGCCGCTGAAATCGGTGCTGGTGGTGATGGCAGCACCGTCAGCGGTGGCATCGAGCTCCTTGCTCGAAAACACGAAGGGCACCTCTTCGCCACCGGGCATCAGCACGGTGATCAGCTGGAAGTCCAGACCGCCGTCCTCTTTGAAGCTGAGGTTGTCACCGTTGACATCCAGATCGCCGTAGACCTGATCCAGGCTGGTGGTGAAGCGGGTCAGGATCTTGGTGGCGACGAACTGGGCTTCCTGGCGCTTGTTGGCCGGCTCACCCTTGACGTAGACCTCGGCTGGATGCATGCAGATTTCACGCAGCTGGTATTTGCCGCCAGCGCTCAGGGCGATGGAGCCGCGGGCCGACTCGGGCAGGGTCGGGCAATCGTTGGCCAGACCGGTGTTGTGGATGTCGTCATAGGTGAGGCTGGAGCGATCCACAGCCTTGGCACCACCACTGCAGGCGGTCACCAGGGTCAGGCACAACGCCAGCACCAGGGCCAGCAACGGACGGAAACGCATGGGGAGAAACCGGTCTGGCGCGGATCCTAACGGTGCAAAATGCCGAATCCCCTTACGATGTCGCGGCTCTCAACAACCTGTATGGGAGCGCGGCGATCCGACCGCAGAACCGTCGATATGACCCCCATGACCGCCACAGCGGCACCAGCGACCAGCCTGAACCCGAACCAGCAACAACGGCTCGAGACCGTCCTGGCCGAGCTGCGCCAACTCGGCAGCGAACTGGAGGGCGACCCCCAGGCTCTGCTGACGTTGTTGCGCCAGCTGGAGCAGCTGCACCGCAATCTGCAGGACGGCGCTTTTCGCAGCAGCCTGCCGGCCGACAGGGGCGAACTGTTCGACCTGTTGCGCGCGATGGAACAGAGCGGCGGCTGGCCTTATATCCCGCGGTTGCAGTTGCGCACGTTCATGGACCTGCTGCAGCGGGACCGGTCTGAGGACGAGCATCCGCTGGCGGCCTGAGGGGTGCATCCAGCAGCGCCCCCAGGGCGCTCAGCAGCTGGTGGGCAATGGCCAGCTTGGGAGCCGGGTCCAGCTCGGCCACAGCGGCCCCCGGCCCCAGCAGCCAACCCTGGTTGGTGGCTGAAGCGAAGCCGCTGCCAGGCCTGTCGATCGGATTGGCAAACAGCAGGTCGCAGCCCTTGCGTTGATGCTTGTCGCGGGCCTGGGCCAGCACATCGCCGCTCTGGGCCGCAAAACCCAGAATCGGTTGGGGACCAGAACGGCGGCCGACCAGCTCGGCCAGCAGGTCGGGCACCGGTTCCCAGCCCCCGTTGAGCGCAGCCGCGAGCTCGACCTTGCCGGCCTTATGGGCAGCCGGGCTGACCCGGCGGTGATCGGCCACAGCGGCCGCCATGGCGATGGCATCAGCCTGTGGCTGCAGATCGGCCAGGGCCTGCTGCATGGCTGCAGCCGTGGGGGCGGGGTGGCAGTGCAGGCCCGTGAGCCAAGCCGGATCCACCGCCAGCGGCCCGTGCACCAGCTCGACGCAGGCGCCCCGCAACCGGGCCGCCTGGGCCAGCATCACCCCCATCAGGCCGGTGCTGCCGTTGGTGAGGCAGCGGGCGGGATCCAGGGGCTCCCGGGTCGGGCCGGCTGTGACCAGCAGGCGGCGGCCCTGCCAGTCGCGCCGCCAACCCCACAGGGCCAGGGACTCAAGGGCCAGCAGCAACAAAGCCGGTTCGGCCATGCGGCCATCGCCTTGGCGATCACAGGCCAGCAGGCCCGCTGCCGGGGCCAGGGGCAACACCCGCTCAAAGCTTTGGAGCTGCTGCCAGTTGCGGCGCACCGGGGCGGCTTGCCACATCGAGGTGTTCATGGCGGCGGCCGCCAGCACAGGCGCCTCGGTGGCCAGCAGCGTGCTGGCCAGCAGGGTGTCCGCCAGGCCATGCACCCAACGCCCCAGGCTGGAGGCGCTCAGCGGTGCCAGCAGCACCAGTTCGGCCCATTCGGCCAGTTCGACATGGAGCGGGCGCTCGGCGGCGGCGCTCCACTGATCGGACTCCAAATAACAGCGCTGGCGGCTCAACGAGGCCAATGCCACCGGGCTGACCAGCCGTTCGGCACTGGGGGTGATCACGCAGCGCACCTGGGCGCCCCGCTGGGCCAGGGCACTGACCACCAAGGGCAGCTTGACGGCGGCGATGCTGCCGCTGATCCCCACCAGAATGCGTCGTCCGACCAGGGGGTCCGGCACCTCAGTCCTCATCAAAGGGTTCCTGATCCACCAGATGCACGTACGGGCGGGCCAGGTCGGGACGATGGATCGCCAGCGCCCGCATCAGGTGCCAGTCGGCCAGGCTGTCAAACGGTGACGGATAGTCCTCGTCTTCGAGCCGGCGGGCCAGCTCGGCGGCGGCGGCCTCGTCAAAGGCGGCCAGGCGTTCGGGGTTGATCTCGGTCGTCATGGCGGCTCGGATGTCAGGCATCCCGCAGGGGGTCTCCCCAGGGACGGGCTGCTTTGAAATAATGGCGCGGTCGGGGAATTAGCTCAGCTGGTAGAGCGCTGCGATCGCACCGCAGAGGTCAGGGGTTCGAGTCCCCTATTCTCCATTTCCCGACGGCCCATTCCGGACAGCAGGGCAAGCCACTGCCGGCCTGCTGCCTAATCTTGCCCCTGCCAGCACAGCGGTGCCCGATGAATTGGTCAGCTGACGCCGAAGCTCGCCTCAAGGAAGTGCCGTTTTTTGTCCGGCCGGTGGTGCGTCGCCGGATCGAGTCCATGGCCAGTGATGCCGGCCTGGCCGAGGTGAGCGAAAGCTTCTATGAGCAGGCCAAAGCCCAGTTCGGCCAGAACTGATCGGCATCGGCGGGCTGCAGCCCGAGGACAGGGCGGACGATCCTGTAAATAAGTGGGTAGAAAGTCCTAGGTCGTCCTTCATGTCGCAATCGAAGCGCGAGCAGGTGGTCAGTCACCTGCGTTACATCCGCCAGGAGCTCAGGGAGATGCACCAGGGGGTCATGGAGGACGGTTTGCTGCCCGAAGCCGGCGAGGTGCGCGGTGTAATGGCCCAGATGGAAGCGTTGCTCGAGCTGCTCGAGGGCAAATCGTCACGCAAAAAGGACAGCGACGGCTGACACCCCTTGCAAGCTGGGGCTGCAGGCGCTTAGGTGGCCCCGTCCCCATCACCCGGCCCGGGCCCTGCGGCTCCGGGCTTTTTCATTGGCATCCCCTATCAGTAGCGTCCAACTGCGGCTACATCGCCACAGATGGTGTAGAAATGGGTTGCAGGTTCGGGCTGGGTGATGGGGATCGCCTTGATGTCAAGCCTGCACCCCCTTGACCATTGACGTGCAGCAAACCCGCTTCCAGAGGCTGATTCTTGGATCGGGCGAGCGGCTCCGTGACTGGGCTGTCAATCCCTGGCGGCGTTGGTCCCTGCAACTGATCGTTTTGCTGGTCAGCTTTTCGATCGGCGGCATCTTGGGTGCGGTCAGCGGCACGATCTCGGTGCTGGACCCGGTCGGGGCCTTGGCCTGCGTCGTGGCCATCGAAGTGGCGGCACGGCTGCGCGGTCCGCTGCTGCACCAACGCGATCAGGCGGTCCTGCTGGGCCTGTTGGACATGGCCCGCATGGGCCTGCTTTATGGCCTGCTACTCGAAGGGTTCAAGATGCTCTGAGTACCCCCGGCAGCCAGCAGATACAGCAAGGCCATGCGCACGGGAATGCCGTTGCGCACCTGCTCATCGACCAAGGCGACGGCCGGGTCGTCCAAGAGGCCTCCGGTCATCTCGACGCCGCGGTTGACCGGTCCGGGGTGCAGCACGGGCAGGGGCCGACCGCCGCGCTGCAGGCGGGTGTGACTCAGCCCATAGCGCTGGTGGTAGCCCTCGAGGCTGCTTAATAGGTTCTGCTGCATGCGCTCCTGCTGCAACCGCAGGGTCATGACCGCATCGGCCCCCTGCAGGGCCGCATCCAGATCGCGCTGCACCTGCACTCGCCCGCGGCGCGGGACCGGGTCGTGGCGTTGACCGGGCGGCGGCGCGGCCACAAAGTCGGCAAAGGCATCCGGCACCAGCGTGGGGGGACCGCACAGGACCACCTCCGCACCGCAGGCGGTCAGGGCCCACAGGTTCGAACGGGCGACGCGTGAATGCAGCACGTCACCCACGATCACGATGCGCCGTCCCTGCAGGGCCTGGGGCCCGGGGGCCTCAGGCTCAAAGTGACGCGCCAGGGTGAACAGATCGAGCAACCCCTGGCTGGGATGGCTGTGCAAGCCATCGCCGCCGTTGAGCACGGCCACCCGCTCACCGGCGGCGTCGAGGGCTTCGGCCAGCTGCTGGGGCACGGCGGTGGCGCGGTGGCGCACCACCAGCAGCTCGGCCCCCATGGCCACATAGGTGCGCACGGTGTCGAGCAGGCTCTCGCCCTTGCTCAGGGAGCTGGACCCCGGGGTGAAGCTGACCACATCGGCCGACAGGCGCCGGGCCGCCAGTTCAAAACTGCTGCGGGTACGGGTGCTCGGTTCAAAGAACAGGGTTGTGACCAGGCGACCCTGCAGGGCCGGCAGCTTGCGGGCGCCACTGGTGGGCATGGCCCGAAACCGCTGGGCCAGCTCCAGCACCGTGGCGTAATCGTCCAGCGAAAACGCCGCCAGATCCAGCACATGGCGGTGGGTCCAGGCGCTCAAGGGCTGCAGTGGCTCACATCTTCAGGGTAGACGTGTTGCCTGAATCAGACCAAAACGATCTGCGATCTCAGGTTTCAACGCGCCGAGGTGGGCGATCCCCCCTGGCCCGCCGGCTGACGCTGCGGCTCGTCCGTAAGTACCAACGCCAGGGCAGCTCCTGCCCCTGGCTGATGCCGATGCGGGTGGTCTGGAGCAGATCACCGGGGTCCAGCAGCGGCAGATGCGCAGGCCGCGCTGCAATCCAAAGGCCCAGAACGGGGTCGAGCTGCTGGGCGTCGTGGCTGCGGTCTATGCCAAAGCGGCGCGCCAACAGCGCCGGGCCGGCGGCCACCCGCTCGGGCTCGCCAGGCAACTGCACGGCCCTCAGTAACACCCCATTGGCCCAATCGACCCGATCCGTCACCACATTCACGCAGTGGTGAATGCCATAGCTCACATACACATAGAAGCGCCCAGGCTCACCAAACAGCGTCTCGTTGCTGGGGCTGCGGCGGCGATAGCCATGGCAGGCGGGGTCGTCTTGTGAATACGCCTCCGTTTCCACAATCACGCCCCACAACAACTCGCCCATCGGTTGCCGTTTCACCAGCAGGCAGCCGATAAGGTCGGGGGCGACCACCTCGGCGGGGCGGGCGAAGAAGGATTGGGGAAGGGCTGGGAAGTCGTTGGTGGTCGTGGTGGCTATGGGAGTGGCTGGGTGAGGAAGTGTCCAGGGATGCTGACAGGACTTACGGGATAGGAAAAAAAAAAGTGTTGTTGCGATTTCACGCAATGTCAGAAGAACAACTCACAGCCCTGCTTGCCAAGCTCAAGGATGATGCGGGGCTT
>JAIXOF010000203.1 GCA_027486935.1 Cyanobium sp. C1_MAG_00004 | reverse complement strand
GTATGGAGGCAGTACAACGGACGCTCCTGGAATATACTGGAGCAAAGGCCAGAATACTGCAACGGTGTCAAGAGTAAGCGGGAGCCCCACAGGTGTATATCGGGTATCGTGGGGTACCGCGCATCCTGACAACAATCAGTACGTCCCGCAGTATAGCATGATGACGACACGAGGATTCATCTATTTGTACGGGAGGGCGAATACCTATATCGACTTGGCGGTGACTGATGCAAATGGCAACGTTCTCGACCGAGACTTCTTCTTGACCATTACGTAGGGATGATTTTACTACCCCATATTATAATACCACCGCCATGAACATCGACGTCACCCACGTGCTGGAAAGCTCCCTGGCCCTGGCCATCGGCGGGGCCGTGCTGAAAGCCATGGACAAACTATGCAAGAGGTGCTGCTCCGAAGAGGTTCAGGTGATCCCCCAGGTGGCGGAGGGCGAGGAGGAGATGACACACGCCCCGTCCCACGACACGGACACCACCATCATCCTCCCGCACTACGACGCGCCCGAGACGCCCCTGGGCAAATAAAACATCCCAGCGTATAGTATATAAGCATGAGCGACGACGTGAAGGAACTCATCGAGAGCCCGATGTCCGACGGGGACCTGCGGAAGATCCTCGGGAAAGATCTGAAGATCATACGCTACAGCGATCTGGCGCGCCTGAGGTCTCTGGAGCAGCTGCTGCCGAGGCCCAAGGACCACTGCATCCTACTCTACGAGGTCCAGCCCGGGGTGGGTCACTGGGTGGCCCTCCTGAAGTACAACGGCATATACGAGTTCTTCGACCCCTACGGCATTTACCCCGACGACCAGCTCAACTGGATCCCCAGGGACCGTCGGAAGCTCCTGAACCAGTCCGAGCCCTATCTCACGAGGCTCCTGAAGCGCGGGGGAAGGCAGTGGGTCTACAACAGGAGGCGCTACCAGAAGATGAGCGACGCCGTGAACACCTGCGGGGACCACTGCGCCCACCGGATCTACCGCCTGACGCACAACGACATGGACTTGCAGGACTACTCCGACTACATGGACCACGCGCGGGAGGAGTACAAGGTGGGCTACGACGTGATCGTGGCCGAGTTCGTGGAGTCATTCCAGTGAGGCTTTTTTCTCCGCCCTATATATAGTATAGATAGCCATGCCGTACGACAACGAGTACAACCAGTACATCGCGCGGGAGATGAGCAACATCTACAACAACCACATCGCCTACGAGCGGCTGACCAACGACAACGTGCACCCGAACGACATCACCTCCCAAGTGGAGGGGATGGCGCTCAAGGACGACCACGTGAAGGGCGGCAGCGGCTACGCCGCGGCGACCCTCCACGACCTGGGCTACGAGCTGACCGACGGGACGACCGGGGCGCCGGAGGTCAGGCCGCGGCGGATGGGCAGCGGGATGTCGGCCGGTGGGATGAGCGCGGGGGGCTACAGCGGCGGAAACGCGCTCAACACCATCGGCGATGTGGCCAAGGGCGTTGCGAAGGTCGCACCCTACGTGCTCCCGCTGATGGGTCTGGGTCACGAGGGGAAGAAGGGCAAGAGCAAGTCCGAGCGGGCTCAGGTCATCGCCAAGGTGATGCGGGAGCACAACCTCACCCTCGGACAGGCCAGTAAGTACGTGAAGGAGCACGGGCTGTACAAGCGGGGCGGACTGCTGTCGCTGGCCAACCTCGACACTATGAAGGGGGATGTACTGGGACCGCAGCCGTACCAAACGGGCGGGGTGCCCCGTCTGTAGGAGGGCCCAATTAATTCGCGAAATTAATTAATTAATTAATTTCGCGAATTAATAGTATAGAAATGCCACTCAGCAGAATACAGAGAGGACAGATTCAGGAGATACTGGACTACGATCTGAACATGTACCGGAAGGTCGTGGACCTAGAGAGGCAGCGGGTCGCGAGGTTCCAGGAGGAGACCCCGGGGGAGTACGTGCAGCTGAACCAGGAGGTGGTGCAGCAGGTGGAGCAGCTCGTCGCCCAGATGAAGATCATACTGGACAAGAAGAAGACCGAAGCGGACGCCTACCTGGGAAGCAACCGCCCGCTGGAGAAGATGGGGAACGTGGAGGAGTTTCTGAGCACCTTCAACCAGATCGCCGCCATCTACGCGACGCCGTCCAACTCACCCTACACCAAGCAGGCGATACTGACCAAGGTCATGGAGACCCAGATGCAGGTCGGAGGTCTGCGGATGTCGTGTACCGAGAGCATCAGCAAGATGGTTCGGGACAACGCCACAAAAATCATCAAGTCCAGCATGGCTAAGACCATCAGACTGCTCGCCGTGCTGAACCTGATCATGGAACAGTACCAATCTAACAACCTGATGGTGATTACGGAAGCGGACATCGGCAACATGATCGCCAAGGAGCTGGTGTCCAATCCCACTTGGAAGGCAAAGGCGGACGCACACAGAATACTCTTCCCAGGCACAACTCCCGGGGCACCTCCCGGTCCACCACCCGGCGGCGGACCGACGCCCGGACCCGGCGGTGCCCCACCACCCGGTGGAACACCTGGACCGACACCTGGACCGGGTGGTGGACCGACGCCCGGACCTGGAGCACCACCCAGCGTCCCACCCGGCGGCGGGCCACCCGGCGGAGCACC
>JAIXOF010000095.1 GCA_027486935.1 Cyanobium sp. C1_MAG_00004 | reverse complement strand
TCGCTCGAGTCGATTGTTCGGCTGGCCCATGACAAGGGCTCTTCGGATGTGCACCTGGGGGTCGGTGAGGAGCCCCGCTTCAGGCATCGCGGCGAGATGCAGCGCAGTGGCCTGCCCGTGACCGATGCGGCCACCTTTGGCCGCTGGTTGCGCGAGATCATCAGCCCCGCCGAGATCGACCGCTTTCAGCGGGAGCTCGAATTTGACGGTTCCCACGCCTTCAGCTTTGTGCGGGTGCGCATCAACCTGCTCGATTCGCTGCGGGGCCAGGCGATGGTGCTGCGCCTGATCCCCCAGACGATCGCCAGCCTCGAGGAGCTCAACCTGCCGCCGGTGCTCAAGGAGCTGGCCGCCCGGCCCAAGGGGCTGATCCTGGTGACCGGCCCCACCGGCTCAGGCAAGAGCACCACCCTGGCGGCGATGATCGACTGGATCAACGGCAACATGACCCGCCACATCCTCACGATCGAGGATCCGGTCGAGTTTGTGCACGAAAGCCGTCAGTCGCTGGTGCGCCATCGGGAGGTGGGGCACCACACCCGTCAGTTTCAGAACGCCCTGCGGGCGGCCCTGCGCGAAGACCCCGATGTGATCCTGATCGGCGAGATCCGGGATCACGACACCCTGGCCACGGCCCTCGAGGCCTCCCAGACCGGCCATCTGGTGTTCGGCACCCTGCACACCAATTCGGCTGTGCGCACGATCGAGCGGATCCTGGGCATGGTGCCCGCCGCCGAGCAGGACGCCATGCGCCGCTCGGTGTCTGAGGCCCTGCTGGGGGTGGTGGCCCAGGGGTTGCTCAAGACCAGCGACGGCAAGCTCTGCGCGTTCCACGACATCCTGATCAACACCGATGCGTGCAAGGACTACATCCTTCAGGGCGAGCTGGCGGCGATCGAGGAGATCATGAGCCGCAGCGGTTTTGACGGCATGCAGACTGCCAATCAGTCCTTGCAGCAGCTGGTGGAGTCGGGCCGCTGCAGCGCCGACGATGCCCTGGCCCAGAGCCTCAGACCCAATGAACTGGCCCAGGCCCTGCGTGGCCGCACCTGATCAGGGGTTGGCCAACCGCGCGATCAGCAGCACGCTCAGGCCGACCGACAGCCCCAGCATGGCCAGACGGCCGTTCCAGATTTCGGCCTGGGGGGTGAATCCACGGCGCCAGGCATTGAGCTCGCTTGGGCTCACCGGCTCGCGGCAGGCCACATCGTCGTCGAAGGGGGCCATGGCGTCTGCGCCTTGTCCCCAGAGCCTAGTCGGCTTCAGAAGCAGGCTGTGGCGCCGTACAGCGCGTCAGCCCGTTCAAGCGGCCAGCGGGCGGCGATGCCCAGGTCCACCGGGCTGGCGCATCCCCGCTCCAGCCAGTGGCACGCGGCGACCCCCACCATCGCCGCGTTGTCGGTGCAGTAGGCCAGCGGTGCCGCCCGCCACTGCAGCCCCCGGGCCCGGCAGGCCGCCTCGAGCAGTTGACGCAGCCGCAGATTGGCCGCCACGCCGCCCACCAGCACCAGGGTGTCCAGACCCTGGTCGCTGGCACAGCGGCAGCTGCGCTCAACCAGCACCTCGGCCACGACGCGCTCGAAGCTGGCCGCCAGGTCGGCGATCGGCAGCGGCCCGCCCTGCTGTTCGAGCGTGCGCACCAGGCGCAGCATGGCGGTCTTGAGACCGCTAAAGCTGAAGTCGTAGGGGTAAAAGCCGCCTTCGGGCCTCGAGACCTGTCCCTTGGGCAGGGCAAAGCGCTGGGCGTCACCTTTGGCAGCCGCCGCCGCGATCGCCGGGCCGCCCGGGTAGCCCAGGCCCAGCAGGCGCGCCACCTTGTCAAAGGCTTCGCCGGCGGCGTCGTCATGGCTGCGGCCCAGTCGCGTCAGCCGGCCACCTGGGTCGACGCGCACCAGTTCGGTGTGGCCGCCGCTCACCAGCACCACCAGATAGGGGGCCTGGGGTGGGTCGCAATCCAGCTGGGCCGAACACAGATGGGCTTCGAGATGGTGCACCCCGACAAACGGTTTGCCATGCAGCCGCGCCAGGGTGCGGCCGGTGACCGAGGCCACCAGCAGGGCGCCAGCCAGGCCCGGGGTGACGGTGGCTGCCACGGCATCGAGATCGGCGATGGTCAGTCCACCCCGTTCGAGCACTTGCTCAATCAACAGCGGCAGCGCCTCGACGTGGCGGCGTGAGGCGATCTCGGGCACCACGCCGCCCCAGCGGGCATGTTCTTCGACCTGCGAAATAAGGGCGTGGGCCAGGACCGTCCGGCCGCACACCAAGGCAGCCGCTGACTCGTCACAACTTGTTTCGAGGGCCAGGACCGTTGGCATCGTTCCCGATGATCTCCCTTACTGTCCGCTGGTGACATCCTGCCCTGCGGCTCGACCCGATGCGCCGTCTTTTTCCCCGGCTGTTCGCAGCACTGCTCTCCGTTTTTCTGCTGATCGGTGTGGCTCCTGCAGCCCATGCTGATGTGGCTGGTCTGACCCCCTGTGCCGAGAGCCCCCGCTTTCAGCAACGGGCCGCAGCGGCCAAGACCGACCAGGCCAAAGCACGCTTTGCCATGTACAGCCAGGCTGTCTGTGGTGCTGATGGCCTGCCCCACCTGATCGTCGATGGCCGCTGGAGCCACGCCGGCGATTTCATGATCCCTGGCATCGCTTTCCTTTACATCGCCGGTTGCATCGGCTGGGCGGGTCGCAGCTACATCATGGCCGTGCGCAGCCGCAAGGACGCCACCATGCATGAGATCCAGATCGACGTTCCTCTGGCCCTCAAGTGCACCATCGGTTCGGCCTCCTGGCCCCTTGCTGCCCTGGCTGAATACAAGAGCGGCAAGCTGCTCGAGGCTGACAGCAAGATCACCGTGTCTCCTCGCTGAATCAGAACAACTTCCTTCTCAACGTTTCTGCAGCCATGAAAAAGTTTCTTACCACGGCCCCGGTCTTTGCCGCCATCTGGTTCACCGTGACCGCCGGCATCATGATCGAATTCAACCGTTTCTTCCCCGACCTGCTGTTCCATCCGCTCTGAACAGCGGGTTCTGAGTTCTCAACCGCGCTCCATGCATTAAGCGGCCCGCAAGGGTCGCTTTTTTTGTGGATGGCTTTCCAGGATGGTTGAGCGTCCCGCTGCCTTTGCCTAAGGGCCCTGCCCCGGGGTGCTCAGCTGCTGAGCTGCATCAAACGCTCAAGCTCCAGCAGCGCCTGGGTCAGGTCATCGTTGGTGATGCAGGCGTCGAATTCGGCGGCGGCCGCCAGTTCGACCCGGGCCCGCTCCAGGCGGCGGCCGATGGCCTCGTCGCTGTCGGTGCCGCGCCCGCGGATGCGGCGTTCCAGTTCGGCCAGCGACGGCGGTTGGATGAACACCTGAAATCCCTGGGCAAAGCTCTGCCGCACCTGTCGGGCGCCCTCGAGTTCGATTTCGAGCAGCACAGGCCTGCCCGAAGCCAGCTGCTGCTCGACCGGCTGGCGGGGGGTGCCATAGAGATTGCCGGCGAATTCCGCCCATTCGAGGAAGCCACCGGCGGCCACCCGCGCCTCAAAGTCGGCGCGGTCCATGAAGAAGTAGTTCACCCCCTCCTGCTCGCCCTGGCGGGGGGCGCGGGTGGTGGCCGAGATCGACAACCAGATCGCGGGGTGGCGGCCCAGCAGCTGGTTCACCAGGGTGCCTTTGCCCACACCGCTGGGACCGGTGATCACGGTCAGACGCCCGGGGTCGGTCATCGGGAGGCAGGGGCTGGCTGCAGCGATCCTGCCAGCGTTCGGGGCCGGCCAGCAAAGTGGTGGCACTGTTTCAGTGCCGTGCCTGCAGCCGTGGCTTCCGCTTTGCCCAAGCTTCAGGCCATGGATCTCACCACCCTGCGGGCGGTGGTGGCCGAGCTGGGACCCCAGCTGGTGCCCTCGCGCTTTGAAAAGGCCCAGCAGCCAGCCGGCCAGAGGCTGCAACTGGGCCTGCGCAGCCTGGAGGGTCTGCACTGGCTCGAGCTCAGCTGGCTGGCCGAGGCACCGCGCCTGCACGGGATCGCCCCGCCGCCGCGCCAGGGTGAGGGCAGCACCCTGGCCCTGCAGTTGCAGCACGGCCTGCGGGGCCTGGCCCTGGTGACGCTCAGCCAGCACGGCTGGGAGCGGATCGTTGAGCTGGGCTTTGCCCGCCGCCCCGGCGATCCGCTCGAGCGCACCCTGGTGCTCGAGTTGATGGGCCGGCACAGCAATCTGTTTCTGCTGGATCAGGACCGGGTTGTGGTCGCCCTGGCCCGCCAGGTGCGCGAGCAGCATTCACGCCAGCGGCCGATTGGCACCGGAGATCCCTACCAGTGCCCGCCGGCCCTGCAGGGGGAGCCCCCCAGCAGGGCCGAACCGTTCGCCCGCTGGCAGCAGCGGCTGACCCTGCAGGATCTGCCCCTGAAGCAGGCCCTGCTCAGCAGTTATCAGGGGGTCAGTCCAGCCCTGGTTGCCCAATTGGTCGAACCCGGGCTGGCGGCGATGCCGGTGGCTCAGCTCAGTGCCGCCCAATGGCAGGCCCTGCACGGCCGCTGGTTGCAGTGGCTGCAGGCCCTGGACCGGCAGCAGTTCGGCTTCACCGCCACCGAGGCCGGCGGCTACTGCTGCTGGCAGCCATCTGCCCATGCCCATGCCCAGGCCCATGCCCAGGCCCCTGCGGCGGGTTCGCTCAACAGCAGCCTGGCCGGCTACTACGCCGCGGCCCTTGATCAGCGCGCCTTGGTTGCCCTGCAGGGCCAGTGGTTGGCGCGGCTCGAGCAGCTGCAGAGCCGCGAACAGGCCCAGCTGCAGCAGCAACAGGACCTGCTGCAGGCCGGTGCCCAGGCCGAGGCCCTGCAGGCCCAGGCCGACGACCTGCTGTGCCAGGCCCACCGCGATCCCGAGGCGGCCTGCCAGGCCCAGGCCCTGTACCGGCGTGCCCGGCGGCTGCGGCGCTCGGGGGCGGTGATTCGCGAGCGCATCGCCCTGCACGAGCAGCGCCTCGACTGGTTTGACGCCAGCCTCACCTACCTGCACCAGGCCGAGGATCTGCCCGGGCTGGAAAGCCTGCTCGCCGATCTGAGCGCTGTGCTGGACGCCGACAGGGGGCGGCCCGGCCGGTCGGCCCGTCGGGCGGCGGCGCCCCAGGACCAGCCGCAGCCGCTGGAGCTGCCCTCGCCCGGCGGCCTGCGGCTGCAGGTGGGACGCAACCACCGCCAGAACGTCTGGATCAGCCTGCGCCAGGCCCGCCGCGGCGACCTCTGGTTTCACGCCCAGGAGTGCCCGGGCAGCCATGTGGTGCTCAAGGCCTCAGAAGGGGTGCCCGGCGATGCCGATCTGGCGGCCGCGGCCCACCTGGCGGCCTATTTCAGCCGCGGGCGGGGCAATGGCCGGGTGCCGGTGGTGATGGTGCCGACCGAGGACCTGCAGCGCATCAGCGGTGCGCCGGCCGGCACCGTGCGCCACAGCGGCGGCACCGTGGTCTGGGGAATCCCCACCCAAGCAGCAGCATTGCTGGCCGCTGCCCCTAGCCTCGGGCCAGAGGAACGGCCATGACCAGCAGCGACACCCCGTCCACCAGCACGCCGTTGGAGCCGCCCGCACCGATCCGGGTGGTCCCCCCAGCCGCCGAGGACTTCCCCGGCGAGGTCGAGATGAGCCTGGTGGATCACCTCGAAGAACTGCGTCGCCGCATTTTGCGCAGCCTGTTGGTGGTGGTCGTGGCGGCCGCCGGATGCCTGGCGCTGGTGCGCCCGCTGGTGCGGCTGCTCGAGATGCCCGCTGAAGGCATCCGCTTTTTGCAGCTGGCCCCGGGCGAGTTTTTGCTGGTCTCGCTCAAGGTGGCGGGCTATGCGGGCCTGACCCTGGCCCTGCCCTACGTGCTGTACGAAATTCTGGCGTTCGTGCTGCCGGGACTCAGCCGCCGCGAGCGCTCGCTGGTGGCGCCGGCGGTGGCCGGCTCGGCCGTGCTGTTTGCCGCCGGTCTGGCCTTTGCCTGGTGGGCGCTGGTGCCGGCGGCCCTGCGCTTTCTGGTCAGTTATGGCGCCGATGTGGTCGAACCGGCCTGGTCGATCGAGCGCTATCTCGACTTTGTGCTGTTGCTGATGCTGGCCACCGCCCTGGCCTTTCAGCTGCCGGTGTTGCAGCTGCTGCTGGGGGCCCTGGGCCTGGTGAAGTGGCGCAGCATGCTGGCCGCCTGGCGTTGGGTGGTGGTGATCGCGGCCCTAGCAGGGGCGGTGCTGACCCCCTCGACCGACCCGCTGACCATGCTGCTGCTCAGCGGTGCGATCACGGCCCTCTACCTCATTGGTGTGGCCCTGGTGGCGTTTACGGAAACGTTCCGCCCCGCTGAGACCGGTCAAAGCTGAGAGCGGTCAAAGCTGAGAGCGGTCAAATCTGAGAGCTGTCAAAGCAGAAATTCACTGGCCCGCCCCGGTGGCAGCTCCAGCGCCAGGGACAGGGCCTTGCCCAGCCTGGGCCGGTCGGGACACTGCTGCAGCCAGCTGCGGACGGCAGCGGCCACCCCGAGGCTGTTGAGCACCAGCACCAGCTCGCTGATGTGACGCTCATAGCCGCTGGCGTCCAGGGGAAACGACTGCTGCTCGAGGTAGGCCCACATCACCTGCAGGTAGACCCGGCCCCGGCGTCGCACCAGCTGCAGGTCATAGGAGGCCTGCCAGCGCTGCCGCAGCAGGGTGATCACTTCGCTGGCGGTCAGCGGGGCGTCAGGGGGCACATCCATGGTCGCGGCCCTTGCACGGCCTTCTCACAACAGCATGTTGCAACCCCAGCCCCGGCCGTGGCAGTTGGCCGCGGCCGGGGAGGGGCAAGTTCTAATGTGGGCGCCACGTCATACCGGCTGCACCGGCGCGTTGTCGATGACTCAGATCCCCGTGAATGCCAGTGGTGATGTCCCCGGGATGGGCCGTCGGCAGTTCATGAATCTGCTGACCTTTGGGTCGGTGACCGGCGTTGCCCTAGGGGCGCTTTATCCGGTTGTCAATTACTTCATCCCCCCCCGGGCTGCCGGTGGCGGCGGCGGCACCACCGCCAAGGATGAACTGGGCAATGCGGTCACCGCCAGCGGCTGGCTGGCCACCCACAAAGAGGGTGACCGCAGCCTGGTGCAGGGCCTCAAGGGTGACCCCACCTACCTGATCGTCGAGGGCAGCGATGCCATCGGCAGCTATGGCATCAATGCCATCTGCACCCACCTCGGTTGTGTGGTGCCCTGGAACAGCGGCCAGAACAAGTTCATGTGCCCCTGCCACGGCTCCCAGTACGACGCCACCGGCAAGGTGGTGCGTGGTCCCGCGCCCCTGTCGCTGGCCCTGGCCCACGTGTCCGTCGACAACGACAACGTCTTTTTGAGCCAGTGGTCCGAGACCGACTTCCGTACCGGTGACAAGCCCTGGTGGGCCTGATCTCGTTGTTGACACCTGCCATCAGACCTGCCATGCGTCGCCTTCTCTCCTCCCTCTCCGGTTCGCTGCTCGGGATCGGCCTGCTGCTGACCACCCTGGTCAGCGCCGCCAGCCCCAGCTGGGCCTACCCCTTCTGGGCCCAGCAGAACTACGCCACCCCGCGCGAAGCGACCGGCAAGATCGTTTGCGCCAACTGCCACCTCGCCAAGAAGCCCACCCGGGTCGAGGTGCCCCAGTCGGTGATGCCTGACACCGTCTTCAAGGCGGTCGTCGAGATTCCCTATGACACCAGCATCCAGCAGGTGGCTGGCGATGGCTCCCGCACCGGCCTCAATGTGGGTGCCGTGCTGATGCTGCCCGACGGCTTCACCCTGGCTCCCCAGGACCGCATGAGCGACGAGCTCAAGGAAGAAACCGCCGGCATCTATTACACCCAGTATTCCGACGATCTGCCCAACACCTATCTGGTTGGTCCCCTGCCTGGCGACCAGCACCAGGAGATCGTGTTCCCGATCCTGTCGCCCGATCCGGGAACCGACAGTGCCATCCACTTCGGCAAGTACAGCATCCATGTGGGCGGCAACCGTGGCCGCGGCCAGGTGTATCCCACCGGTGAGAAGACCAACAACACCGTCTACACCTCCCC
>JAIXOF010000104.1 GCA_027486935.1 Cyanobium sp. C1_MAG_00004 | reverse complement strand
GTGAGGTAGAGCGGTTGCCCACCAGTGTTCGTGATCGTGCAGGCTACCCGCACCGTCGACAGGTCCAGCATGGAGCTGCCACTGTCGCTGAGCACTACGCGAAGCACCCGCTGCGATGGGATGCTGTAGGTGTTGCTCGTCGCGGGGTGGAAGGTGCTGAAGTTGCGCTCCTTCACATATGCAGCCCCACGCTTGCTCCCGAGCGAGTAGGCCAACCCCGGCAGCACATCATCCTCAACGGTCGCGACGAGCGCGTCGAGATTCATCCTTCCCTTTTTACTTATGCATCATCGTTCCACCGAGCTGAGTCGCTCGTCCACATGCCTCGCCATGCGCGAGGCCTGCCCCTTCTTCTTGTGGAACCCCCGCTGAATCTCAGCGTACTGCGACAGAGCCCAGTAGACCCGCTGCATATCATCCGGCGACAGACCGGCCAGCATCTCCTCGGCACGAGGCGAGCGGCTGCGCGCCAGCAGATCTCGGCTGTCCCGCGCGCCGACGGGCTCGGCGCTGCTGGCTCTGCTGGGCAGGACGCCCGCGGGGACCGGGATGCCGCGAACGACCGGGCGAGCTTGAACGATCGGGACGGGCTCTGCGCTGCTGCCTCTGCTCGGGATGGGGGCGCCGCGGATGCTGCTGATGCTGCGGCCGCGGACCGACGCGGAGCGTGAGCGGTCGGCCTCGATGTCCGAGTCGATGAGTGCTCGCGACGGTGCTGCCGGTGCTCGGGACGGAGCTGGCGGCGCCCGTCCTCGCGATGGGGCTGCCGGCGGTGGAGAAGGCGTGCGGACGTAGCGGCCTGGCGGTGGCGGCGCCTGCGACGGCTTCTTCGCTGCCCGAGCCGGCGGCATCGAGGGCGCAATGGTGTCGCTTGAGGCGGCAGCTGGGGCGGGCGCTGGAGCTGGACGAGGCGCCGGGTCTCGACCGCGCACGGCACCGCCTCCTCCGCCGGGGGGTTGCGGCGGCTGCGATGAGGGTGGGACAACGATGTCCTGCGGCGCCTGCGCATTGTGCAGCACCACCGACGGCGTCGCGAGCTGCGTCAGGGCATCGCCCAACCCTTGCTGCTGGTCGATGATGGCCTTCACCGCCTGGCCGGCTCCCATCCGCTTCCTCCCCACCTCCAGCTCGCGCCGCATCTGACTGTTCTCCTTCGCGGTCTGAGCCATACCCGCCACAAAGTTCCGATGCTCGTCAGTCACGACGGAGGGCGCGCCCTTGCGCCACGCCACCTTCCGACGCTCTAGTCTACTTTTCGGATCCTGCGGCTCCGGTGAGTGCATGCGGTAGAGCACCGGGAGGTCCGTGTCCATGCGGGCGGGCTCCACGACGTAGCCACTGGCGGATGCGGCGGCTCCTCCTCCTGGAGGGTCCGGAGGCCGTCCACCACTTGTGACGGCGAGCGGTGCGTCGGGAGGTGGGCGGCGCGTGGGCCCTGTGAACATCGGCACCCGCGGACCGTCCGGAGGTGGCGGGGGTGGCGGCATCACAAGCTCCGTGGGTATGTGGAAGAAGCTGCTGCTCGAGCTGTAGCCCTGCTGTCGCACGAGCCGCTGCCCGAAGCCTGGAGGGCTTGGCGGGCGCCCACCGCTGGTAGCGACCATCTCCACGTCGTCTGGCCCGGTCTGGGCATCGCGCATCTGCGTGTCGGTGCCCACCTGCATGCTGCGCATGCCAGGACCCTCAGTGCCCACACCCATGCTCGACGTCCGCACCTCGCTGCCCACGCCCATCTCACCGGTCATCGGCGCGTCCGGACCAGCACCCATGCTGACGCCGCCTGGAGGAGGAGGAGGAGCCGGTGGGCCAGACAGGACGCTCGCGGTCATGGATTCGGGCCGCTGCAGCCGCGAGAGCAGCCTGCTCGCCAAGTCCTCACCGAACTGGTCGGCCACACGCTCCATCGTCTTACGCATGACATCGACGGGGATGCCCGCGCTGGCCGCGCCCTGCACGAGCGCGATCTCGTTCGTCTGGTGCCGCAGCGACAGCTCCTGCGACGTCTCTATGTTGTTCCACATCGAGCTCAGGTGCCCGAAGATTGGGTCCTGTAGAATCTGGTTCGCGACGGGCTCGGGCGGCACGCTGATCTTCGTCTCGGGCGCATCGATCATGTCCTCAAACTGAGGCACGACCAACAGAGGACCTAGCGGTCGTCGCGCCATCTTCTCCCTCGTTTTTCTTTTAGATCTCGTCGTCCTCTGATCCAAACACCATGGGCGTTCGTGAAGCTGACGATCCGCCGTACGTCACTCGCGTCCCTGGCATGGTTGTAGCCCTCGACCCGGGCACGGCTGTGGAGGCCGTCGACGGTGCTGGAGGCGCATAGGTCTTCCGAAACGGTTGACGCCTCAGGTCCGCTATCTCCGCCCTGAGCGCGGCGAGCTTCTCCTGCAGGTCCCTGCCGCCATGTGCGCTCAGCGGCGGGTCACCATGCTGCACCGCGGCGTGCCTGTACTCGCGGTCGTGCTGACTCTTCTGCAGCTTACGCATGAAGTCTGCGCGATCCATGTGCACGGCCGCCCTCTGCAGGTCCGTCGGCAGATATGCGTAGCGGTCGATCTTGGGCTTGGCTGCTGGCTTGGCCGCGGGCTTGCCTGCGGCTTTGGCTTTGGCCTTCGCCTTCTTGGGTGGCATCGCTTTTGTTTTTACAGTCCCAACATGTTCTTGTACCGTTCGGTCTTTCGTCGTCGCGCCTCGGCCTCGCCCTGAATCAGCATCTGCGCCAGAAAGTGTACAGGGTCGGGCATGTGGTGCGGGTCCGTGTACTCTTCTTCAGGGTACTCGTCTTCCTCGGGCTCCACCACGCGAGGTTTCCGTTGTCGCTTCGGCTTCGGCGGCTCCGGAGGCTGCGGCGGCTGCGGTGGCGGCTCCGACGTCTCCGGCTTCGTCTTGCGAGGACGATCTCGAGGACGTTTCACCGGAGCCTCGGGCGCGACTTGCGGCTCCTGGACCTCGGGGACCTCAGCGGCAGGAGCCTCAGGGACCTCTGGGACCTCCGGAACCTCCGGAACCTCGGGCTCCACCTCGGGCTCGCTCATTTTTTATCTAATGGCGGACCTGATGGCGTCGTAGGACGAAAGGGCAG
>JAIXOF010000185.1 GCA_027486935.1 Cyanobium sp. C1_MAG_00004 | reverse complement strand
TCGTCAATGAGCCCGGCGAAGGGCTCCGCGCCAAAGCCGAGGAGCGAGTCGCCAATCACGAGCGTGCCGTTCGCGGCGGTGAAGGGGCTCGGGAAGGGGCGCGTCTGGCTAGCGAGCGCGCCGTCAACGTACGCGGAAATGAGCCTCCCGTCCCAGGCGACGGCCAGATGGTGCCACTTGTTGTCGGCGGCCGACGCGCCCGGGAAGGGGAGCTGCCCGTAAGCGGACGAAACGGCCGCGGCAGGGAAGTCGCCGGCGGTGGCGCGGGCCAGAAGGCCGAAGCGGGAGCTGCCGGGCTGCGTGATGCACGATGCCGAGATGCGGCGGATCCGGCTGTTGCGCGCGTCGGAGAAGTAGAGGTTGCCGTTCTTGTCGATGGCGATTGCCTCGATGTCGTTGGCCAGGAACTGCTGCGGATACGAGGCGGGAGGCAGGCCGTCGCCCCCAAACCCTGCGCTCTCGACACCGCCAGCGACGGTCGACAGGACGCCGCGAGCGTCGATGGACGCAATGCGCGGCTTGCCAACCACCGTGCCATCGGGGTCCTTCCAGCCGTTGTCGATGAAAAAGACGGTCCCGCCCGCATCGATGGCGAGGCCAAACGGGATGGCGATCTTGGACGTGCTCGCCTGGCTGCCGTAGGCGCCCCAGCCCTGCACACCCGTCCCCGCAAAGGCCTCGATGACGCCGTCGAGCCGGACGACGCGGACGGCCGCGGATGGCTGGTCGGCGATGTAGACGTTGCCGCGGGAGTCCGCCTTGACGTCGACAGGCCACCTGAAGGAGGCGGCCACGGCCAAGCCTCCGTTTCCGTCAGACCCGTACACGCCGTTCCCGGCAAAGGTCCGCACCGCCCCAGTGACGGGATCGATGCGCCGCACGATCTTGTTGCCCGCGTCGCAGAAGAGGATGGAACCATCAACCGGGTGCACGGTGATGCCCCAAAGGTCGGCAGACGCACGCGTCGCGTTGGCCAACGAGCCATCGGGCGACAGGCCCACGGCTCCCACGCCGCCGGGGCCGGCGCCGAGGACAGGGTACATGATGCCGTCGGGCCCGATCCGGCGGATGCGGCTGGCGTAGCGCTCGGTGAAGTAGATGCTGTCGTCCGGGCCAACAGCCACACCGGTCGGGTTGTCGATGCGGGCACTTGTCGCCGGGCCAAAGTTGCCCGAAAAGCCGGCCGTGCCTGTTCCCGCGATGGTGGCGACGATGCCCGTGATCGGGTCGATGCGGCGGATGCGCGCCTGCTCAAAGTTGGCGAGAATGATGCGGCCGAGGGAGTCGACGGCCATGGCGACGGGGGAATCGAAATTCACGGACGTTGCCGGCTGGCCGTCGCCGGCGGAGCCCCGGAGCGCGCCGCCGCCAGCAAAGGTGGAGACGACGCACGCACTGCTGCGCGCGGGCGGCGACGGAGCAGCCGGCGCAACACCCCAGTTCAGGACGGCCGCACCCGTGCCCGTCCCAGAGGACGGCCACGCGGCGGTTCCGCGGACCCACGCCGCGACGGTGCGCGGGGCGCTGCCCGACGGAAGGAACGGCGCGCCGCCAGCGACCGTGGCGAGGCTCTGGCCGGGAAGGAGCAACAGGGCCGCGCCGTCGCGGTTCATGCGGTCGCGGCCAAAGGTCACGTTCGACACGACCGCAGAGGGCTTGCGGACGTCAAGGGAGACGGGCGTAGGGCCCTCGAAGAACGGGAGCCTCGCCGACCAGACGGCAGCCCGTCCCGCGCTGTAGAGCGTGACGGCGTCGAGACGGTCGTAGGAGGAATCGTCGCGCGGCAAGAGGCGGAGAGCTGTGAGCGAAAACTCGCGGCCCAGGTCGACCTCCCAATAGGCGCCGCCAGTATACACGTCGATGCTGCTGGCGGTGAGGGGCGTGCCGTCGATGGCGTTGGCCGGGCCCCAGACGACACCGTCGTTGTACGCCGCCGTGGACATCATGGCAGTCTTGCCGCGCGCGACGTTGACGGATCCCTCGTAGACTTCGATCTCGTTGAAGTTCACCATGGACCTCAAGTTAGCCGTGACTCGCACGTAGCGTGCGGGGACGCCCGTGAGGTTCTGGACGCGGAACGCAAAGGCGCCCTCGTCGGCATCCCCGGACAAGAAGAACACGGGGTCCGAGGGGCCGAGGGCGTCGGGGGACGGAACGCACGGCAGGGACGCGGAGACGAAGATAGAGCCGACGGCACACGGGGAGCACGCCGACGAGCCCGCAAAGCTGTAGGTCCCGTCAACGCACGGGGTGCAGACAAGCGGCCGAGGGCCGTCCCAGACCCACGACCGGTCGGCGGGGTCCTGGGCGAGCGTGAGGGCGGGGCCAAAGAAGCCCGCGGCGCACACGTACGTGTAGGACGTGGCGCCCGGAGACCACCGGGGCGTGATGGCGTTCGGGAAGGACGGAAGAGGAGGGAGAGCGAGGGACGCGACCTCCGATGCGTCCAAGGCCCGCGCATAGACACGGACGTCGTCAATGAGCCCGGCGAAGGGCTCGGCTGCAAGGCCGGGGAGCGAGTCGCCGAGGACGAACGACGACTCGTTCGCGGCCGCAGCGAGGAAGGACATCGCTGCAGACGAGACGGCCACGCTCGACGACGGGCGGCCGTCCACATACGAGACGAGAACGCGCCCGTCGTAGGTCGCGGCCAGGTGATGCCAAGTGCCGTCCATGACGGCGGCGGGAGATCCCAGCGGAGTCGCCTGCCCCGCAGGGGAGACGGCGACG